>CANQPH010000017.1 GCA_947625675.1 uncultured Acetatifactor sp.
ATCGACGTTGTGATCGACTATGTGATCGAAGAAGAATTGCCGCGTGTCCGGGAACTGGCGAAGCTTTATCAGGCGGAACTCTATTACATCGTTCTTACGGCGGAGGCGGAAGAAATTGAAAGACGTATCCGTATGCGCGGTGATGTGGACATGATCGACAGAGCCCTGTTCCTGAAAAAGAAACTGGAATCGATGCCGGAAAACCAGGGGCATTTGTATGATAATACCCAGAAAAGTCCGGAGGATAGTGTCAGAGAAATCGTTCTTGAGCAGTATCTTGTATAAGTTTGAAATTCTTGGGGTATAGGTTGCGAGCGGGGCTGATTGTGGCAGCCATAGTAAAAAAGGAAATTGAATAATAGGGAATCTCAGGGAGAATTACATTGATGAATATTGCCGTGTTATCCGATATACATGGCAACTATATTGCCTTGAATGAATGTATAAAAAGCGCTCAATAGAAAGGCAGATACGTTTGTTTTTCTCGGAGACTATGTTGGTGAGCTGGCGTTTCCGCAAAAAACGATGGATATATTATATTCTGTAAAAGAGACATACAAGTGCTTTTTTATAAGAGAGAGCACCACAGCCTCGTATATTTTGTGCGGCCACACCCATATACAAGGGAAAATAGAACATAAGGGGAAAGTAATTCTCAATCCTGGCTCCGCAGGTCTTTCTTTAAACGGAAAGGGTAAAGCGCAGTTTATGATATTGCAGGGCGCACAGGATGCATGGAATGAGGAGTTTGTCAGTTTAGAGTACGATGCAGAGAGTGTGATTCGGGATTTACGCATTTCGGGCCTATGGGAAAATGCGCCTGCGTGGTGTAAGGTCACAGAACATATGTTGAGAACGGGTGAGATTTCACACGGAGCGGTTTTGGAAAAAGTGATGGCGCTATGCAAAGAGCAGGAAGGAGAATGTCGCTGGCCTAACATACCGGAAAAATATTGGGATTTGGCGGTTGGCGAATTGCTGGGAAATTAACTTGTTGCGGAGGAACTCTTTTATGAGCAGTGATTGGCATTTTGAAGCTGACAATACAGTTTGTTCGTTCCGGGCTGTCGGAGTCCTGATCGACAAGGATATGGTGCTGGTTCAAAGTGATAACGGTGAATATGCCCTGCCCGGCGGTCATGTTAAAATTGGCGAAACGGCAGAGGAAACCCTTGTTCGGGAGTTCTTGGAGGAAACCGGCTTGAAAATCCGATGTAAACGAATGATCTGGTGCGATGAAAGTTTTTTCAAATGATTTGAATATCTATCCGTATTTCATAAAAAATAAAATCACGGATATCGGCGGAGGAATTGAACATTTTGTTCACAGGGATTAAGGCCCGGCTAATTTAAAAGAACAATGAGAGCACTTGTATGATGGGAAGTGGAATGAAAACATTAATACTGAATGGGTCGCCAAGGGCAAATGGAGACACTGCATCACTTGTTGAAAAACTGGTAAATTCTTTGTACGGCAACAGCCATATTGTAAATGCATATAGATGCGATATATCACCTTGTATTGATTGTAGATTTTGTCGGGAAAATGACGGTTGCACGATTCACGATGAAATGCAGGAAGTATATTCGTATATCCAGACATGCGACAATATCGTAATAGCCTCTCCCATCTATTTTTCAGAATTAACAGGCAGATTGCTGGATGTGGGGAGCAGATTGCAGAGATATTTCTGCGCCCGTTTCTTCAGAAATGAGATTCCTGTTCCAAAAACAAAAAAGGGAGCTGTTATACTTGTGGGCGGCGGGGACGGACATATAGAAAAAGCGTATGAAACGGCTTGTATTTTGCTGCACCATATGAACTGTTATAACGTTCATGAGGTTGTGTACAGCCACAATACGAATGAACTCCCCGCCGTTCAAGACGAAAAGGTCCTCCAGGGAATAAACAGCATTGCACGGTTTTTTAGCAGTTAAATTTAATATCAGAAAGGAAATAAAATAAATTGAGATTTTTTTGAGATTTATCCTATAAGATTCAGGCATGAGATTTTTTCAGAAATCAATGAAAATGGAGGAGATTTCAATGAAAAAGAGAAATGCCTGGATCTTATTTTTGTGTTTCGTATGGTTAGCGGCTGCGCTGACGGCCTGCGGAGGAAGGAAAGACGGTGAGGGAGGAAGCCTGGAGGAAAACCCAAAAGGGACGGACGCAGAAACGGCCGGCCCAGGGGAGGAAGGATGCTGGGCCTATGTGCCGGAGTTCCTGGAAATGGGGGAAGTCCCTTATGGACAGGTGCAGCTGTTCGGGAATGATTTGTATTATTTTGAAGAACCGGAAGCCGTGGCCCCGGAAACGGAAAATTTGGAAGAGGCAGCTGAATCTTCCCCCTGGATTCTGCATCGAATTTCCCTGGGAACTGAGGATGATCCGGAAGAAGAAAATCCAGAGGATGAAGCCTCCCAGGGAAAGAAGGAAACCTCAAAAGAGGAACTTTCGTGGGAAGCGGGCGATTCGACCCTCACCCTGCGCCGAACGGACGGCGCAGCGGTGGACGGGGAATGGGAGGTCTGCGCCTTTGCGGCAACGGAAGAGGGGGACTTTTATTTGGTTCTACAAAGGGCGGATTCTGGGGACGAGGCGGAAGAAAAAGCTTTCTTCTGCAAATTCGACCTAGAGGGAAAGGAAGTCTTTGAAAAGGAAATCCCTTCCTCGCAGTATGCCTGGTTCCTGCAGGCCGACGGGGCGGGAACCGTCTGTGCCGCTTCCGGAAATGCCGCTTTTTGCTTTGATGAGGAGGGAGCCCTGAGGGGAAGTCTTTCCCTGGAAAATGAGAACTGCCGCATTTCCGGCCTGGGCCTTGGCAGGACGGGAAAGTTCTATGCGGCGTATTATGAAAGCGAGGAAACGGGAGGATTTTTCATCATCGGGGATGCGTCCGATCAGTTGGTAGAGCTTGATTTTGAAGGTCAAGAGGCGTCGAAGGTGGAAGCGTCTTTTTCCGGCTATGAGGTGAGCGATCTTTTCCCTGGAAATGAGAAGGATTTTTTGTTGTATAACGAGAACGGTATCTATGATTATGAGATCGCCGCTCAAAGTGCGAAAGAAGTGCTGCAATGGCTGGATTGCGATGTCAACGGCTCCTATGCGAGGCTTCTGGGTGTCACAGAGGAAGGAAAGATCGCAGCCGCCTGCAGGAGTGACTTTGGGGGCGAAACGGAAATCGTCCTCCTGGCCAGGACAGAGCTTGTCGCCGACCAGGAAAAACAGACCTTGAGGCTGGGCACCCTGTCCCCGGAGGATTCCACACTGCGGGCCTCCGTTGTAAATTTTAATAAAAAGAATGACAAGTACCGTATCGAGATCCAGTCCTTTTACGACAGCGCCAGCGGGGAAAGCTATGAGGACGCCCGCACCAATTTCCAGAACGCCATCCTTTCCGGGGATTGTCCCGATCTGATCGACTTGAGCGGCCTGGATGTGACGCTTTTCGCCTCCAAAGGGGTCTTTGCGGATCTGTCTCCTTATCTGGAAAACAGCGGCGTCCTGAAACGGGAAGATTTTCTGGAAAACATTCTGGAAGCGTATACCATAGGGGGCTGTCTGACGGCGATTCCCTATCGGTTTTCCGTCTCCTCCGTGGTCGGAAGTGCCGCCGATCTGCAGGATGTGGATTGGACGCTGGACGGGGTTATCGCTTATGCCGACGCCCATCCGGAAGCGGAATTGTTCAACCATTCCCGCAGAAGCTCCATCCTGGAATTCCTGCTGACCTTTGGCCAGGAAGCTTTCTGGAACCGTGAGACGGGAGAGTGCCGCTTTGATTCCGAAGAATTTCAGAGACTTCTCCAGTTCGTGGGACGGTTTCCGGATACGGTGGAAATTCCGGATGGCGCTCCGGCCGGACCGGCCCGGATCCAGGCCGGGGAAGTGCTGTTGACCACGGCTTTTGAGACGGGATTGAATTCCTTCCAAACCTATCAGGAGATGTATCAGCCCTTTGGGGGCGCCGTCTATATCGGATATCCTACGGCGGATGGAAGCGGCGGCCACAGGATCAGCAATGTCTACCAGACCTATGGAATTTCATCCAAATCCGCCCTCCAGGAAGGGGCCTGGGCGTTCCTGGAAAGCATTTTGACTCAGGAGAAAGCCAGTTCCTTTTCCTTTGGCTTTCCCACCTTGAAGCGGGCCCTTGACCGGATGGTGCGAGAAGCCCTGTTTTCCGGCTATGAATTGGACGAAGAGGGCAATCCCGTTTTGGACGAGGAAGGGAATCCGATTTCCAGCATAACGGCTCAGAGCACCTATTGGAGCGATGGATGGACTTATACCTTCCGTGCGCCCACCCAGGAAGAGATCGATGCGGTGCTGGATATGATCCGGAAAGCGAGGCTGGTGCCGGGGGATGACGATGAAATCCTGAAGATCATTGACGAAGAAGCGGAAGCCTTTTTCCAGGGGCAGAAGAGCGCAGAAGAGACGGCCAGGGTGATCCAGGGACGGGCCAGCATGTATGCCAGCGAGAGACAATAAATAGTGAGAGTTCAGGCTGGATGAACAATAAATAGCGTCAAAATGGCGCTTTCACTTGCCAGGACGGGAAAAAGGTAGTAGAATAGGAAACACAGGTTCAAAACCGCAGTTGGAAAATTTGGACGGAGGAACGTCAGCATGCTTTTTTTACGGATGTTTACCACGGAAAAATACAAGGGAACCAGAAATTACCTGGATTCCCAGAAAAAATATGAAATCCTGCGAACCCTGCTGTATTTCGGGATCTCCTTAAGCTTGTTCCTGGCGGGATATTTTACCACCAAAAATTATAATGCGGCCCAGGGCATCACCGACGTGGATCCCCGATTGAACCTGCTCACGGTGGTGGCGGTGCTGGGATGCCTTCCCGCCAGCAAAAGCGCCGTGAACGCCATCCTTTTCCTGCGTTTCCACAGCTGCTCCAAGTGGGCGGCGGAGGAGATCGCCGCCCATTGCGGCGGTCTGGAGGGGCTCTTCGACATGGTGTTCACTTCTTATTCCAAGAATTATTCCGTGGCCCATTTGACGGTGCGGGGAAATACCATCTGCGGTTTTACGGAGGATAAAAATTTCGCAGAAAATGATTTTTACAAACACATTGACGGGATCCTGCGGACGGATCATTTTTCCGACGTCACCGTGAAGATTTTTACGGATCTCAAAAAATATACGGCGAGGCTGGAAGAATTGAAACGCCTGGAGGCCAATGCAGAGCGCACGGCAGGAATCATAAGCACATTGAAGAGCGTCAGCCTGTAAGGAGAGACAATGCAGTAACACAGCAAGCGCCGCAAAATGCGGCATCACAGCGTAACGGCCCGCATACGCCCGCAGCATGGAGGAAGCAATGCAGCAATTTACCATCGGTCCGGATCAGGCCGGGCAGCGTTTTGACAAATATTTACGAAGGATCCTCCCTGCCGCCACGGACGGCTTCCTTTACAAGATGCTTCGGAAGAAAAACATCACCCTGAACGGGAAAAAGGCGGAAGGGAAAGAGCCTGTAAAATCAGGAGATGAGGTGACGCTTTTCCTGTCGGAGGAAACTTTTACGAAGTTCGGAGGGCGGCTTCCGGTTGGCGGAGCCAATTCCCGAAATGTAACTTTGCCTCCCGGCGCAAATACTGACGATTCATCTCTGCATTTCAGCGATTCGCTCCTGCGTTCCGGCAGCAAGGCTTCTGGAACAGGTGCGCCTGGCAAACCGCATCCGATGTCTCAGGACAGATTTGACGGACGCCTTCAGGAATACGGGCGGGCCTACGCTCATCTGAAGGGTGTCCGGGTTCTCTATGAGGATGAGCACGTTCTGATCCTGGATAAGCCCGCCGGGATTTTGTCCCAGAAATCGGCGCCCGGGGAGGAAAGCCTGAACGAATGGATGATCGGTTATCTGCTTGAAAAAGGAGCGGTGACGGAAGAGAGCCTTGCCCTGTTTAAACCTTCCGTGTGCAATCGTCTGGACCGCAATACAGGCGGTCTGGTGCTGTGCGGCAAGTCCCTGGCGGGAAGCCAGCAGCTTTCCAGCCTGCTCCGGGAACGGGGGCTTGGTAAATATTACCGTACCCTTGTGGTGGGGCGGATCGAGGAAGAGGCGGAGATACAGGGATATCTCGTGAAGGAGGAAGCTTCCAACCAGGTTCGCATTTTACAAAGCGATTCCCCCAACATCCACACCGCCTACACGCCCCTTCGAACATATCCGGGGCATGACTGCACCTATCTGGAGGTGAAGCTGATCACCGGCAAGGCCCACCAGATCAGGGCTCATTTGGCCAGCATCGGCCATCCCGTGATCGGCGATGGAAAATATGGGGAGGAGAAAGTCAATCTGGAATACCGGAACTCCTTTGGCGTGCGGAGCCAGCTTTTACATGCTTGCAGGCTGGAGTTCCCGGTTCTTGAGGGTGTGCTGTCCCCCTTGAGCGAAAAGCGCATCACCTCGCCCTTGCCGAGAAGGTTTCGGGAGACCCTGGAGGCCCTGAAAGAATTAGAGGGTGAATAAACTCTGCGCAAACGAAGAAAATCTTCACAGGGAAATGGCTTTAAGGCCGAAATGGCTTCAAATTTTGTGAAAAAAAAAGTTAGAAAAGGCAGAAGAACAGTTAGAAAAGGCAAGGAAAGGGAGAAATGGCGACATGGAATTCCCGGGGACTGCGGGGCTCCACCCTGGAGGACATGATCAACCGCACCAATGAGAAGTATGCGGAAAACGGTCTGGCCCTGATTCAGAAGGTGCCCACCCCCATCACCCCCATCAAAATGGATAAAGAGCACCACCAGATCACCCTGGCTTATTTTGAGCAAAAGAGCACGGTGGACTATATCGGGGCCGTACAGGGGATCCCGGTCTGTTTTGATGCCAAAGAATGCGCCACGGACACTTTTTCCCTGCAGAACATACACGAACACCAGGTGGAATTCATGCGGAAGTTCGAACAGCAGAAGGGCATCGCTTTTTTCCTGATTTTCTATACCCACAAAGACGTGCTGTATTATCTGCCCTATGAAATGCTTCGTTATTTCTGGGACAGGGCCCAGGAGGGCGGACGGAAAAGCTTCCGTTACGAAGAACTGAATCCGGAATATGTCTTGCCCAAAAAGCACGGCATCCTGGTGCCTTATTTGGACATCCTCCAGAAAGATTTGGAAGATCGGGACTATTGACAGAAGGAAAACTCTCTGTTATACTTACAAAATGGTTTCGCTTGCTATCGAATTACCACGCTAATTTGCTAAAGTAAACGGCCTGCGAAAGCGTTGAAAGGGATTTTAAAATAAATGAGCAAAAAACTACTGCATACCCCGGAAGGGGTTCGGGATATTTACGGCAGGGAATATGAAAGAAAACTGGAAGTGGAAAGTCGTCTGCAGCGCATCATACGAAGCTACGGTTATGAACCCATCCAGACGCCGACCTTTGAATTTTTTGACGTGTTTTCCAGGGAGATCGGCACAACTCCCAGCAAGGAATTGTATAAATTTTTTGACAAAGAGAACAATACCCTGGTGCTGCGGCCGGACTTCACACCTTCCATCGCCAGGTGCGCCGCCAAATATCATATGGAAGATCAGGTTCCCATCCGCTTCACCTATGCGGGCAACACCTTCACCAACACTTCCAATCTTCAGGGAAAGCTCAAGGAAGTGACCCAGATGGGGGCGGAGCTGATCGGAGATGGTTCCGTGGAAGCGGATGGAGAGATGATCAGCCTGGTGATCGGCGCTCTGAAGGAGGCCGGTCTGGAGCGGTTCCAGGTGGGTATCGGCCAGATGGAATATTTCAAGGGGCTTTGCGAGGAAGCCGGTCTGGATACGGATACGGAATACCAGCTGAGAGAATATGTTTCCGGCAAAAATTATTTTGCGGCCCAGGAACTGCTCGTCGAAAGCAAAGTGGAAGAGCCCTATCTGGGAGTGCTGTTGGCTGCGGCGGATATGTTCGGCAACATGAATTCCCTGGAGGAGGCCAAAAGCCTGGTGCACAATTCCAGGTCCCTGGCCGCCATAAAGCGCCTGGAGGATCTCTATGAGGTGCTGAAGCTCTACGGCGTGGAACGGTATGTGACCTTTGACCTGAGCATCCTGAGCAAATATCACTATTATACCGGCGTGATCTTCCGGGCTTATACCTACGGCGTGGGAGATGCGGTGGTGAAGGGCGGCAGATATGACAATCTGTTGTCCCAGTTCGGCAAAGACGCCCCCGCCGTCGGGTTCGCCGTGGTGGTGGATGATCTGCTGGAAGCTCTGTCCCGACAGAAGGTGGAAATCCCTTTGCCGGAGGGCGTTCTGACCCTGTCCTATACCCGGGAAAATTATGGGGAAAAGCTTCAGGAAGCCAGACGCCTGCGCCGGGAGGGCAGGGCCGTGGAACTGGTGCCGGAAAGTACGATCGATATGGAGAAGGACGATCAGCATGAGTGAAGAGAGATGCCCAACAAGGGAAAACAGATATTTGACTTTTGCCCTGACGAAAGGAAGATTGGCCAGCCAGACCCTGGCGCTTTTGTCCCGCACGGGAATCTCCTGTGAAGAGATCGAGGACAAGAACTCCAGAAAGCTGGTTTTCGTAAACGAAGAGCTGAAATGCAGATTTTTCCTGGCCAAGGGGCCGGATGTTCCCACCTATGTTGAATACGGGGCGGCGGATATCGGCGTGGTGGGCAAGGATACCATCCTGGAAGAAAACCGCAACGTCTACGAAGTGTTGGATCTGGGCTTCGGGAAATGCAGAATGTGCGTCTGCGGCCCCAAGTCCGCCGGAGAGAAGCTCCTGCACCATGAAAGGATCCGGGTGGCCAGCAAGTACCCCAATATCGCCAGAGACTATTTTTATAATAAGAAGCATCAGACCGTGGACATCATCAAGCTGAACGGTTCCGTGGAGTTGGGGCCTTTGGTGGAACTGTCCGACGTGATCGTGGACATCGTGGAAACCGGCTCCACATTAAAGGAAAACGGGCTGGAAGTGTTGGAGGAAATCTGCCCCCTGTCCGCCAGAATGATCGTGAATCCAGTCAGCATGCGGATGGAGACGGAGCGCATCAAAAGCTTGATCCAGAGCATGCGGGAGCTGAATAAATAAAAAATTGGAGAAAAGATTGGAAATAGCCGTTCGGCTATTTCCAATCTCGGGATTTGTGCTGCCGCACAAAGTCCCCTAAATTCAAATGCCGCCTGAACGGCGGCAGAATGAGAGGAAATATGAGAATCGTAGATTTGACCCGTGAAACCAGGAAAAATATTTTAAATGATTTGCTGAAGAGAAGCCCTTCCAATTACGGGCAGTACGAATCCAAGGTCAACGCCATCATTCAGGACGTGAGAACCAGAGGCGACAAAGCGCTTTTCGCCTATACGAAGGAGTTTGACCACTATGACCTGACTGCGGAGAACATCCTGGTGACGGAAGAGGAAATAAAAGAAGCTTACACGAAGGTGGATCCCAAGCTGGTTGGGGTGCTGCGCCGGGCGGCGGAGAATATCCGCAGCTTTCATGCGAAGCAGCTGCGCAACAGCTGGTTTGACGCCAAACAGGACGGTACCATCCTGGGGATGAGGATCACGCCCATCGCCCGGGCGGGAGTCTATGTGCCCGGCGGAAAGGCGGCCTATCCTTCCAGCCTGCTGATGAACGTGATTCCGGCCAAGGTGGCTGGGGTGGAGGAGATCATCATGACCACCCCGCCCAACAAGGAAGGAAAGATCAATCCCGGCACCCTGGTGGCGGCGGACGTGGCCGGAGTGAATAAGATCTATAAAGCCGGCGGAGCCCAGGCCATTGCGGCCATGGCTTTCGGTACCGACTCCGTGCCCAAGGTGGACAAGATCACCGGCCCCGGCAATATTTTCGTGGCCCTGGCCAAGAAGGCGGTTTATGGCTATGTGAGCATCGATTCCATCGCCGGGCCCAGCGAGATCCTGGTGCTGGCGGATGAAAGCGCCAATCCCAAATACGTGGCGGCGGATCTCTTGTCTCAGGCGGAGCATGACGAGATGGCCAGCGCCATCCTGATCACCACCTCCAGGGAACTGGCGGAAAAAGTGTCTCAATGGGTGGATACCTTCACGGAGGGGCTGGAGCGCAGGGAAATCATCTGCAAGTCCCTGGCGCAGTACGGTTATATCCTTCTGGCTCAGACCATGGAGGAAGCCGTTGAGACCGCCAATGAGATCGCTTCCGAGCATCTGGAGATCCTGACGAAAAATCCTTTCGAGGTGATGACCAAAGTCCGCAATGCGGGGGCCATTTTCCTGGGAGAGCATTCTTCGGAGCCTTTGGGGGATTATTTCGCAGGGCCCAACCACATCCTCCCCACCAACGGCACCGCCAGGTTCTTCTCCCCCTTGAACGTGGATGATTTCCTCAAAAAGACCAGCATCATTTCCTATTCCAGAGAGGCCCTGGAAAAAGTGCACGAGGACATCGAACTGTTTGCGGAGAACGAAGGACTTACCGCCCATGCGGGGAGCATCCGGGTGAGGTTCGAGTAAATGGGTTCAGTGCCAACCTTGGCTTTTTACATAGTTTTGCAAAATATTCGCTTTAATGACTGATTTGGTCAATATCCAATATTTTGACTAATGCGGTCAATTTTTCATAATTTTTTGTGGATAACTTTAATTTGCTGCAACTTGTTTTTGGCCATTTATAGAAGAAAGGGAGAACGAGATCATGGACGAAAGGTCAGAAAACGTCAGAAAGTGCGACATGGATTGCAACATGGGCAGCGTGGAACGCAATATGGAGTGTGGCATGCGCAGCGCCGCCATATCCCGCAGGACTAAGGAAACGGACATTCAGATGACTTTTACGCTGGACGGTGCCGGGAAGGCGGAGGTTCAGACCGGCATCGGTTTTTTGGACCACATGTTGGACGGCTTTGCCAGACACGGTTTTTTTGACCTGGAATGCAAGGTGAACGGGGATCTGCAGGTGGACGGACATCACACGGTGGAAGACACCGGAATCGTGCTGGGCACGGCGATCAAGGAGGCTTTGGGGGATAAAAAAGGGATACGGCGTTACGGCTCCTTTATCCTGCCCATGGACGATGCCCTGGCATTGTGCGCCATCGATCTGTCCGGAAGACCCTATTTTGATTTCCAGTGCCAATTCCCCACGGAAAAAGTGGGGGAGCTGGACTGTGCGTTGGTGAAGGAATTTTTCTATGCCGTCTCCTATACCGCAGGCATGAACCTGCACATCCGCATGCTGGCCGGGAAGAACAGCCATCATATGATCGAGGCCATTTTCAAGGCCTTCGCCAAAGCGCTGGATGAGGCGACGGGATTCGATGAACGGATCACCGGCGTGCTCAGCACCAAAGGAAGTCTATAAACCCTGTCATATAGGGATTTCTTTCAAAAAAAGAGAAAACCTTCATGGGAACCTCCCGGCTTCCCGAAGGTATGAGGAAGGATTTTACATATGCTGACGAAAAAATTTGTGCCCTGCATCTATCTGTATCGGGGGAAAGCGGTCCGTAATTTCAAGGATTTGTCCGTGATGGACACGGATCCCGTGAGATTGGCCCAGTATTATTGTGACAACAATGCCGATGAACTGCTGATTTTCGACATGTCGGCCAGGGCCGCCGGTGAATTGGCCCATGCCGCTTCCGTTGACGGAGGTTTTTCTGGGGGAGAGTTCTTGTATGAAGAGACTTCCGAGCCTGTTACGGCAGATTCCCTTCACGAAGAAGCCCTAGGCATCATCAAGGAAATCTGCGCCGCCGTGGACGTGGACGTGATAGGGATCGGCAACATCCGCAGGATGGAGGATGCAAAAAAGCTTCTTTACGCCGGTTGTCGAAAGGCGGTGCTCAATTATGACACTTCCTCCAACATCGCCTTGACGGAAGAAATTTCCAAGAAATTCGGCAAGGAAAAGCTGATGGCCGCATACAATGACCCTGCCGTGCTGGAAATGCATAAAGACCTGGTGGAGACTTACGTTTCCGGCTTGCTGCTCATGAATCCGCACCAGATTCGGGAGACGGAGGCCATTCTGTCCCTTCCTTTTTACGTGCAGATCAATCAAATCGCCCTGAACAAGCTGATGGACATTTTCGGCTACGAACACGTATGCGGCATCACCGGCAACACCATCAATGACAACGTGAAGGAAATCCCTTCCCTGAAGCAGCTATGCCAGGAAAACGGGATTCCGGTGATCACCATGGAGGCGGCCTATCGCTGGGAGGATTTCAAAAAAGACAGGAACGGCTTGGTTCCCGTGGTGGTGCAGGATTACAAGACCCTGGAGGTGCTCCAGGTGGCTTACATGAACGAAGAATCCTATTATCATACTTTGAAATGCGGGAAAATGACCTATTATAGCCGCAGCCGCCAGACCCTTTGGACCAAGGGGGAGACCAGCGGCCACTTCCAATATGTGAAGAGCCTCACCGGGGACTGCGACATGGATACCATTTTGGCCAAGGTCCATCAGATCGGAGCAGCCTGCCACACTGGCGCCAGGAGCTGTTTTTTCCATACCATTGTGGAAAAAGAGGCTTCCCAGTCTCCCCAGGATTCCAATCCCCTGAAGGTGTTTCAGGACGTGTACAACGTGATCCAGGACAGGCGCATCCATCCCAAGGAAGGTTCCTATACCAACTACCTGTTTGAGAAGGGCTTGGACAAGATCCTGAAGAAGCTGGGAGAGGAAGCCACGGAGATCGTGATCGCCGCCAAAAATCCCAATGCCAACGAAGTGAAATATGAGATCAGCGATTTTCTGTATCACATGATGGTGCTCATGGCGGAAAAGGGCGTGACCTGGGAAGAGATCACCGCCGAACTGGCCGCCAGGGAGTGATGCGGGGGTGGGAGCATGGAGCAGTTGTCTTTGTTTGACTCGCCGCAGATGTTCGCATATGGTGGTGTTGGAAACGCCTCCAGACAGGGAGAAGTGGGCTCTGGAAGGGGAGGCTCTGCTTCCCGGCAGGATGCGCCCATTTCCTTCCTGGATCCCCTGGCCAGCAGGCTGCGGCCGGAGACTCTGGAGGAATTCATCGGCCAGAAGCATTTGATCGGGAAGGGCCGCATCCTGCGGCAGCTGATTGAAAAAGACATGATTTCCTCCATGATCTTCTGGGGGCCGCCCGGCGTGGGCAAGACCACCCTGGCCAGGATCATCGCCAATACCACCCGTTCCAGCTTCATTGACTTCAGCGCCGTGACCAGCGGCATCAAGGAGATCAAGGACGTGATGAAGCAGGCGGAGAACGACCGTCACCTGGGCATCCGCACCGTGGTGTTCGTGGACGAGATCCACCGTTTCAACAAGTCCCAGCAGGACGCCTTTCTTCCCTATGTGGAGAAGGGCAGCATCATCCTCATCGGCGCCACCACGGAGAATCCTTCCTTCGAGATCAATTCAGCCCTGCTTTCCAGGTGCAAGGTCTTCGTGCTGAACGCCCTTTCCAGGGAGGACATCCTGGATCTTTTGAAAAGGGCCCTGGGAGACCCCAGGGGCTTCGGCGGCACCACCGTCCATATGGAAGAAGATCTGTTGGAACTGATCGCCGCTTTTTCGGACGGGGACGGCAGGACGGCGCTGAATACCCTGGAGATGTCCGTTCTGAACGGAGAGCTGGCTTCGGACGGCTCCATCACCGTGAAGAAGGAAACCATAGAACAGGCCATCGGCAAGAAGTCCCTGCTCTATGACAAAAAAGGGGAGGAACATTACAATCTGATTTCCGCCCTCCACAAGTCCATGCGCAACAGCGACCCGGATGCGGCGGTCTATTGGCTGGCCCGGATGCTGGAAGCGGGAGAGAATCCCTTATACGTGGCCAGAAGACTGATCCGGTTCGCCAGCGAGGACGTGGGGCTGGCGGATCCTCAGGCTCTGCCCCTGTGCGTGGCCGCCTATCAGGCCTGCCATTTCAACGGGATGCCGGAATGCAACGTCAATCTGACCCAGGCCGTGGTATATCTGTCCCTGGCTCCTAAGTCCAACGCTCTTTACAGGGCTTACGAAACCGCCAAGCTGGACGCCCAGACCATGCTGTCCGAGCCCGTGCCCCTGGCAATCCGCAATGCGCCCACGGCTCTGATGGAGCAGCTCCATTATGGGGAAGGTTATGTCTACGCCCATGATACGGAGGAAAAAATCGCTCGTATGACTTGTCTGCCAGAGAGCCTGAAAGACAAAAAATATTATGTTCCCACGTCCTCGGGAGAGGAAGAAGAGTATCGGAAGCGCCTGGAACGGTCGGAAGCCTTTCGGAAGGGAACAAATGAAAATATGCCCTGAATGCTGCACAGCAGCGAAGAAAGGCTTGAGAACTGCCGCAAAAGGAAAAGCGACAGCTCATTTTTAATCAACATTACCGTAGATGACGCAATAGTTGCCAAAAAGCGCAGCAGTATATTCGGATTCTTCCGAAAACCCCATCAAATTTGCGATTTCCTCTTTCTGATAGCCATAGCATACGCCGACAGCCGCTTGCTCCCAGGACAATTCTTTCGATGATTGTCCTCTCAACTGCACTAAGTTGGATATGGAATAATCAGAACTGGAATAGGTATATGCCTGAGTGCGGTCATGCACCTCCAGGTAACACTCCGTGGCCAGATTTAGCTCTTCGTCGTAAAATGCGCAGATGATCTTACTGTCTGTATCCGTATGTTCCAGGATACATTGAAAATAATTTTGTATCATTTCACCATCCCAAGCATAGGATGCGGCCATAGAATAGGCCTGAGAAGCTTCTTTATAAACGAATACAGCTATAATGGCCATAAAAAGAAGGCTTTGAATCCTATCATTCTGAAAATAACGAAATCCTATCAAAACAAAGAGCAAAGCATACCCAACTATCCAGGGTATAATATACCTTTCCCACATGAGGCTTTTGGCATGCAACAACAATTGCGTAGCAAGAATGTAAAAACATATGACCGTTTCCCCCAGGTATTTTCTGACAGCCAATTTTTTTATGTTGCTGTGACACATCAATGCCAGGAAAAGAAGGAACAGACCTAAAAGGGAATAGGATCTCAAATACACAGAAAGATTAAAGCGGGTGTGCTGCCAATATTCCAGCAAGGGAGTTTCTTTATGGAAACCAGCATAGCTGACGTTATCGACTCCTACTTGAAATACAATCATATAGAGATGAATTCCCATTGCGAAAAGAATGGATAGATAAACGACCATATTGTTGCGAAAACATTTTAAGAGAGCGGGAACGGTAAAATTTTCCGCTCCCTGGCAAAATTCCAGCCAAAATTTTAGCGCAATAAAGGCGGGCATCAGCAAGGTAAAGCTTTCTTTTGAAAGACCGCACAGGATGGCGCCCATAACAATCAGGATATTGTAGATCGGATTTCGGTATTTTTTATAATGGTTTTGCATTGCGATCATCAGCAATGTAAAAGCACAAAGCAGAAGTCCAAGGCTTTCTTGATTCCCATTGCGGTACCAGGGCGTGAATTGATTGCCCAGCATAATGACACAGGGAAAAAGCAGGCTGATACTTCTAGGATATTTCAAATATCTTGCAGTAAAATACAAGAGACAAAATGTTATAACGCCCTTGATCGCAATATAATAATTCCAATAAAGAAATTCCGCTCCGAAAAAATATACTGAAAGAATTCTTTCCACCCAATAGAAAGGGCGGAAACGCCACGAAAGATCTCCTTTGATAATGTCCAGGATGAGACGAGATGAAGAAGTGGAAGCTGTCCTGATCGCTTCAGCATATCGAATTATTTCGTGGTCATCCAGAAAGTGGTATCCCGTTTTCAACGAGCCAGCTTTATAGACAATTCCAAAGATAATCAGAATTCCTGTCAATATTACCATTGGAAGCTCCCATTTCAAAATATTGATTGGGAAAAAACGGCTATAAACACTTTTTACCTTTTCCACTGTTCTTTTCATGTTAAAAACACCTCTTCATCTCGTTCTAACACACCATTTTAAACCAGGAAAATTTTTCAGATCGCCGCTAGGGCCTGCTCCAGGTCGGCGATCAAGTCTTCCTTGTCCTCCAGGCCGCAGGACATGCGCACCAGGCCCGCAGGCACCCCTGCAGCCTGAAGCTGTTCCTCATTCATCTGTCTGTGAGTGGAGGTGGCGGGATTCAGGCAACAGGTCCTGGCATCCGCCACATGGGTTTCGATGGCGGCCAGCTTCAGGTGCTTCATGAAGACTTCCGCCGCAGCCCGGCCGCCCTTCAGTTCAAAGGACACCACGCCGCAGCCGCCGTTGGGCAGATACTTCTGGGCGATCTCATAATATTTATTGTCCGGCAACCCGGAATAATTCACATAAGACACCTTGGGATGTTTCTGCAGGAACTCCGCTATGGCCTGTCCATTTTCTACATGGCGGGCCATTCTTACATGAAGGGATTCCAGTCCCAGATTCAACAGAAAGGCGCTCTGAGGGGACTGTACGCAGCCCAGATCCCGCATGAGCTGGGAGGTGCACTTGGTGATGAAGGCCCCCTCTTTTCCGAATTTTTCCGCATAGGTGATGCCGTGGTAGGATTCGTCCGGCGTGCACAGTCCCGGGAACTTGTCCGCATGGGCCATCCAGTCAAATTTGCCGGAATCCACGATGGCTCCGCCCACTGCCGCACCGTGGCCGTCCATGTACTTGGTGGTGGAATGGGTCACGATGTCCGCTCCCCATTCAATGGGACGGCAGTTCACCGGGGTGGGGAAGGTGTTGTCCACGATCAGAGGCACCCCATGGGCGTGGGCGGCCCTGGCGAACTTTTCAATGTCCAGAACCGTCAGGGCGGGATTGGCGATGGTCTCTCCGAACACGGCCCTGGTGTTGTCCCGGAATGCCGCATTCAGTTCCTCTTCCGTGCAGTCAGGGGAGACGAAGGTCACGTCGACGCCCATTTTGGCCATAGTCACGGAAATCAGGTTAAAAGTTCCGCCGTAGATGGAAGAAGATGAAACGATATGGCTCCCGCACTCGCAGATGTTGAACAGGGCAAAGAAATTGGCCGCCTGGCCGGAAGAGGTCAGCATGGCCGCAGTGCCGCCTTCCAAAGCGGCGATCTTGGCCGCCACGTAATCGTTGGTGGGGTTCTGAAGCCTGGAATAAAAATAACCGTCGGCCTCCAAGTCGAAGAGCTTGCCCATGTCCTCGCTGGTGGCGTATTTAAAAGTGGTGGACTGGATGATGGGGATCTGGCGGGGTTCGCCGTTCCCCGGGGTATAGCCCGCCTGGACGCATTTCGTGTTGATCTTATAATCGCTCATGTTGAAGGTTCCTCCTGTTTCTTTGAAGATTTTATCGATCATACTTTCCTTTATTGTAATCTATTTCCGTCAGAAATGCACTATTTATTTTGAAAGAGATTGTAGATTTATTTTTGAAAAAATTGTAAATGGAAATAAATTGTAAACGGGATAGAAATATAGTACAATGAAAGAAGTATTATTCAGTCGAAGATATTTACTGCAACTTGGAAGGAGAAAAATTTGAAGTCATGAATTCTGGAAATCAGGAAAAAGACATTGAAAATGTTCTGGCGATATTGGAGCAGTTCGGAAAATCCGAAACCTCCCGTCTGAAAATCGAAACGGAAAACGTGACGGAACCGGAAGAGGAAGGCGCCGTCAAGAGAGCCTATCATCTGGGACGGTGCGACATCGGCAGTCCCTGGGCCTGCGGAACGCCTTTTGACGTGCTGGAAGAAAAGGAATCTTAATGAGAAACGGCCCGGGATAAGCCGTTCTATTTTTCCATAACTTGTCATATATTGAGACAAAGCCCATACAAAGAGGCCGGGGACGGAGGATTTGCCTGCCGACGGCTTCGGTAATTCGACAGAATATGAATGACATTTCCGTGGAAAAGAAATTGCAGCTCATCCAACAGGTTCGTTCCCGGTATCATCGGGATCAAAAGGATCTGCTGCACAGGGAACAGCTGTTGTATGGAACCACTTCCGACCGTTTCCGCCTGGAAGGGCAGGAAGAGGGATGGGAAGGGGAGGATTGGTACGAGGAAGATCCTTCGAGGAACGGCGATTTGGGGAACTCCGCCCGTCTGAGGCTGGCTGCGGCCCTGACCGGGTTCGTGCTGGTCCTTCTCCTGGACCGCACCGGAAGAAGTCTATTCGGCCTCACGGCGGAAAAAATATTCGATTCCATTGCCAGGGATTACGTGACGGAAGCGGAAGAGGCCATCAGCAATATTTCTGTGAAACTTCAACCTTGAATTTTCCGGGAATCTATTTTATACTAATTTATACGAATGACATAGAACGGAGTGTATATGGACAGTACAGCAATGGATTGCATGGAAAAGCTTGCTCTCTCAGATGATATACTGATGAAAATTGAAAAACCGGCCAGGTACATCGGACACGAGGTCAATGCGGTGGTCAAGGACAAGTCCAAGGTCAATATCCGCTTTGCCATGTGCTTTCCGGATGTCTACGAGATCGGCATGTCCCATCTGGGGATCCAGATCCTCTACGATATGTTCAATTCCATGGAGGACGTGTGGTGCGAGCGGGTCTACTCCCCCTGGGTGGATCTGGACGCCATTATGCGCCGGGAACATATCCCCCTTTTCGCCCTGGAATCCCAGGATCCCATTAAGGATTTCGATTTTCTGGGAATCACCATCCAATATGAAATGTGCTATACCAATATTCTGCAGGTGCTGGATCTGGCCCAGATTCCGCTGCTTTCCAAGGACCGGGGAGAGGACGTCCCCATCGTCATCGGAGGTGGCCCCTGCGTATACAATCCGGAACCTATTGCGGATTTCTTCGATCTGTTCTATATCGGGGAAGGGGAGACCCAGTACGGCCCCCTTTTGGATCTGTATAAGGAATGTAAGGCGGCGGGGCTGGGGCGTCGGGAATTTTTGCGCCGTGCGGCCAGGATTCCCGGGATATATGCGCCGCAGTTCTATGAGGTTTCTTACCACGAGGACGGCACCATCGCTTCTTTTTTGCCGGTGGAAAAAGGGATTCCGGTCTCCATATTAAAAGAAGTGGAGATGGATGTGAGCAACACCCATTATCCGATGAAGCCGGTGGTGCCTTATCTTAAGGTCACCCAGGACCGGGTGGTGCTGGAGATTCAACGGGGATGCATCAGGGGCTGCCGTTTCTGCCAGGCGGGACAGATTTACCGCCCGGTGAGGGAACGGGACGTGGAAGTCATGAAGGATTACGCCCTCAAGATGCTGGCCAACACCGGTCATGAGGAAATTTCCTTAAGTTCCCTGAGCTCCAGCGACTACAGCAAGCTTCCGGAGCTGGTGGATTACCTGATCGAGGAATGCGGCAAGCGGAATGTCAACATTTCCTTGCCCTCCCTGCGGATCGACGCTTTTTCCCTGGACGTGATGAGCAAGGTGCAGGACGTGCGGAAGTCCAGCCTGACCTTTGCGCCGGAGGCTGGGAGCCAGAGGCTGCGGGACGTGATCAACAAAGGCCTGACGGAGGAAATGATCCTGAAGGGAGCGGCCCTGGCCTTCCAGGGAGGATGGACCAGGGTGAAGCTGTATTTCATGCTGGGACTGCCCACGGAGACGGAAGAGGACATCCGGGGCATCGCAGAGCTGTGCAACAAGATCGCCGCCACTTTTTTTGAAGAAGTGCCCAAAGAGGAACGAAAGAACGGAAGAGTGCAGATCGTGGCCAGCACCTCCTTTTTCGTCCCCAAGCCCTTCACCCCTTTTCAGTGGGCCAGACAGTGTACCAAAGAGGAGTTTTTGGACAAGGCCTATTTCACCAAACGTTCCATCAGCGAGCAGCTGAACCAGAAGAGCATCAAATACAACTGGCATGAAGCGGATGCCAGCGTGATGGAAGGGGTGCTGGCCAGGGGGGACAGGCGTCTCGCCAAGGTGCTTTTGAAGCTTTACGAAAAGGGCTGCATCTACGATGCCTGGAGCGAATATTTCCACAATGATAAGTGGCTGGAAGCCTTCGAGGAATGCGGCCTTTCCGTGGACTTTTATACCACCAGGGAGCGGAGTCTGGAGGAAATTTTCCCCTGGGACTTCATTGATTGCGGCGTGACCAAGGAATTTCTGAAACGGGAATGGCTCAAGGCCCTGGAGGGCAAGACCTCCCCCAATTGTAAAATGCAGTGTCAGGCCTGCGGCGCCAGCCGGTTCGGAGGAGGAATCTGTTATGAAAATAAGGGTTAAATTTCGCAAATTCGGCCCCCTGCGCTTTATTGGCCACCTGGATGTCATGCGGTATTTTCAGAAGGCCATCCGCAGGGCCGATATTGACATAGCGTATACTTCCGGCTTCAGCCCCCACCAGATCATGACCTTTGCGGCTCCGCTGGGGGTAGGATTGGAGAGCAACGGGGAATATATGGACATCGAATGCCGCAGCGTCACCACCAGTCAGGACATGATGGACAGGCTCAACCGGGCAGGGGCCCCGGGCATCCAGGTGGTGTCGGTGAAACGCCTGCCGGAAGGGGCGGGCAACGCCATGGCCAGCGTGGCGGCGGCTTCTTATACCGTCAGGTTCCGGGAGGGCAGGGAGCCAGGTTTTCTGCACGAGGATACGATGGAGCAATGGATCTGGAAATTCTTGTCCCAGGAACAGATTTTGGTCTCCAAGGAAACCAAGACCGGCGTTCACGAAGTGGATATCCGTCCCGGGATCTATGAGATGAGAGTCGCAGCTGCGGATGAGGGGGCTGCGGCGGAAGAAGAGATGTTTTCGGCGGAAGAAGAGATGGCAGCAACAGAAAAGTTTGGCGTTGCTTCAGGAGCTTTGAAGAAAGCGGTACTTCCTCCCATCTATATGTTGGTGGACGCTTCCAGTGCGGGCAATCTCAAGCCCGGGAAGGTGATGGAGGCTTTCTGCGCCGCTTTTGGCGAGAATTTACAGGAAAATGCGCTGCGGATCACCAGAGAAGAAACCTATATGAGGCTGGGAACTGGAAGAAGTGCGGAGGCGACTATGGAAGCCGGGGGAACCAAGAAAATCGAGAAAGCCGGGGGAACCGAGAGAACTGGGGAAATCGAGGAGGCCAAGAGAAGCGAGGGAACCGGAGAAGTCAAGAGAAGCGAGGGAACCGGAGAAGCCGAGAGAATCGGGGGAGTCAAGGGAGCCGGAGAGAGAAATGACATCGGATCAGGATTGGTGCCACTGGATTCCATCGGAGAAGAAATCACGGGGACGGCGGACGGGGAGGAAAGCGCATGAGCAGGATGATCCCAGGCCGCTCCGATCACAGCGAGGAGACGGTGCTTCGCAACACGGATGCCGGAAAATTGATTTTTTCGGCATGCAGGGGAAGGAAAATGATGTTCCTGATCAGGGACAATCAGGCGTTTCGCATTTGTCCCCTGCCGGAGACGGAGGCGGACGGCATAGGGGCTATTTTTCTGGGAAAGGTGAAAAAAATCGTCAAAAACCTTTCCATGTGTTTCGTGGAAATTCAAAAAGGGAAAATGGTCTTTCTTTCTTTGGAAAAGTCGGAAGTGGACAGCGCATTTCTCACAAACAGGACGCCGGACGGCCGGATCCTGGAGGGAGATGAACTTTTGGTTCAGATTCAGCGGGAGGCCCAAAAAACCAAGCTGGCGTCGGCTACCACCCAGCTTTCTATAGCCGGACGATATGCGGCGTTCCATACGGGTTCCAACAAGGTGAAATTTTCTTCAAAACTGGATGGCAGCGATAAGAAAGATATCCTGAAGATTTTAAGGGAGCATGGATTTCTGGATCCTGCGGGGAGGCTGATACAGTCGGTGCCTTTTGAAGAGGGTCGGGAGACTTCCGGCAATCATCGAGAGTTTTCCGAAGATTGTCAGGTGTTTTCCGATGATTGTCGAGAAGCTTCCGACAGCCCGGAAGATGCTTCTGGCAACGGGGAAAAAGCTTCGGTCGGTTCTGAAACGGGGAGACAGGGGGCAATTCCTTGCTTCGGCGTTGTGCTTCGGACGGAAGCGTCCCAGGCGGAGGAATCAGAGCTGCTGCAGGAATTCACAGAATTGCTGGAACAATTTGTTCAATTATATAAAACGGCCAGATATCGAACTTGTTTTACCCGTATTCATCGGGCCCCTTCCGTTTATCAGGAGGCTATTTCACAGGTGACGGAAGGTTACGGGGAAATTGTGACGGATGACGAGCGGATTTATGAAGAAATCAAAGAGTATTGTCAGGAGAGAGGCATTCCCCTTCGCCTATATGCGGATGATTCTTATTATTTGAACCAAGTGTACAGCCTGAACACCAAGCTGGAGGAAGCGTTGTCCCGCCGGGTATGGTTGAAATCGGGAGCCTACCTTATCATTGATTTTACGGAGGCTTTGATCGCCATCGACGTGAATTCCGGCAAATATAGTGCCAGGAAGGCTACGGAGGAAGCGATCCTGCAGATCAACCTGGAGGCGGCTGCGGAAATCGCCCGCCAGCTGCGTCTCCGCAATCTTTCCGGCATGATTCTGGTGGATTTCATCAACATGGAGTCCGCCAAATGTCAAGGACAGCTGCTCCGGGAAATGCGTGCCTTGGTGAAGGATGACAAGGTACAGACCAGAGTAGTGGACATCACCCCCCTGGGCCTGATGGAGATCACCCGCAAGAAAGTCAATGCCACCCTGGAAGAACAGATCAGAAAATGGAGGAATCCATGAAAAATACGATTACGATATGCTTCGCCAACAACAAAGGCGGAAGCGGCAAGTCCACCACTTGTTCCAACGTGGGCGCAGCCATGGCGGCCGCAGGATACCGGGTTCTCCTGCTGGATGGAGATATGCAATGCAATCTTTCTCTTGCCCTGCTGGAGGAAGATGTGGTGCTGGAATACGCCAAAAGCGCCCGAAATCTATATTATGGGATAAAAGAGCAGAAGGATCTGTCGGATTACATAATATCCACTCCTTATGAAAACCTGGATTTGATTCCTTCCTCCACCCTGATGAGTTCCATCGAGTTTGAGCTGTTTTCCAAATGGCAACGGGAGTTCATCCTCCGCAAACTGTTGAAAAAGGTGAAGGAGAGCGGCACATATGACTTTATCCTGATGGATGCGCCGCCCACCCTGGGGGCCTGGGTCATGAATCTGCTCTGTGCCTCCGACTATCTCATCATACCGGTGGAGGCCAGCCCTTGGGGCCTGTTTGGCCTGGCCAATATGTTCGAGTTCCTGCAGACTACCAGGGAAATGGCTCCGGACCTCTCCCTGGCAGGCATTGTGATCACCAAAGTGGATGAAAGAAAAAGTTATTTCCGGCAAACTTTGGAATCCTTAAACAACTTGGAAGACATTTCCGTGTTCTCAACCTTGATCCATGTGGACAGCAACGTGGAATGGGCCCAGGACAACAGCAAGCCTGTGGTATATTATCGGAAGAGCAGCAGAAGTGCCAGGGAATACAACGCCCTGGCCCAGGAGATTCTGGCAACGGTATTAAAGTCCTGAGCGAAAGGAGAGGACTATAATCTTGCGACTGATAAAGATGGAAAAGGTCAGGGATGGCCGATATTTGAAAAATTATATCCTCACATATTTGAATAAAGCGGGTAGGGAAAAACAGTATGAGATGGTCAGCCGCCGGGAAATAGAAAAGATTTCGGATATCGGTGAACATGTGAGCGGGGTTTCCATTGTGGCCACGCAGGAAGACCGGCTTCTTTTGCTCCATGAATTTCGGATGGGCGTGAACAAATACATTTACAATCTGTGCGCCGGTATGATGGAAGAGGGCGAAAGCGTGGAAGATTGCATTCGCCGGGAATTATATGAGGAAACCGGGCTGAGAGTGAGGCAAATCTTGAATGTTTTGCCGCCTTCTTATGCCGCAGTAGCCATTTCTGACGTGAAAACCCACATTGCTTTTGTGGAAGTGGAGGGAGGGATAGAGGATCATTCCTCCGAAAACGAGCTGATCGAGGCTTCTTTTTATGACAAAGAAGAAGTGAAAAGGCTTTTAAAAGAAGCGGAGTTCAGCTCCAGAGCACAAATGGCGGCATATTTTTTCACAGAGAAAGAGTAACTATGCGCAAAACCCACGTTTTCGTATTGTATATCCTTTTTTTCGGCCCCGGCTTCTCTTTCAAGGCGCAGGGCAACCGATAGTTTAATATAACATTTCCTCCAGATAGGGACAGACGTTGGGGGAGGTATTTTCCGCCCCAAATTCTCCCTCACAGGACGCATGTCGAATTTTTCGACAATATGTATCGCAATGCCAGGTGGCGGGTTCCTGGTCAGGGGCCTGGGCGGCTGCAGCGATCAGGACTCTCAGCGCATGGGCCTCTTCATCGCTCATTTTGTCACGGTTTCTGCGCAGAAAATCATTTGCCACGACAAGCGCACATTTTGTGCTGTTGTTCATATTATTTGCACGCTTATTCCTACAATTATTCGTATCTGGATTTGTATCATTAATTATATTGTTATTATTTATATTGTTGTTATTCATATTGTTATTATTCATATTGTTAGTTGTGCCGTTACCCATATTGTTCCTTTCAATTTTTATTGCAGATGAAGCAAATTGGTGAAATGAAAATAGCAGTATTGAATGCTCAAGTCCTCTCTATAACTATGCGCAAAACAACAGTTTAACGAATAGTTGGAGGAGGTTTTGCGTGATGTGTGAAGAAGGCCTTTGCAAGGACTGCATCCTGGACGGCGCCTGCGGTGCATCCTGCGATTATTACCTGGACGGCATGTGCGCGCTGGATCCGGACGGCCTTTCCCCGTGCGACTACGGTTTCTTTGGCGGCTGTGGCGCCTACCGGTGCCGTGCGGACGCCGGCGGCGGGTGCGTCCCCCAGTGACTTGCGGCAAAAAGTTTCCGCAAACCCGTTGACAACCCCGGCCCTGCAGGGTTATAATAAGCTTGACAAGAGGGCCGAAAGCTAGGTTGATGCTAGCCGCCGGCAAATAGGTTTAAAAAAAGCAGCGCCTTAGTTTACCAGACCGAGGGCGCTACTTTTTGCGGAAAATGTAAATGACAAGAGTTATTACCCCGCAAAGCATAATCACAAATGAAAAAAGGTCCTCATATGTAACCATGGCACCAGCCCCCTTTCTTTTGCAAGTCCGGCGGCTGCGCATCGCCCCTTCGGCCCCCTGTCAAGCTTGTCAACGTTCGAGCCCCGGGATCATTTTAATACATTTTATTTACCATTCCTTCGTGATTTCTTCCTGTTTGACGCCATATAAGTCCAGGAATTCCTGCATGTCCTTGTTATTGCGGATCAGCATGATGTCTTCAAATTTTCCGGTCGTCAGATTCTTAAATCCGGCAACTTTTTCCCCGGTGCAAATGCTGGAACGAATGACGGGCTTTTGAATTTCTCGATTCCATCTGTCGGCATAAATTGCATTTCCGGGTTCATTATTTTGATTGAATTTCTGAAATAGTTTATCCAAAAACATTGCGAATCACATCCAATCCGAATCCAATATAATGGTGAAGGGACCATCGTTGACGAGTTCCACCTGCATGTCCGCCCCAAAACTTCCGTGTTCCACGCAGTCAATTTCTTTCCGGCATTGACTGATAATGTACTCATAAAGCCGTTCCGCCGCTTCAGGCGCACCTGCGTTTGTAAAAGAAGGTCTGTTTCCTTTTTTGCAATCCGCATATAGGGTGAACTGAGATACGATCAGGAGCGCTCCGCCGACGGTTTTTAAATCCAAATTGGTTTTGCCGTTTTGGTCCTGAAAAATCCGAAGGCCGATGAGTTTGCGAATCATTTTGTCCGCAATTTCCAGGGTATCAGAATCGCTGACCCCGACCAGCACCAGGAATCCCCTTCCTATGGCCCCGATCACTTCCTGATCCACCGTCACTCTGGCCCTGTTCACCCTTTGTACCACAAATCTCATGGTTTATCCATCCTTTTTTTACGCCGAATTTCCCTTGCCGTCCACATGGATCAAAGAGGCGGACACGGAATCTTCATCAATGCTGAACTTCCCTGTCCACCTTGGACTCTTTATCGATGTCCTGTTTGTTATCAACGTCCGCATTATCTTCCGGCAGCTTCTTGTCCTTTGCAAATTTTGGAATGACCGCTTCCTCCATAGGCTGAACCGACTGCACACTGCTCCGGTATACGCCGATGTCGTCCATGCTCACAAACACCCTTTGACCGTTGCAAAGTACACTGTCCCCAGGCTGCTTTTCCACGATGTCATTTTGGATATAATAAGTGGTCTCTTCCTTCATGTCTTTTTTGCGCAGCTTTCCATTGACAAGGGCCCTCATAAAGGCGAAGAAAACTGCGAAAATTGGGACGCCGACGATCATTCCCAGCACTCCGAAGAGCCCGCCGAATACCGTAATGGCAAAAATCACCCAAAAACCGGAAATCCCCGTGGAATTTCCCAAGATCTTGGGGCCTATGATATTGCCGTCCACCTGTTGCAGGATCAGGATGAAAATAATGTAATACACACAGTTTAACGGATGCAGAGGATCTACCACGAAAATCAGCACCGTGGTGGGAATTGCTCCCAGGAATGGCCCGAAGAACGGAATCACGTTGGTGATGCCGATGATCAGGCTGACCAGGGCGGCGTAAGGAGTGTTCAAAATGGTCGTTCCGATAAAGCAAATCAGCCCGATGAGGATGGAGTCCAGTATCTTGCCGCCTACAAATCCGATAAAGGTTTTATGGATAAAACGGAAATTGTTGATCAGTATATTGGCATTTTCCTGGGAAAATATGGCATAGGCGACTTTTTTCGCCTGTCCGGCGAAAGTTTCCTTACTGGCCAATACATAAATGGAAATAATGAATCCCAGTATGAAATCCCAGACCGCCCCGAACACGCCCAGAATGCTTAAGGAAACCGTCTTGATCAATTCGCTGGACCAGGTGAAAATCGTGGAATTGATCCAGCTCTCGAGTTCGGTGGAATATCGGTTCACGTTGCGCACCACGTAATCCCGTATTTCCGCATTGTCCGCCAGAAGATTATTCAGCCAGATCGTAATATTGTTCAAATAAATGTCAAAATTGTCCACGATGCTTTGAATGCTGGGGACAATCTGGGACAACAGCATGGCGAACAAGCTGTAGATCAACAGGAAAAACAACAAGCCGGTCAAGAATATCCCTGCGCCCCGAATGCTTTTTTTCCGCAACGGGGAATCTTTTACCCTGCAAAAGTTACACAAGGGAGTCAGCACCTTTTTTTCCAGGAAATTAAGAACCGGTGTCAATAGATACCCCATTCCCAAGCCAAACAGCACCGGCATCAGGATATCGCTGATGATTCCTAAATTGGCCCGTAGGTTCGAACTGTGGAATACCAGATAATAGAAACAAATAATTGCGGCGGCCGTGAGGAAAACGGTGACCCCCAATTTCACATACTTATTGTTCCATTTGCCTTTCATAAGTCCCAAACCCTCTCTTATCGCTGCTGCTCTCTTATTGCCGATAACTGCTCTTCTACTTCTATCATACTCCTTTTGCCGAAATATACAAGTAAAGGTTATCTAAAGTTTTTATTATTTTCCATCGTTTCTTCAACTTTTCCTTGTCTATGCCGTGAAAAAGGATTAAAATAAGGACATGTCAAGTTTTGCAGAAAATACCGATAATCGGCACAGAGGAGCGTTCCATGAAACTTCAACAGGTTTTGAGCGTCGTGCGAAAGGCGATCGATGACTATCATATGATTGAGGAAGGCGATAAAATCGCCATCGGCATCTCCGGAGGAAAAGACAGTCTAACCCTGCTGTACGCTATGAGCAATTTAAGGCGCTTTTACCCGAAACATTTTGAATTGTGCGCCATTACCGTGGATCTGGGATTTCAAAACCTGAACCTGGACCGTATCAAAGAACTCTGCGAGAGCCTTCAGGTCGAATATCATATTATTTCCACCGATATCGCCCAGGTGGTATTTGAAGAACGAAAAGAAAGCAATCCCTGTGCCCTTTGCGCCAAAATGCGAAAAGGCGCCTTGAATAACTTTATCAAAGAACGAGGCTGCAACAAGGTCGCTTACGCTCATCATATGGACGATGTGGTGGAAACCATGCTCCTGTCCCTGATCTATGAGGGACGCTTCCACACCTTCAGCCCGGTGACCTATCTCGACAGGACCGACCTAACGGTGATTCGTCCGTTAATGTATATGAACGAAGCGGACGTGATCGGGTTTGTGAACAAATATCAGGTCCCCGTGGTAAAAAGTCCCTGTCCTGCGGACGGCAACACCAAACGGGAATACGTGAAAAACCTCCTGCGGGAGCTCAATCTGGAAAATCCCGGGGTGAAACGCAGGATGTTTACGGCAATTCAAAACGGCGGCATGAAAGGTTGGTCAGAATATTATGGCACCCAAAAATAAAACCGAAAATTATCATGACGAACAAAGCAAACAAAATATCCTGAAGCTTCGGGCGGTGATGGACACCCTTCCCGACTTCTGCAAGCTCTTCTTCCGGGGCATTGAGGAATACACTTCTCCCAGGACCCGGCTGGCCTACGCCTATGACATCCGTCTGTTCTTTGAATTCCTCCATGAAAAGAACAGTGTCTGCGCCAAAATGGAGATCAAGGACTACCCTCTCACCATTTTGGATCAGCTGACGAGAATGGATATCGAAGAATACCTGGAATATATGAGCTTATATCAAAAAGATGGCAGGGATATCACCAACGATGAGCGGGGAAAGTCCAGGAAGCTGGCGGCTCTCCGCAGCTTCTATAATTATTATTTTGAAAATGAGCTGATTGAAAAGAATCCCGCAGCTCTTGTTCCGCTCCCCAAAAAACATGACAAGGAAATCATCCGGCTGGAGCCAAATGAGGTGGCTATCCTATTGGATCAGGTGGAGGACGGGGAGAAGCTCACGAAAAAAGAATTGGAATACCACAAAAAAACGAAGGTCCGGGACGTGGCGCTCATCACTCTCCTGCTGGGAACCGGCATCCGTGTCTCAGAATGCGTGGGGCTGGATATCCAGGACGTGAACTTCGATGTGAATGGGATCAAGATCCGCAGAAAAGGCGGATATGAGGCGGTGATCTACTTCGGGGAAGAGGTGGAAACCGCCCTGTTGGACTACCTGGAGGAACGGAAACACATTATTCCCATGGAGGGCCATGAAAATGCGCTCTTCCTCTCCCTGCAGAATCGGCGCATGGCAGTCCGCTCCGTGGAAAACCTGGTGAAGAAATACGCTTCACGGGTCACAACGCTGAAGAAAATCACCCCCCATAAACTGAGAAGCACTTATGGCACCTCCCTGTACCAGGAAACCGGGGATATCTATTTGGTTGCGGACGTCCTGGGACACAAGGATGTGAATACCACCAGGAAGCATTATGCCGCCCAGGCGGACGAACGCCGCAGACAGGCCGCCGGGAAGGTGCGCCTGCGGGAAAAATAAAAGGTTCCTTCTCTACCTCTTATATTCCGTGGAATAATAGGGGATGATCAAATACTGCCCCGCAATCAATTCATCCTCATCTGAAAGGTGATTGATATTGACCACTTCATCCACATAGTCTCTGGCGCTGTCATAATGAGCATCCCTGTACTCTTTCGCAATGGACCAAAGGGACTCTCCCTGAGCAACCTGAATGCTGGTATAATATTTATAGGACACATCTTCAATTTCGGACTGGGCGTTGGATATCATGTGACAGGAAATCCCAACCAGCACGATGACAATCGCCGCCAGAATCGTCCGCTGTATATTGGCCCGAATCTGCCGTTTCCTTCTGCTCTTCCACTTTTGGC
This sequence comes from uncultured Acetatifactor sp., assembly GCA_947625675.1. Lineage (GTDB taxonomy): Bacteria > Bacillota > Clostridia > Lachnospirales > Lachnospiraceae > Acetatifactor. The sequence goes on from CANQPH010000017.1 coordinate 29,714, forward strand.
TGCGTATTTCCCTCTCCGTCATTTTCCATCCCTCTTTCTCTTATTCCCAGATACAGAAAATATGTTTGCGAACGTTTGTTCTATATTGCATTATACCGAACAAACATTCGATTGTCAATAGCTTTTTCCAAAAAAATCGAACATATTTTTGGAATATATGTTTGCTTTTCGGGAAAAAATATGATACAATGAAAAAGGTATTATATTTGGTATCGATTTTATAGAAATTATTGAGCGGAGGAAATGGAATGGGTTACGGGAAGATCACTGCCAAGCAGAGGGAAATACTGGAATATATCAAGAATGAGATTTTGAAAAAGGGGTATCCGCCCACGGTTCGGGAAATCTGTGAGACGGTGCATCTCAAGTCCACGTCTTCCGTCCACTCCCATTTGGAATCCCTGGAAAAAAACGGATACATCCGGCGGGATCCCACCAAGCCCAGGGCCATAGAGATCTGTGACGACAGCTTTCAGATGGTCCGCACCGAGATGGTCAGCATTCCCATCGTGGGCAACGTGGCCGCCGGTCAGCCCATCCTGGCGGAGGAGAACATTGAGGAATATTTCCCTGTGCCCGCCGACGTGGTGCCCAAGGGGGAATCCTTCATTTTGAACGTGCGGGGAGATTCCATGATCAACGCCGGTATCCTGAACGGGGACCGCTTGTTCGTGAATATGTGCAGCACCGCCCAGAACGGCGATATCGTGGTGGCCCTGGTCGATGATTCCGCCACGGTAAAGCGTTTTTACAAAGAAAATGGCCACATTCGCCTTCAGCCGGAGAACGATACCATGGAGCCCATCATCGTTGATGATTGCCAGATTATGGGAAAAGTGTTCGGCATTTTCCGCACTTACCGCTAGACATAATGAACACAGTCACGGCCGCTGCTGCGCCGCAGGCTTCGGCGGCCGTGATGGTTGCAGCGTGGTTATGATCATAGCCTTGCCGCACCGCCCTGACAGTAATTTCCTTGTCTCCCGCCACATATTTTAGGGGACTTTCGGAGATTCTAACCTCCAAGACCACCGTTAAGCGTGGCAGAATGGAGGCAGACAAGCATGGGAAACAAGTATCTTGACGGTACCGCCTTGACCATTGCCATAATAGGTGCAATCAACTGGGGGCTGATCGGTTTCTTCCGTTTTGACCTGGTGGCATTTATTTTCGGCGAAATGTCATGGCTTTCCAGAATCATTTATGGACTCGTTGGTCTTTGCGGTCTATATTTGATTTCATTTTATATGCATCTCGGAAACCGGGACGATTGATAGGAAAAGAGGAATGCGTCTCTCATTTGAGCGATACATTCCTCTTTTTTCATGGATCAGTCTTCCAGCGAAGCGGGATCGATCTGTTTTCCATCGGCCCAGATCCGCTCCAGGTCATAGAGCAGACGGTTCTCCCGGTCGAAAACGTGCACGATCACGTCCTTGAAATCCAAAAGGATCCAGTTGGCCGTGTCATAGCCTTCCACCTGTTTGACGGGATAACCGGCCTTCCCCAGCTTTTCCTCCACGTTGTCGCTCAAGGCCTGGATCTGATTGCGGTTGGAACCTCCGGCAATGATGAAATAATCCGCTATCACGGACACCTCGCTGATGTCGATGACCCTGATTTCCTCCGCCTTCTTTTCCTCCAAAGCTGCGATGGCCAGCTTGGCCATTTGCTCCGACTGCGTCATGGCAGCACCTCCTATGCGTTATTCTTTGCTTTCTTTTTGGCTTCCGCCGCATAAAAATCATAAGTTCTCTGGGTCATGGGATCGATGTCCCCGCCCGTGCTTTTCAGATATTCCAAAATGTCCCCCAGGATTTTGAGCAGCGCCTCGTCCAGATCCAGGAAGGCCAGTTTCCGAACCTCCTGCAGGTTGGGGGCCTGCTTGCGGTTGGGCTCGATATAATCCGCCACAAAAATGATCTTCTCCAGGAGGGACATCTCCGGCCTGCCGGTGGTATGGTTCAGAATCGCGTTGATCACGTCAAAATCCCGGACGTGGTATTCGTCCATGGCTAAGAAGCTTCCCACCTTGGCATGGAGTAAAAAAGGATTCCTGCGCTCGATCTCGTTGACGCTGATATTGTGCTTTTTACAGATCGCCAACCTTTTTTCATCGGAAAGGCATTTCGCACAGTCATGGAGAAGACCGGCCAGCTCCGCATTTTTGATGGAAGCGTCATACCGCATGGCCAGGGCTGCCGCCGTGTAGGCGACGCCCAGAGTATGCTCGAACCGCTTGGGATCCTGAGATTTTTCCATGGCCTTCCTGATCTTCTTAATATCCGCAGTCTTCATTTCCCTTTTTCCTGCTCCCTTGCCGCTTTTTTGTCCGCACATCTGCAGAACTACCGCTAAAATTCTATTCCCGCAATAACGTCATGTCCGATAGAGCCCCTGCTCTTCGACATAACGCAGCACGCTCTCGGGAACCATGTACCGGATGCTCCGCCCTTCTGATACCCGTTCCCTGATTTCCGAAGAAGAAATGGCGATTTCCGGGGAAAAAAGCAGCTGGATCCGAGCCCCGTATCGATTCTCAAGTTCCTCCTGCTTTCGCTCCAGCTCCTCCTTGGAAGACGAGTTCCGGGCGGCGGCGATCACGTGACAGGCCCGAAAGATCCGTTCCGGCTCCCTCCAATCCTGAATGGAGTAAAGACAATCCGCCCCCATGATAAAATAATACTCCGTTTCAGGATGCATTTCCTTTAGCGTTTCCATGGTTTCAAAGGTATAAGTGTCGCCTTCCCGGGCCAGCTCCAGATCCGACACTGCGAACCCGTCATGACCGGCTATGGCCAGCTCCAGCATTTTCAATCGATCCGTTCCATCCTGCACCGGATGATCCTTCTTTTTATAAGGGCAGCCCGCCGGGAGAAATATGACCTTGTCCAGCCCGGCTTCTTCCCTGGCGCGTTCCGCCAACATCAAATGTCCCATATGGGGCGGGTCGAAAGTTCCTCCCAGAATCCCCACTTTTTGTTTTCCCTGCATCCCTGTTCCTCTTCCCGGAGCCTTGCCCCTTCACGGACTTGACTCTTCACTGGCCTGGCCCTTCATAGGCTTGACTTTCACTGGCCTGGCCTTTCATAGACTTGCCCCTCACGGACTTGGCGCTTCATGAAGATAACTTTGCCCAGATGCTATAGTCCATTTCCCCGAAACTTCACACGTTACGGCAGAACGATCTTCGGCTTGTCCTTGTCAGGCTTGTACAGGACAATTCTCTTCCCGATCACCTGTACCACCTGGGAGTGTGTGCGTTCGGCCACCATTTCCGCAATTTCCCTGGGATCGTCCATGCAATTTTTGAGCACGCCGATCTTGAGCAGTTCCCTGGTATTGAAGGCCTCTCTCACGGCCTCCGTGACCTCCGGCGTCAGACTGGATTTTCCCACGTGCAAGACGGGCTCCAGATCATGGGCAAGACTTTTTAAATAGGCTCTCTGCTTACTGGTCATCTTTCCTCGCATTTCTGCCGCCGATTGGGCGGCATTCAAATCAACATCGTGTTTTCTATTTATAGTAATTGAAGGACCAGCCGTATATCCGCACGGTATCTCCTTCTTGAATTCCCAACTCTTCCAACTGCGCCAGGATATCGTTTTCTCTCAGGAAATTCTGGAAGAAGTTGAAACCCTTCTCGCTGTCCAGATTGGTATAACCCAGCATTTTTTCGATCCGGGGCCCTTCCACCACGTATTCATGGGCCTTGGAATCGTAAGTGACGGTAAAGGGTTCCTGAGGAGCGATCATCTGTTCCGGGAAATACTCCTGGGCGAACACGGTGGGTTCCTCGTGGATTTCCTCCAACATCTCGTTTACATGGTACAAAAGCTCCTTCACTCCCTGGCCGCTCACGGCAGAAATGGGGTAAACCTGGATTCCCTTAGGCTCAAATTCTTTTCTCAGCCGCTCCACGGCATCGGATTCCGGATCGTAGATGGCGTCGATTTTGTTGGCGGCTATGACTTGGGGCCGTCTGGCGATCTCGGGATTATAGGCTTCCAGTTCCTTGTTGATGGCGTAAATGTCGGCCACCGGATCCCGGCCTTCCGTCCCTGCCGCATCCACCACGTGGATCATGACTTTGGTGCGTTCGATGTGGCGCAGGAATTCATATCCCAATCCCACGCCTTCGGAAGCTCCTTCGATGAGTCCTGGAATGTCCGCTATGACGAATCCCTTTTCCCCGTCCAGATCCACCACGCCAAGGTTGGGATTCAGGGTGGTGAAAGGATAATTGGCGATCTTGGGTCTGGCATTGGTCACCCTGGCCAGGAAGGTGGATTTTCCCACGTTGGGGAATCCTACCAGTCCCACGTCTGCGATCACCTTGAGCTCCAGGATCAGATCCAACTCCTGGGCAGGCCGTCCCGGCTGTGCGTACTGGGGGGCCTGCATGGTGCTGGTGGCATAATGCTGGTTCCCGCTGCCTCCCCGGCCTCCCTTCAGCAGGACGTAACGCCGATTGCTTCCGGACATGTCCGTTATGACCTTTCCGCTTTCCGCCTCCCGGATCACAGTGCCCTCCGGCACCCGGATCACCACGTCTTCCCCGTCTTTTCCCCGGCAGTTACGCTTGTTTCCGTTTTCCCCGTCCTGGGCCTTATATTTGCGGATGTGCCGGAATTCGATGAGGGTATTGAGCCCTTCGTCCACCTCGAAGATCACGTCCCCGCCCCGACCGCCGTCCCCGCCGTCCGGTCCGCCGGCAGGCACGTATTTTTCCCGGCGGAAGGAAACATGTCCATCCCCGCCCTTTCCGCTCCTGACCTTTATCTGCGCCCTGTCTGCAAACACCATGTGCCAAACCACTCCTTGTCTCGTAATTCAAAAAAAGGCTTCAAACAAGCTGTTTGAAGCCCCTGAACAATCGCTTTATTTCTCTACAGGATACACGGAAGCCTGTTTCTTGTCTCTTCCTTTTCTTTCAAATCTAAGCACTCCGTCCACCAGGGCGAACAGGGTGTCGTCCCCGCCCCGACCTACATTGATGCCGGGATGGATCTTGGTTCCCCGCTGCTTGTACAGAATGTTTCCTGCCTTTACGAATTGTCCGTCAGCCCTTTTCGCTCCCAATCTTTTGGACTCGGAATCCCTGCCGTTCTTGGTAGAGCCGACTCCCTTTTTGTGAGCAAAAAATTGAAGGTTCATATTCAACATGGTCCTACACCTCCTTAAATTTTACTTGCAGATACTTCTCCCCATAGGTCCGGCTCAAAGTCGTGAGCCCGAACACCATGGAATCCAGCAAAAATACGGAGCGTTCCTGAAGTTCTCCGACAAATTCACATCGAATGTAACCGGTCTCTTCATTCGTTTCATACAAAAGTCTCTCTCCCCCAAGCTCTTCCAGGGAATTGATGGTATTGGTCACCAAAACGGAAACCGCCGCACACAGGATGTCCGGCTGCCCTCTGCGGGCGTAACCGGCATGTCCGCTGCATTGAAAGCTTTTGTATTCTCCTTCACTGGTCTTACAGATTAAAACAGCAGTCATAATTCGTTCCCTGATAGAACTTAAGCATTGATCTTGTCGATCTTCACCTGAGTGTATGCTTGTCTATGACCATTCTTCTTATGGTAGCCGGTTTTTCTCTTGTATTTGTATACAATGACTTTCTTACCTTTGCCCTGCTCCATAACGGTTGCGTTCACGGTCACGTTCGCCACGTCCTCGCCAACCTTCAGAGTCTCATCGCTTACAGCCAGCACCTGGTCAAAAGTAACGTTCTCACCGACCTCTGCGGCGAGCTTCTCAACCTTGAGCACGTCGCCCTCAGCCACCTTGTACTGCTTTCCGCCCGTTGCAATGATTGCGTACATAAGGCACCTCCTACTATTTACTCGCTAATCCTGGTGGCGTCCCGAAAAAAGGACACACTTCAACCTAAATTATGCGGCATACCGTTGTATCATAGCATGAGGTGCCTCAAATGTCAAGAACTTTTTATTTATTGCACATCAGAATTGTTGCGCTTCTCAAAATCCTCAATGTATTGTGCGATCAGCTTCACCGTTCCATCCACGCCCAGGACGCTGCTGTTGATACACAGGTCATAGCTGTCCGCGCGGCCCCATTTCTTGGAGGAATAATAGTTATAATAGCTCTGTCTCTGCTTATCCTTTTTGATGATCATTTCCCGGGCCTTGGCCTCGTTCAGATCATACTTGCGCATGATGCGGTGTACCTTGGTCTCCTCGTCTCCGTAAATAAAGAGATGGATACAGTTGGGAAGGTCGCCCAGGGCGTAGTCGGCACAGCGTCCCACGATCACGCAGGGACCCTCTTCTGCGATTTTCTTGATGGTGTCGAACTGGGCCAGGAACACCTTGTGGCTGATGGGCATATCCACGAAGGAAGAGGCGTTATAGCCGAAAGAATAAGTATCCATCACCAGATTGTAAAGGAAGGAATTCGTGGGCCTTTCATCGTGGTTCTGAATCATTTCCTCGCAAAAACCGCTTTCCTTTGCCGCCCGAGTGAGAAGCTCCTTGTCATAACACTTGATCCCAAAATATTCCGCAACCTTCTCTCCAATCTCTCTTCCTGCGGAACCAAACTGACGTCCGATCGTAATAATCGTATTCATATATACACCCGCCTTTCTGCCTGAAAGTATTTATGTTCTGGAAATATCTATGCAATTTTATTATACAGCATTCTTTCCAAATAAACAATATAAATTTTCAGAAAATTGTGCAATTATCGTAACAGTTCAGCCAGCCGCCATTCTATGAGCAAAGGCAGTATGTCGGCCAGACCATCAATCATGACAAGGTTTCCAACAAGCGGATAAAGTATTCCGGCAGGGGCGCTATCACTTCGATATACTCCGAAGTGACTGGGTGCTGGAATCCCAGGGTATAGGCGTGCAGAGTCTGCCCCTGCAGGTGAAACCGGGATTTTCCAGAGGAATAGACGGCGTCTCCCAGGATCGGATGCCCGATGCTGGCCAGATGCACCCGAATCTGGTGGGTTCTGCCGGTCTCCAGCACGCATTCGATGTAAGTGTATTTGGAAAAGCGCTTCAGAACCTTCACATGGGTGACGGCCCGCTTCCCGTTCCGTTCGTTTACCGCCATCTTTTTGCGGTCCGTGGGATGACGTCCCAGAGGTTTGTCGATGGTGAGCTCATCTTCCCGGATCACGCCCTCGCAGATCGCCCGATAACTGCGGTGAACGGAGTGCTCTTTCAGCTGGGCCGCAATGCAGTTGTGGGCCCGGTCGTTTTTGCACACGATGAGGGAGCCCGTGGTATCCCTGTCGATGCGGTGCACGATGCCGGGCCGCATGACGCCGTTGATCCCGGACAGTTCCTTCCCGCAGTGATACATCAGGGCGTTGACCAGGGTGCCGCTGTAATGCCCCGCCGCCGGGTGCACCACCATCCCCTTCGGCTTGTTCACCACCACCACGTCCTCGTCCTCGTAGAGGATGTCCAGGGGGATGTTTTCCGGCCGGATGTCCGGCTCCTGGGCTTCAGGAAGCAGGAAAAAAACTTCATCGTCCGTTTTGACCCGGTAACTGCCTTTTACGGCCTCCCCGTTGACAAGCACCTTTCCTTCCTTGATCAGCTTCTGCACAAAAGAACGGGACAGGGAATCGATCAGCATGGTCATACATTTGTCGATCCTCTCATCCTCCATGTCTTCTTCTATCTGAAAACGAAACTCTTCCATGCCCCTCCTCTAAAACTACTTCTTTCCCCGGAAAGGAAGCAGCGCCTCCAGTTCCTCTTCTTTGTAATAAAAAAGCAGCAGCACGAACAAAGCGATGGTGGAGACCACCACGAAGCAGTCCGCCACGTTGAAGATCGGATAATCGATCAGGATAAAATAAATAAAATCCACCACGTAACCCAGGAAAAACCGGTCTATCATGTTGCCGAGCCCTCCGGCGATGATCCCCACGCCCAGGAAATGCAGGGGCAAATACCTTTTTTTCATCGGGAGACGCAGCAGGAAAAAGAGCACCACCGCCAGGAAGACCACTCCCACCGCCAAAAGGAACACCCGCTTTCCCTGCAGCACTCCGAAGGCGGAGCCCCGGTTCTCCAGATATTCCAGCTGCAGGACCCCTTGGATCAGGATAAAGGGCCGCTGGCCTTTCAGCTTCAGCACGGCCAGGCGCTTGGTATATTGATCCAGAAATAACAGAACCGCCGTTAAAACTGCATCCAGGCACAGCACGCCGGCCTTCTTTTTATTCATAGGCGTCCTCTTCTCTGAAATAGATTTCATTGACGGCGGCCAGAATCTCTTCCTCCGTCACGCTGCGGTCGATCACGGCCTTGCCGATCTGTTTTAACAAAATGAATTTGATCTGTCCGCCTTCCATTTTCTTATCGGACCTGGTCAGCGCCGCAATCTCTTCCGGCAGGATGTCCTCCACGGTGATGGGCAGATAAAAGGGAACGAACATGTCCCGGATCTCCAGGTACTCCTCCTGGCTGATATATTCCTTTTTCCAGGAAATGTAAGCCGCCGCCACCGTTCCCAGGGCCACGCATTCCCCGTGATACAGGCTGAAATCCTTGGCTTTTTCGATGGCGTGGCCGATGGTGTGCCCCAGGTTGAGCAGGGCCCTGTCCCCCTGCTCCGTGGGATCCTTTTCCACCACGGACTTTTTCACGCTGCAGCTTCGCATGATCATCTCTTCCAGGACGTCCAGATCCTTCTCGCAGATTTCGTACATGTTGGCCACCAGCCATTCGTAAAAAAGTGCGTCCTTGATGAGTCCATGCTTCATCACCTCCGCAAAGCCGGAGAAAAACTGCCTGTCCGGAAGGGTTTTCAAGGTGGCCAGGTTCATATATACCAGCCTGGGCATTTTAAAAGCCCCCACCATGTTCTTGTACCCGTCAAAATCCACCCCGGTCTTGCCGCCGATGCTGCTGTCCGCCTGGGCCAAAAGGGTGGTTGGAATCTGTATGAAATCAATTCCCCTCAAATAAGTGGCCGCCGCAAAACCCGTGAGATCCCCTACTACGCCGCCGCCAAGGGCCAGCAGCATGTCCTTCCGGTCAAATTTTTCCTCGATCAGGAAACGATAGACCTCCCGCACCGTGTCCAGGGTTTTGGAAGCCTCTCCAGCCGGGAAGGTGTAGACCACCGCCCTCCGGCACCGGCCTTCCAGGGTTTTCAGAAGCTCCTCCGCATAAAGGGGACCCACCGTGGAATCCGTCACGATGCACAGCTGCTTCTCCTCCGTCCCGAGCTCCGCCAGTTCCTCCGCCAGTTCCGCAAAGGACTGGCTGAACACGATGTCGTAGCAGGGTTTTTTATTCATGAAAATCGGTAATCTCTGCGCCATAATGAATCACAAAATACAGCTGTGCAGAATCAGCCACACAGCTGTCATATCCTTTCTTCTATAATAGCTATAATAGCGGGACGAATGCCCTGGCAAAAGACCCTTAGATGCTGTTGTCAATGGGGCCGTCAAACCCGTTGCCCAAAAGCTCCTGGAAATCTCCGGAAACATCCACGCTGGCCGGCGTGATGATGAAAATATAGTGGGAGATTTTCTGAAGGTTCCCGGAAATCGCAAAACAGGACCCGGATGTAAAGTCGATGATCCTCTGCGCCACGTCCACGTCCAGTCCCTCCAGGTTCAGCACCACCGTTCGGTTGGCGAGAAGCGTTTCCGTGATCTCCCTGGCATCCTCGATGCTGGTGGGCTTTACCACGCATACCTCCATGCCGCTTACACTGGACATCCTGCGGGAAGCGGGCTGACGCATGGGGGTCACCTTGGGCGCAGGCTTTTTGACCGGACGCTCATCATAATCCTCCTCCACACTCTTGATCTTGGAAGCTCTGCGGCTCTTGGGAGACTCTTCCTCTTCTTCGTCCTCATCCAGATAGTCGTCATCGTAATAATCTTCATCGTCCTCATCATTCAGCTTCATGATGTTTAAGAACTTGTCCATTACACCCATCGCACTAATCTCCTTTTTCTTATCGGAATCGTCTTACAAAACGGTCAACACAGTGATCCTTTGACCCTTTTCTAAAACGCACCATAATTCCTTTCTCCGAAGATGCCCGTGCCCACCCGGACGAAGGTCGCCCCTTCCTCCACGGCGACGAGATAATCTCCGGTCATTCCCATCGACAAAAAATTCATACTAACATTATCAATGTTTTTTCCCTCTATGTCAACAGCCAATTTCTTTAATTGCTTAAAATATTTTCGATTTTCTTCCGGATCCGTCACAAAAGGGGCTATGGTCATCAATCCGCAGATCCGGATCCCCGGCAGAACCGCAATCTGGCGAACCAACTCTTCCGTCTGGGAGGGGGACACGCCGAATTTGCTTTCTTCCTGCGCCGCATTGACCTCCACCAGGATCCGCACCTCCGTCTGCTTCTTCTGGGCTTCCCGGCTGATTTCTTCCGCCAGCCGCAGGGAATCCACGCTGTGGATCATCCATACCTTGTCCACGATATATTTTACCTTGTTCCGCTGCAGGTGGCCGATCATGTGCCAGCGGATGTCCTGGGGCATGGCCGCCGCCTTTTCCACCAGTTCCTGCACCTTGTTTTCCCCGAAATCCCTGACGCCGGCCCCGTAAGCTTCCTGCAGGTCCTCCAGCGGCTTCGTTTTGCTGACTGCGATCAGGGTCACCTCGGAAGGCTCCCTGGACGCTCTTTCACAGGCGGTCTCAATGCCCGCCCGCACCCGGTTCAAATTTTCCCGAATCATGCAGTCCCTCCCCTGTCTCTATTTAAACAAAAACTGTTCATTAGTGACGCTCCCGGCATCCAGAACGATGTTGTCATATACGTTCAGACCGTACCGGGTGTTGGATTCCACGATGGCGTATTCCTCGTTCTGGTCGATGATGTTGATCTCCCGGAAATCCGCATACCCCTTGTTCATGTTGTAAACGCCGATCAGCGTCTCCTTCCGGCTGACCGTGAAGGTCTCCTGGCTATCCGGCTTGATCAGCACGTCCCCCATGTTCAGAATCTCGGTATCCAGATAATATTCCTTCGTATCCTCGTCGAAGGAGTAGGCATCGGCTTCCACGAATTCAGAAGAAGGGCTCCCGTCCTCCAGGTAGATCCGCCTGATCACCCCGGTGGAACCGTCCGTGCCGCTCTGAGTCATGTAGGCTTCGGGCACCAGGTAAAATTCCCTCCTGGCGATGGAGGAAAGAGGAATCTTCAAACCGGTCTCCTGATTCAGAAGCAGCTCCACTTCCAGAAAACGGTCCGAAACAAAAGTCAGCATAGAATTATTGAAATCCAGCTGCACATAATATTTGCCGTCGGGATTCACCAATAGCTTTGTGGAGGCCCAGGATTCATATTGATTTTTCAGGAATCGGACCTTTACGTAGCCTTCCGCTTCCAGTGCGGTTCCCTCTTCCGCCGTCACGGGGATCACGACGCTCCAATTTTCGCTGACGGACAGCTTGTACACCGGTTCCCCCACAGCCGCCAGCTCCGCACCGGCCAGCTGCGTTTTTTGGTAATCCTTCGCTTCCAGAAGTTCCTCCGTCACCTGCTCCGGCGCAAGCGTCTCATAACCGTCCATCCAATAGGCCACGATGCCCGTGCCCGGCGACTTGCAGGTCTGGAAAGTTCCCTGGAATTCCGATGCTGCATTCAGATCCTCCAGCATGCCGGAATTGGCCAGCCGCAGCACCGTTCCGGACAATTCATACTTGAAATCGTAGGCGGGAGAAAAATTCTGGGGAGAAAATCCATGCATGAAGTCCACGATCTCGCTGCGAAACTGGAGCAGTTCCTGCTGGTCGAGGGTGTTTTCCCCCAGGCTGATGCTTTCCTGATATTCTCGGAACCGTCCCGTCTCATCCACGGTATAGACGATATCCCCCTGGGCGACTCTTTCCCCTTCTCTGGCGTAAAAGTTCAAATATCCGGCGGTCTGGGCCGTAACGACCACTTCTTCTCTCAGTGCGATGCCCTTGTATATGGAATTGGCCGACAGAGAGCCTTCCTGAACCTCGTAGGGTCTGGGAGGATCGGACTGGATGTAATTCACCACGCAATAAATCACGTAGACCAGCACTGCGGCGAAGATCAGCATGCCGATGTTCAGGTTCATCGGCTTTCTATATTTTCTGATTTTTTGTTCTTTCTTCCTTTTATGAGACTTTCGTCCTGCCACGGTTGGCGCCTCCTACATCCGGATCCTTTTATCTTGGAAAAAGCCCCGGGAAATATCCGAGGCTTTGAAAACCACTTTCATTGCTTATGTAGATTATAGGGAGATCAGGATATTTTTCTTCAATTCTTCCGGAATTTCATGCTCGTCCAAAGAAACGCTGAGGATAAAGTCCACTTGGAATGCGGCGCTCATCTTCTCCAGCTTGGAAACGGTCGCAGTGATGTCCTTGTCCTCCAAATTGGAGATCTTCAAAAAGCTGTCAAAATACATTTGCTGCAGGTCATGGTCCTGGGAAATGATTCCGCTGACGAAGCCCAGGAACTCATCGCTGTTCTCCACCATGTAATCCGCCACATTGATCAGACGCACCCTGTTGTTCAGTTCGAACATGTGCTTGGTGCTCTTGTCAAGATAGACGATATTGCCCTCCACCGTCTTGATCTCAGCGTTTACTTTATCCAATAACTGCTTCGTCTTGCCCTTTCCTTTTCTTCCTACAATTAATTGAACCATTGGCAAACCCTCCTAAAGTAATTTTTAGTAGCCTATTAACATTATAGTGTATTTGAAGTGAAAAAACAACCTCTAATTCTTTATTTCGTCCAACAAATCGATCATCTCGTTATAAAGCGAATCCGTGGAGGAAGACCGCAGGATCACGGAAATATACGGATTCCCCACGGTGTCCCTGGACAACAGCATCAGGCAATGCCCCGCCGCATTGGTGGTCCCCGTCTTGCCGCCGATCACGGTGACCTGGTCCGGCGCCTGGTAATCCCCCTGCAGGAATTTGTTCGTCGAGGAAAAAGTGCGTTCAATACTGCTCCCGGAGGCATCGTGGTAAGTGGTCTGATAGCTGCTCATATGGATGATTTCCTGGATTTGGTCATACTTTACGGCCGCATTCAGGATCAGGTAGAGATCGTAAGCCGTGGTATAATGACCTTCCTCCGTCAGGCCGTGGGGATTCAAAAAATGCGTGTTGGTGGCGCCCATGGCCTGAGCCTCGTCATTCATCAGGTTCACGAATTCCTCCACGCTGCCCGCCACGTTTTCCGCAATCATCATGGCCACGTCGTTGGCGGAATATAACAGCAGGATATGCAGAGCCTGGTTCAGGGTCATGGTATCCCCCACCTTCAGCGGCAGAAGCTGCGCTCCCTTTTCCGTGATGTTCACCGCATTGGTGGCCGTCAGGACCTGATCCATGGAACCGTATTTCAAGGCAACGTAAGCGGTCATGATCTTGGTGAGGCTGGCCGGATTCATCCGCTCATGGGCATTTTTGGCATACAGAACTTCATGATGCGCCACATCGCAGAGTATGGCCGCACCCGCCTCGGACATGTCCACCTGCTCGTCATTCGTGACATCGCCCGCAACTATGCATAGATTGGCCGCAAAGCTTTCCGCCGTTCCTGGCTTTTGCCTGGAGATCACGTTGAAGCCGCTGATATCCGAATCTGAATGATAAGGAATCGCATAGGACATGCCGCCGCAGGAACATAAGCCCAACGTCAGGGAAAGGCTTAGAGCCGCAGCGACAATTTTCTTCTTACTTGTACATCTCACGCCACTCTAAATCTCCTCTATCCAAGGACTTGATCAACAGTTCTGCACTGGCCAGATTGGTAGCCAGCGGAATATTGTGCACGTCGCACAGTCTGATCACGTTATTGACATCCGGCTCATGGGACTTCGGCGTCAAAGGATCCCGAAGGAAGATCACAAGATCGATTTGATTGTGCTCGATCTGGGCCCCGATCTGCTGCTCTCCGCCCAGATGACCGGCCAGATATTTGTGAATATTCAGATTCGTCACCTCTTCCACCAGCCTTCCGGTGGTTCCGGTGGCATACAATTCATTCTTGCTCAGGATCCCCCGATAAGCAATACAAAAATTCTGCATCAGTTTTTTCTTCGCATCATGTGCTATCAGCGCAATATTCATGCCATACCCTCTCTCTTTCTGTTGTTGTCAATTCTGTCATTATTCTTTGAGATAACACTATTCCGTTGCCTACGCCGCAACCGGCTGCCTTCCTGCCTGCAGCCTCACGTTTAGGACGAACCCCATGCCGATGTACAGGCTCATAAGAGACGTCAAGCCGTAACTCACGAAGGGAAGGGGCAGTCCCGTGTTGGGAAGCAGGAAAGTAGCCACTCCGATATTGACAAACCCTTGAAAACCTACCAGTCCCCCCATGCCCGCCGCTATGATGGTTCCCGCCAGATCCTTGGACTTTCTGGCAACGGACATACACTCCAAAGCAATTCCCATGAGAAGCACGACCACGGCCACGCTCCCCTTGAAGCCAAATTCCTCTCCGATCACCGCAAAGATGAAGTCCGTCTGGGATTCCGACAGGAAATTCCCGTTTTTTACGGAAGTGACCTCGTTATTGCGGTATCCCTTTCCGTCCAGCTGTCCGGAGGCGATGGCCGTCACGGAATTCAGCTGTTGATAAGCCTCGTCGTCCGCATACTGATCCGGATCCCGGAAGGCCAGGATGCGGTTCAGCTGATAATCCTTCAAATGAGTGTTTACAAAATTCTCATCCGGCGACAGGGCCAGGGCGATCACTACCACCACGGCGGGAATCGCCACCGCCAGCACACCGGCCACGAGCTTATAGCTGATACCACCGGCGAACATGATGATGCAGAACAGAACGATCACCATGATGCTGGTGGAGAGATCCGGCTGCTCCCAGATGGCGTACCACGGCACGCCCACCAGAACGATGCAGGCTATCACCATGGGAAAGGTATTTAACTTCTCCTTATATTTCATAATAAACTGTGCGAAGAATAAAATCAACAAAATTTTTGCAGTTTCTGAAGGTTGAAAGCGAAAATTTCCGATTTCCACCCATCTCTGGGCAATTCCCCGGCTGTCTCCCAGGCTTGTGAAGACCAACGCCAGCAATCCCAGGTTCCCCAAATACATCAGCCAATACAATTTTAAGAGATAAGAATAATCAAAAAAGCTGATAAACACCATAACGACCGTCCCCGCCGCCACCCCCAGAAGCTGTCTGCTCTGGAGGGATGGTTCCGCACTGCCGATGGCGAAGCAGCCGATGGCGGATAGTGCCAGGATCATAAAAATCAGCTTAAAATCATAATTCTTAATTTTATAACGCTTTAACATAATTTCCTTTCATCCGAAAGCCTTTGGAAAACTCCCGTATTACTTATGTAAATCGAGGATGGGGATGTTGGCGTAAAGCACCGGCGTCCTGCCCCTGGCTCCTTTTTTCGCATTAATTTGTATTTCCATATTGGCGAAATCTATCTTCATGTATTTGGATATCACCTTGGCGATATCCACTTTGATCAGCTCCATCATCTCGGGAGAACAGTTCACCCTGTCCGAAATCAGGAGGATCTTCAGCCTGTCCCTGGCTACGTCCCGGGAACTTTTTCTGCGGAAAAAACGTCTCATCTCTGCGCACCTCCCTATACCTTGTGGAATATGCCCGTCACCCTGGTCCAGAAGGATATCCCTCTCTCAAAATTCAGGAAAGGCTGTTCCTCTCCCGTCACTCTTCTGACCACGTTGGCGTAAGCTTTCCCGGCCGGGCTGTCGCTGCCGACCAAGGGTTCTCCCTGATTGGTGGCTATGACCACGTTTTCATCATCCGGGACGATTCCGATCAAAGGAATCGCCAGGATGTCCACGACGTCCGAGGCGGACATCATGTCCCCCCGTTTGACCATATCCATCCGAAGACGGTTGATGATCAGATCCATCTGTTTGAAGCCGTTGGCTTCCAGCAGGCCGATGATGCGGTCCGCATCCCGGATGGCCGAAACCTCCGGGGTTGTCACCACCAGAGCCCGGTCCGCCCCGGCGATGGCGTTCTGAAATCCCTGCTCGATTCCCGCAGGGCAATCCAGGATCACGTAATCGAACTGTTCCTTCAAATGTTCGATGACCTTGATCATCTGTCCCGGAGAAACCGCCGACTTGTCCCTGGTCTGGGCCGACGGCATCAAATACAGGCTGGGATTGCGCTTGTCCCGGATCAGCGCCTGTTTCACCCGGCAGCTGCCTTCCACCACGTCCACCAGATTGTAGACGATCCGATTTTCCAATCCCATGACCACGTCCAGGTTGCGCAGACCGATATCCGTATCGATCAGACAAACCTTTTTCCCCAGCTTTGCAAGACCTGTTCCTACGTTTGCGGTGGTGGTGGTCTTCCCAACACCGCCTTTCCCTGACGTGACGACAATTACTTCGGAATTGCTCATTTCATCCTCCATTTCCACCGTTTGCGGTTCCTTTTAATCGTCGTCTGCCGGATCTTCGTCAGAATTCATCCAGCAATTCTTTGGTGAGCGTTTCAAACACGATTCTTTTGTTTTTCACGTAGGCAATCTCCGGCTGTATTTTACTTTTCAAGATTCCTTTTCTTCGCCCCCTGGTCCTGGTCTGATATTTGAAATCGCCGATGCACAATGACTCCGGCTCCATTTCAAGCGCCACGACGTAATGCTCCTTTTTGCCGTTTCCTCCGGCATAAGCGCTGCCGTATAGACCGCCCAGGATGATGATGTTCCTGGAGGAGACCACGCTGCAGCCGGGGAACACGTCCCCCAGGATGATCACGCTGCTCTCCGTCTCCAACCGGTCATGGTTCTTCAGGCTTCCCCGATAGAATTGACCATCCTGATCTCCCTGAAGCCTTTTTTCCATCTGTCTGAGCGCTTTGACAAAAAGTTTGTCCGTCTTCTCATCTCTTCCCACAATGCAAAGCACCTTCACATCACAGCAGGAATGGATGGTGTTCAGAATCTGCACTTCCTCCCGGGAACTGAGTTCCCTGCCCTCCAGAGAAACGGCCATGCTGACATCGCCGAAAAACGCTCTGGATTGGGTGAATTTATATTCCACCTCCCTGAGAATCTCTTCAAAGGACGCTTCTTCGTCCATTCTGATCACGATACCGTGAGGATAGCTTTTTAAAACCACCATTTCCTTCATAAACTCCACCGCCTCGTTTAAAATTCATTGAGCGACACCCCTTCATTGTCCTCATTGGCCGTGCCGGTAATGAGGTCTTCTTCCTCTGCCAGTCCATAATAATACTTTATGACATCTTTGGTAACTTTCGCCGCATAGTCCGAGGAATAGCCGAAAGGAATCCGGGTGGCAAAAGCCAGCTCCGGCGCTTCATAAGGCGCATACCCTACAAACAGGGCGTGGTTGGAACGGGTTTTGATCTGCTCCGCCGTGCCGGTTTTGCCCGCCACGCTGACGGCCAGATCCTCGAAATATTTCTTTCCCTGCACCACCTTTCTCATGCCGGTGTGGATGGCGTCCCAATATTCCTGGGGCAGTTCTATGACGTTGCGGATCTCCGGCTGATAATCCGCCAAAAGATTGCCGGAACAATCCACCACCTTGTCCAACAGAGTCAGGTCGTAACAGGTTCCTCCGTTGGCCACTGCGGACACGTACCTGGCCAGCCCCACCGTGGTGTATCCGTTGGAGCCCTGACCGATGGCGGAACGCACCGCATCCTTGGTGGTCACGTCAGGAGCGGATTCCGCAATTTCCACGCCGGATTTCTCCGACAGGCCGTAAAGATCGATGTACTTTGCCAGAGTGTCGATACCGCTCTGGTCATCATAAGCGCCGCCCATCGAAGCCAGCCGGTAGCCGACTTCAAAGAAAAAGTAATTGCAGGAATTCTGGATTCCTCCGACCACGTCCAGGGAACCGTGCCCTCTGGACCAGCAGCGGGGGGAAGGCGTGACGTTAGTGTAGGTGCCCACGCAGGTGATACGGTCCCGCAGGGTGATCACTCCCTCCATCAGTCCGGCCGTGGCGGAAATCATCTTGAAGGTGGAACCCGGCGCCGCCTTGTACTGAGTGGCATAATTCCACAGGGGACCGGATTTGTCCGCCAAAAGCTTGGCGTAATAATCCGGATCCACGGAATTGGCCATTTTGTTGTTGTCATAGCCCGGATAGGTGACCATGGCCAGCACCTCTCCCGTGTTCACGTCCGTCACCACCACGGAACCGTTGCAGGGATCCAGGGCCAGCTGGGCAGGCGTGATGTCCAGGGACAGGATGCGGTTCATCATAAAGGTATAGGCGCTCATCCTGCCGAAATATAGGCTCTCTTCATCCTCCGGATCCATGGGGACGGCGTCCTGCTCGCACAGAAGCATGCAAATGTCTTTTCCATTGATCACGTCGTTCAAAAGCATATATTTGTAAAGCAGCTTTTGGAACTCCCTGTTGCCGTCGATGAGTTCGATCACGTAATCCACCAGGCGGCTGTAGGTCTCCGCAGAGTCCACGTAAAGATCTTCCATGTGCAGAAGATTCACGTCGATCCAGCGGGAATTGATGCAATAATTCAGATATTCCTTCAGGCCGATGGTTTCCCGTTCCGCCCAGGCGATGTAGGTGGAGTCTTTTTTGTCCAGCAGGTTCTGATCGATGACGTTGCCTTCGTTTAACAAGGCCACGATCCGGCTCTGATAGACCTGGTACTCTTCTTTCAGTTTATTGTAAGGAGTTCCGTTTTCCAAGAGCTCCGTCCTGAGCCAGTCGTAAGTCGCTTCTTTATACTCGAGATATTTGGCGTAGACCTCCTGCTCCTTTTCCCCGGCATCGGGAGCGCCGAAGTGATCCATGTCCAGGATGCCGTTGTTGATGGTCGCAAAGTACACGTCGTAAATGGGAATGGGGATGTCCTTGTTGGAGGAATTCTCCCCGGGCCTGTATTCTTTGATGTTTTTGACCTTTTCCGCCACGATACCAGCGATATGCTGCTCCAGGATATGGTAAACGGCGATTTGGAAGTCCGCATCTATAGTGAGGTACACGTCGTCTCCGGCCGTCGGTTCCACCCGGTTCTTGATTTCCAGGGTCTTGCCCATGTTATCGGCCACCACCGTCTCGCTTCCCTTGCGGCCCTGCAGGACGCTTTCCATAGATTCCTCTATGCCGCCCTTGCCCACCACGTCATTGATGCCATACCTCTCCGGATCCCCTCCGGCCGCCGCTTCCGCCTCGTTCAGGGCCGTCAGGGCATCGGAGGAAATCTTGCCGGTATAGCCCAGGATGTGGGCGAAATACACGCTGTCCACGTATCTTCGGACCGTATCCTCTTCGATCGTCACGCCGGGCAGGCTGTCGGAATTCTCCATGATCACCGCCACCGTCTCGGGCGTGACGTCCTTGGCCACCATGACGCCCACGTATTTGCGGAATTCCACCAGCCGCAAAGCATACCGCAGGGTGACGAGCTGGAGCAGTTCTTTTTTGCTGTATCCTTTGCCCACCACGAAATCGCTGTCGGAATCCCCTTCCACCGCATAGTCTCCAATGCGGAAATCTTCTCCCAATTTCTGCATCATCTCTTCTGCGGAAATGGTCATTTCCTCCTCTGTCAGCTTGTCCGCGGAGGCATAACCGAAGATATCCGCCAGGAAACGCAGCAGGGTTCTCCCTTCCACGGAATACTGAAAGTTTCCGTCCTCGTCCAGATAGATGTCAAAATCGGAAATGACGGAGTCCCCGCTCCCTTCGATCAGTTTGATCAGACGATACAGGTTCTCGTTCATCAGGCGGCTTTTGGCGGTCCTGCTCAGGCCTGATTCATAGACGTCCTCGATTTTCACGGAATAGGCCAATTCACTGTAAGCCAGGACCTTACCGTTGCGGTCCAGGATCCTTCCCCTGGTGCTGGCGATGGTTCTGGTCTTTTCCGTTTTGAGAATATAGTTCTCCAGGTATTCTTCCCCGTGCACGATCTGCAGGTCGAAACACCGGTAGATCAGGAGCCCTCCGAGAAGAAGGAGCACCAGGGCCAGAACCGTGGCCCGGCTGGTCACTATGCTTTTCAGTCGCTCCACAAATATGTCAAACAAAGATCTGAGCCCTCCTTTTTTCCCTGGCTTCCAGGATGCCGTTGATCCCGAGCACCAGGGGGTACAGCAGAAGCGTCACGATAATGGTGTAGATCGCTTCCGGCACGATGATGTTCAAAAGATAATAAGTGAAATCCAGCCTTCCCCGCAGCAGGAACAAAAGCACGTAACAGGTGACGCCGTAGGTCAGGTCGCTCAAGAGGATCAGGGCCATGGGAAGCTTGATGTCCTGGGGATAAAAAATCCCGCTGAATTTGCCGTTGACAAAGCCCACGTACATCAGCACCATGGCGTAAAAGCCCAGGATGTCCCCGTAAAACACATCGCACAGCAGGCCGCAGAAAAAGCCGATGAGAAGCCCTTCCCGCTCCCCCCTCATAAAACCGAAGGAGGATGTCAGTATGATCATGAGGTTGGGAATGATCCCGCCAAAATTCAGGCTCCGGAACACCGTGGTCTGCAAAAGGAAACAGAACAGGATGAGCAGGGCCGTCACTGTCTTTCTAAGCATGTCTCTCTCCCTTCGGATCCGAAACGGCTACTCTTGAGCGTCCTCTTCCTCTATCTGAGTTTTCAGCTGAGTGAGGATCAGCACTTCCTCCATGTGTTCAAAATCCACCACAGGAGTGATATAACCTGACTTGGTCAGGTTATTGGCGTCCAGATTGATGGTATCGATGTAACCGATCAGGATATCCGCCAGGAATTTATCGCTGATGCTGGAAGTCACCACTTTGTTGCCCGGCTCCACCCCGTCGTCTCCGTCCAGAAGCTGGCTGAACCGGATGACTCCGTTTTTCATGAGCTGCAGATCCCCGGAAACGATCAGGTTGTCGCCCTCCGGCATCACCGTGGCGCTCACGTTGGAATGATCGGAAATGATGGAGGTGACCTTCGCCCAGTTGGGGCCCACGGAGGTGACCCTTCCCACCAGGCCGCCGTCCGCCATCACGTTCATATCCACGGCGATTCCGTCCTCGTATCCTTTGTCCACGACGAAATTGGAATACCAGTTGCCGGAATCCCGGCTGATGATCCTGGCCCCCACGGAGGTGTACTGATTGTATTCCTCTTTTAGTTCCAAAAGATCTTCCAGACGATTCAGCTCGTAATAATTTTGCTGCAGAACCGTGTTTTCGCTGGTCAGCTCCGCCACCTGGTCCTTCAGCCTGGCGTTTTCCTCCAGCAAATCCCTGATCTGCTTCAGCTCGTCCGACCGTCTGGAAAGCCATTCCCCAGTCTTGCTGATCCCCTGCTGGAAAGGAACGATCACGTATCCTGCCGCAGAGTTCAGGGGAATGTTGAACAGGTCCGTGCCGAAGGTGAGCAGCATGGCCACGCAGCACAGCACCGTTAAAACAAAGAGAAGATATTTACTCGGTATCGTAAATTTCTCCCCTTTTTTCTTCACCACTGGGCTCATTTACTCATCCCTTCAATCGCATAGGCTACCGATCTATAATTGTCTTCCTTGATGATCTTGGCGAGTCCGAGGGCCACGCTGGTAATCGGATTCTCGGAAATATTTACCCGAAGCCCCGTGCCCTGGGCGATGCGTTCCGCCAGGTGTCCCGTCTGGGAAGCCCCGCCGGTCAGGTAGATGCCGTGGCGGTAGATATCGGCGGCCAGCTCCGGAGGAGTTCTCTCCAGGATCACCTTCACGTTGTCCACGATGGTGTCAAAATGCTCTTCCAGGGAAGCGTGGACGAGATTGCCGGGGATTTCCCGCTCCACCGGAAGCCCGGTCACGATGTCCCTGCCGTAGACCACGGCGCCTCTGTTTTCCGCTTCCAGCTCGTTCAGAGCGATCTTCACGGCCTCCGCCGTCTTGCCCCCGATGACCAGGCTGAACTCCTTGCGGACTGCGGTGCGGATGGCGTCATCGAACTTGGCGCCGCCCACCTTGATCAATCGGCTCAGCACGATTCCTCCCAGGGAAAGGATGGAAATCTCCGTGGTGTCATATCCCACGTTGACCACCAGCACCCCCTGGGAATTCTTCACGTCGATTTCCAGGCCCAGGCCGTCCGCCACGGCCTTTTCCACCACCATGATCTTTCTGGCTTTCACATTGGCATCCCGGATGAGGTCGTAAAAGGCCCTCTTTTCCACCTCGGTCACGTCCGTGGGAACGGCGATGAGAAACTCCGCAGGCTTCGGACTGCCCTTCTGGAGATCCGAGATAAAATATTTTACCAGGGTCTCCATGTTCTTGATGTCGGCGATAACCCCGTTGGAAAGCGGATAGGAAATATGAATATTTCCCGGGGCCTTCTCATACATTTCAAAAGCGGAGTCGCCATAGGCGAACAGAGTGTTCTTGTTCTCAATGGCGATCATGTTCTTTTCCACCAGGATATGATCCTCGTTCCTATTGTAGATCTTGATATTGTTCGTACCGAGATCGATACCGAATGCGTTGTTAGCCAAAATGTTCAGCTCCTTTCTTATAGTAAACCCAATTCTTTAAAGCTGGTATATTTATTATCTCCGATGATAATGTGATCCAGTAAGGGAATGCCCAGAAGCTCGCCCGCTCCGGCCACCCGCTCCGTAAGCTCCCGGTCGCACCCGCTGGGGGAAGGATCACCGCTGGGATGATTGTGCACCAACAGAATGTTGACCGCCTTTGTCTGCAGGGCGGCCAGGAAAACCTCCCTGGGAGAAATCAGGGTCTGGGTGGCGCTGCCGTTTGACAGCTCCGTCTCCCTCAGGTTCTGTCCCTTGGCGTCCAGGGAGACCAGCAGAACGCATTCCGTGTCCCGGTGCCGGAGGGTCTCCATAAAGTATTCTGCCACCGTTCGGGAGTCTGTAAACAAAAGACTTTCTTTTGCGCTGGCCCGATGGATCCGGGCGGACAGCTCCGTGATGCATTTCAGCCGCACCGCCTTCACTTCGCCGATCCCCTTGATCTCCTTCAGTTCCTCCAGGGTCACGTCATACAGCCCCAGAAGCCCTTCCCTGGGATATCTGGCCAGTCCCAGCACCTGTTCCGCCACTCCCAGGGCGTCCCTGTCCCTGGTGCCCGTCCGCAAAATAATGGCCAAAAGCTCGCTCTCCGTCAGAGACCCCGGCCCATAAGCCAGAAATTTCTCATAAGGCTTGTTGGTCACCGCCATTTCTTGTTTGTTTTTCATATTGTCCTACCGGACCTTCTCCGATGTAAAAGCTTTGCCGACACAGAAAACGGAAGGCAAAAAACATGAAAAATCGGGGGAGCCAACGGAATGTCAGCGGATAAAGCGATACACTACCAGGGCGATCACCACGCCCAGGACGCTGGCAATGGTAATGTTGATCTGCAGCCCGAAGGTCAAAATGATGAAGCCCAGATTCAGCTCGATCGGCGAGCTCAGCCCGAAGGATTGCCCATAATTCAAGAATGTTCCGCTAAAATAGGTGCCGATAAAACGCCCGATTACAAAACCGATGAGCACCAGGAGCACCAATATCCAGTTCACCCGTTTCAATGTACTTCCTCAACTTTCTTTCGTATTTCAGTATCTGCCCGAAGATACCGTCCGCAAAAGCCTGTCCAAAATCCGGTCACTATTCATAGTAACATATTTCCAGGCTTCTGTACACAAGATTTCACAATTTTATTTCGTGCTTTTTCTTAATTTTTCTTTCGCTTTTTGCAGATCCTCCGCAGAAACGACACCCCTGTCCACCAGGGCCTGAAGGGCCTTAAGATTGCCGAACCTGGCGTGGGGCCAGGTGATTCCTCCCTGGAAAAAGACCGCATAGGGAGGCCGGACGGGAGCGTCTGCGGAAAGCTCGATGGAGGAGCCGGAGACGAAGGCCCCGGCCGCCATGATCACCTCGGAATCGTATCCCGGCATGTCCCAGGGCTCCGGGGTCACGAAGCTGTCCACGGGAGAGGCGGCCTGGATGCCCTGGCAGAAAGCGATCACCCCCTCCGGGGTGCCCAGGGTCACGGCCTGGATGATGTCGTGCCGTTCCTCCTTCCCGTCCGGAATCACCGGAAATCCAAGGTTTTCATAAATGTTTGCGGCGAAGATCGCCCCCTTCAAGGCGCTGGCCGTGACCGTGGGGGCTAGGAAAAAGCCCTGGTACAGCTGGGGCAGGGCGTGCAGGGAGGCTCCCACCTCCTTGCCCAGGCCCGGGGCGGTCAGGCGGAAGGCCGCATTTTCCACGCACTCCTTCCGGCCGGCGATGTAGCCGCCGATGGGGGCCAGGCCGCCTCCGGGGTTCTTGATGAGGGATCCCACCACCATGTCCGCCCCTACGTCGGAAGGTTCCCGCTCTTCCGTAAATTCTCCGTAGGAATTGTCCACCATGCAGAGCACGTCCGGCTTGCAGCTCTTGATAAAGGAGATCAGTTCCCCGATCCGGTCGATGCTCAAGGTGGGTCTGGTCTGATAGCCCTTGGACCGCTGGATGGTCACCAGGCGGGTCTTCTCATTCAGGGCCTTGCGGATGTTTTCATAATCAAAGCTCCCGTCCGGCTTCAAGTCCACCTGTCTGTAAGTGATGCCGTACTCCGCCAAGGAACCCTTGGAAGGCCGGATCCCGATGACTTCCTCCAAGGTGTCGTAAGGCTTGCCCACGGGAGAAAAAAGCTCGTCCCCGGGCCGCAGGTTGCTCATCAGAGCCAGAGCCAGGGCGTGGGTGCCGCAGGTGATCTGGGGCCGAATCAGACAGTCCTCCGTGTGGAAAGTATCCGCATAGACCCGCTCCAGGGTATCCCTGCCCAGATCGTTGTAGCCGTAGCCCGTGGTGCCCAGCAGGCAGGCCTCGCTG
>CANQPH010000018.1 GCA_947625675.1 uncultured Acetatifactor sp.
GCATTTGAATTTAGGGGACTTTGTGCGGCAGCACAAATCCCGAGATTGGAAATAGCCGTTCGGCTATTTCCAATCTTTTCCCCCTGACATTTTCTTACCAGAAAAGCTTCATATGGAAAAAGCAGCCCCAAGGACTGCTCTTTCTCTTTTGTATATAATCTGTGAAAACGGCCCAAGGTGCCGCTTCCTGCCTTCTGACTCCTAGCGCACGCCAGGTGGGTTAAATCCGCAGCCAAAGCTTTTGCCTTCCCTTCCAATCCTCTTACGAGTGAGGGCTTGACAGCCACTCGGCAATATAGGAATCCCGTTTAAAGTAAGGTAGGTTCAAAATGCACAGGAATAATCGCACACCTCAGGTTATTAACATTATAGCCAATTCCTACGCATTTTACAATAGGAAATTTTAACATTTTCCAACTTTCATGTTACCATTCACGGCCAGGGAATTTTGAAAGGCAAAAGGGCTCACATCACAAAGTGATGTGAGCATCCTGCGTAAGAAAGCGGTTGGGAAAGCTAGCTTTCCCACACGCTTTTTCACGCAGGATGTCCATGCCGCCTACGGCGGCAGACCCTTTTGCCTCCTCGTCTAAATTCGGCCGTAATTGGTCACATCCCTCCGATAAGCAAAACGAAAAGCAGCGAAGCTGCGGCAGACGGCGCAAGCCGGCTGGTTTTGCGCATGGGAAACCTCCGCACAAGGAATCTCCCCATCATCTCTCCGCCTGCATGGGATTGTGCAGGAAATCCTCGTAGGTCAAGCGGATCCCTTCCTCCAGCTCCGTGGTGTAGGTCCAGCCCAGCCCAGCCAGCTTGGACACGTCCAGCAGCTTCCTGGGCGTCCCATCGGGCTTGGAAGCGTCCCATTTGATCTCTCCCTGATATCCTACCACCTTCGCCACCAGTTCCGTCAGCTCCTTGATGGTCAGCTCCTTGCCGGTTCCCACGTTCACGGTCTCATTGCCGGAATAATGGTTCATCAGGAACACGCAGGCCTCCGCCAGATCATCCACGTAGAGGAACTCCCGCAGGGGTGCGCCGGTGCCCCAGCAGGTCACCTCCGCAAGCCCCGCTTCCTTCGCCTCGTGGAACCGCCGGATCAGAGCGGGCAGCACGTGGGAATGGGTGGGATGATAATTGTCGTTGGACCCGTAAAGGTTGGTGGGCATGGCGGAAATATAATCCGTTCCATATTGTCTGTTCAAAAATTCACAGTATTTCAGGCCGGAAATTTTGGCCAGGGCATAGGCCTCGTTGGTCTTCTCCAACTCCGAGGTGAGCAGGCAGCTCTCCGGCATGGGCTGGGGCGCCATCCTGGGATAAATGCAGGAGGAACCCAGGAACATCAGCTTCCGGCAATGATTTTTCCAGGCGGAGTGGATCACGTTCATCTCCAAAATCATATTGTCATACATGAAATCCGCCAGGGCTTCCTGATTGGCCACGATGCCACCCACCTTGGCGGCGGCCAGGAACACGTAGTCCGGCTTCTCCTCCGCAAAAAAGGCCTCCACCGCCTCCTGCCTGCACAAATCCAGTTCCTTATGGCTGCGGGTGACGATATTGCGGTACCCTTCCTTCTCCAGGGCCCGAACGATGGCGGAACCCACCATTCCGTTATGACCCGCCACGTAAATCTTTCCATCCTTCTCCATCATAACTCCAACATCCTCCTTTTGGCAGCTTCTTCCCTGGCCAGCTCTCTGTCATGCTCCGACATGATGCGGATCAGTTCCTCATAACTGGTTTTCTGGGGATTCCAACCCAACACCGTCCTGGCCTTGGTGGGATCTCCCCAAAGGTTGTCCACGTCCGTGGGGCGGAACCAGGCGGGATTCACGGACACCAATACCCTGCCGGTAGCCGCATCGATTCCTTTTTCCTCCAGGCCCTCGCCCTCCCAGCGAAGTTCTATGCCATTGCATTGAAAAACCCTGGTGGTGAAATCCCTGACCGTATGCTGCACCCCCGTGGCGATCACGAAGTCCTCCGGTTTTTCCTGCTGCAGCATCAGCCACATGCACTCCACGTAATCCTTCGCATAGCCCCAATCCCGGCGGGAATCCAGATTGCCCAGCTCCAATCTCTCCTGCAGTCCCTCCGCAATCCTGCCCGCAGCCAGGGTGATCTTCCTAGTCACGAAATTCTCTCCCCTCCGCTCGGACTCGTGGTTGAAAAGAATCCCGTTGACGGCGAAGATGCCGTAGGCCTCCCGATATTCCTTGGTGATCCAGAAGCCATATTGCTTGGCCACCGCATAAGGGCTATAAGGATGAAACGGGGTGTTCTCATTCTGGGGAATCTCTTCCACCTTTCCATATAATTCCGAGGTGGAAGCCTGATAAATTCTGGTCTTTTGGCTCAGCCCCAAAATCCGCACGGCTTCCAGAATCCGCAGCACGCCCATGGCATCCACGTCTCCGGAATATTCCGGCACGTCGAAAGACACCTGTACATGGGACTGGGCCGCCAGATTGTAGATTTCGTCAGGCTGCACCAGCTGAATGATGCGGACCAGGGAGGAAGAATCCGTCAGATCTCCATCATGGAGCCGAATGGAACCGGCCGCCAACAAATGGTCGATCCGGGCCGTGTTGGCAATGGAAGCCCGTCTAGTGATGCCGTGCACTTCATAGCCCTTTTCCAAAAGGAGTTCTGCCAGATAAGAACCGTCCTGCCCCGTAATCCCCGTAATAAGCGCTTTTTTCATAGAATGCCTCCCGTATCTCTCTTATGTATACTCTATTTTATGACACTATTTTTTCCGAAAAAAGAGAATATCTTGCAGGATACTAGCATTATATTGACTTTTGTGATATGATGGATTTGCTCTATTACATACCATCTCAGGATATACCAAGAAATACGCCATCAGAATTAATATATACGAAGAAAATACGAAGAAAAGGAGAAACACCCATGACACAGACCCTGGAACAACCTTTATTTCACGGAAGCATGGAATCCGCCACCCGACTGATTTACACCCCTTCCTCTTTCGCCAAGGCCAACCTGATCCACCTCCAGGAAACGGGACGGCTGAAAGCGCTGAAGCCCCACAAAAACAGCCGGAAAGGCTTATCCTCCTACCTCTTTTTCCTGGTGCTGGAAGGGGAAGGGGCCCTGGATTTTGAAGGAAAGCATTATGCCCTCTCCAAAGGGGACTGCGCCTTCATCGACTGCCATAAAGCCTATTCCCATGCCACTGCGAACCCCCTCTGGAGCCTGCAGTGGGTGCATTTCTACGGCCCCAACCTGGGCGCCATATATGAAAAATACGTGCAGAGAGGCGGTCTGCCCTGTTTCACCCCTGACGGCCCGGCACGCTATGAGGTCCTGCTGACCCAGATCTATGAAATCGCCGTCTCTCCCTCCTATCTGAAGGATATGCAGCTTTTTGAAAAACTGACTTCCCTGCTCACCTTCTTGATGGAAGAAAGCTGGCATCCGGAACATTCCGGCCAGGAAGGAACCGGGAAACGAAATCTACAGGACGTCAAAGAATACCTGGACGATCATTTTCAGGATAAAATTTCCCTGGACGTCCTGGCGGAACTGTTCTATATCAACAAGTTCTACCTCTCCAGATGCTTCAAGGAACAATTCGGCCTGACAATAAACAGCTACCTGACACAGGTGCGCATCACCCATGCCAAGCAGCTGCTTCGTTTTACCGATCAATCTATTGAAGAAATCGGAAATTTATGCGGGATCGGAGATCCCAATTATTTCGCCCGCCTGTTCCGGCAGATCGAGGGACTCTCTCCCGGAGAATTCCGCAGATCCTGGTAAGGCAGTTCCGCAGACCCCGGCAAGACAGTTCTGCAGATCCCGGCAAGGCGGGTCCGCAGATCCCGGCGAAATCTCTTACTTCTCTTCCTTGTCCTCAAGCTTCTTCTCCAGCTTGTCCAGAGAATTGGCTGCGAACTGTCTGCCGCCCACGCCGAAAGCGATGGCGAAGGCCACGCACAGGGCCGCCAGGATCAGGACGAAGGCCTTCTCCACGATGGCGGAAGCGATTCCCAGCTGGCTTAAGCACATCACAGCGGTCAGGGCGTAGATGGCCGTCTTGGCGGCGAGAATGCCGACCTTGGCGGTCTGGCCCTTCTTCTCAAGAGCCGCTTCCACCGCACTGGCGGCGATAAAGCCGATGGCGATGATGATCACGGCCGCCAGAACCTGAGGCATATAAGCGATGATGGCGCTGCCGATGCTGGTGAGCACGGGGAGCTTCAGGATATTGATCCCCTGCACCACGAAGATCACGATCAGCACGTATTTCACGATGGCGCTGATGGCCTTGGACAACACGATGGTCTTCTTGGGGCTCTTGGGAAGCTTATCCAACAAGGTATCCGTTCCCACGCCAGCCAGCAGGGATTCCAGAAGCTTCGCCACCAGCTGTGCGATGAAGACGCCCACTGCGATCACGAGAATGGCCCCCAGCACGTTAGGGAAGATGCCGAAGATGGTGGCGACGATCTCCTTGGCCGGATTGGAAATGGCGTTGATGCCCAACTGCTCCAGGGCGGAGGTGATGACGATCAGGAGAATGCCCGCATAAACCACGTTGGCCACGATGGTGGAGAACAGATTGCTGTCGGAAGCCTGAATCCCGATCTTCTTCTGCAGCTCATCCACCTTCAGAGCCCGCAGGGCGGAAATCAACAGCTGTCTGAGCAAATTGGCCACGAACACGCCGATGGCCACGATCAGACCGGCGCCCACCACCTTGGGGATGAAATCCAGGAAGCTATGCACCATGGAAGTGATGGGAGAAGACACGCTCTGCATTCCCAGTCTGTCCAGAACCCCCGGCAGGAACAGCAGGAATGTCACAAAGTAGGCCAGCTTCGCCACGAACATGGTGGCACTGCCGGTGGAGACGTCCTTGACTCCCAGCTTCTCCAGATACTTCTCCGCATGAACCATGCCCAGAAGCTTGAGGACCAGCCCCTTCACGATCTTGGCCGCAATCAGCGCCACGATCAGGAGGAGAATGGCCACAATCAAGTTGGGAATAAAGGATAACAGATTAGATAAAAACTGTAACATGATTGATAATACCCTCTCTTTCTTTATAAGATTTCCAATCAATAATACAATAATTCATGTTACAGTATCCTGTCAAGCGTTATTCCTTATGATTCCTCCAAAATGGAAAATTTTCTACCATTTTCACAACATTATTTGTACATTCTGTACATTATATTTCTCTGGTTTCTTCCGCCAGCCATTCCCGTTCTTCCTGGGTCAGATAAGGGGAAACCCGCTCATAAACCTGCTTTTGATAGGCGTTCAAGTAAGCCCTCTGTCTGGGAGACAGGTAGCCCACGTCAATGCCCTCCCGGTCGATGGGAGCATAGGTGAGGGTGTCAAAATGCATGAACTGACCGTACTCGTTTTTCTCTCCGTTTTTGGCCACCAGCACGTTCTCGATGCGGATGCCATGGCTTCCCTCGATGTAGACGCCGGGCTCATCGGTAATATCCATGCCCTCTTCCAGAACCGCTTCCTTGTTGTTCTCAATGTAACGCCAGCTTAAGTTCTGAGGGCCTTCGTGGACGTTCAGGATGTAACCCACGCCGTGGCCGGTGCCGCACTTGTAATCGATACCGATCTCCCACAGGGGTTCTCTCGCCATGATATCCAGATTCCGTCCGGTGCATCCATGGAGCCACACCGCATTGGTCAGCTGCAGCATGGCGGCCGCCACCAGGGTATAGTGCTTCCGGATCTCCTCGGAAACAGATCCCAGGATGATGGTCCTGGTTACGTCCGTAGTGCCGCCCAGGTACTGTCCGCCGGAATCCACCAGGAGCATCCCTTCCGGCTCCAGGACGGCGAAGCTGTCCGGGGAAGCGCTGTAATGCATCATGGCGGCGTTGGCCTTGTACCCGGCGATGGTAGGGAAGGACAGATCCAGGAAACCGGGAATGCTCCTGCGCAGCTGCTCCAGATGATCCGCCGCCGTGATCTCCGTGATCTCCATTTTGCCGATGTTTTTCTTCAGCCAGTAAATAAACTTGGTCACCGCCACGCTGTCCTGCAGGAACACCCTCTCCATGTTGGCCAGTTCCACGGGATTTTTCACCGCCTTCAGAAGCTCGGTGGGATTCTTCTTGCAGATCAGCTCCTGTTTTTCCAGGGTTTTATAAATACAATAGCTGCAGTGCCTGTCGTCCAGCAGGATCTTCTGACCTTCCGGCAACGTTTTCAGGAAATCCACCACCCCGTCATACTCCTCCAAAAGGACATGATGCTCCTGGAAATATGCCACATCCTCCTGGGTCAGCACTTTTTTCTGAAGAAACAGCACGGCACTCTCTTCCGTCACATAACTGTAGGACATGGCCACCGGATTGCATTCCACGTCGCTGCCCCTGACGTTGTAGAGCCACATGAGGTCGTCCAGCTTGCTCAGGAAAAAGGCCTCTGCCCCTTCCTTCTTCATCTTCTCCCGCACCTCGGCCAGCTTCTCCTCCACGCTCCGGCCCGCCACGCTTTCCTCCAAAAGCATGATGCCGCCTGCCGGGAAGGCCGGTCTGTCCTGCCAGATCTCTTCGGCCAGATCCTTGTCATAGACGATGCGGATCTTTTTCTCCGACAACATCTTCTCATACTGTTCACCAACCTTGGCCGGAATCACCCGGCCATCAAATCCCAGGGTCTGTCCCTCCTGCATCTGCTCCTTCAGGAACTCCTCCAGAGACGGCACCCCCTCGTCCAGCATCCGGAAAAGCTTCACGCCCGTGCCGGTCAGCTCCCTTTCCGCCTGGATGAAATATCTGCCATCGGTCCACAATCCGGCCCCGTCCTTCCACACCAGCAACGTACCGTTGGAACCGGAGAAATTGCAGAAATACTCTCTCACCTTGAAATAATCGTTCACATACTCGGAATTATGAAAATCCGCCGTGGGCATCATATAGAAATCCATGCCCTCCCGGCCCATCGCCTCCCGCAATTTGGTCAATCTCTCCACGATCACTTGATTTGTCATCTCTTTTGTCCTCGCCTTTCTAACTCTATTTTTGTAACCTTCTGTTTCTGTTTTAATAACCTTCTGTCTCCTCCAAAAGTGAGCCGCCCTATGGAGTTCGGATACCCCTGACGATCTTTTCACATCTGTGCCCTGACCAGGCCTACGGCCCGGGAAGTGCCGATGCGGCTGCAGCCCAGTTCCAGGAACATCTCCAGATCCTCCAGGGTGGAGATTCCGCCCGCCGCCTTGATTTTTACGCCAGGACCGATATGGGCCCTGAACAGCTCCACATCCTCCCATGTGGCGCCGCCGTCCCCGAAGCCGGTGGAAGTCTTGATGTAATCCGCCCCGGCGTCCGTGACCACCCGGCACAGCTCCACCTTTTCCTCCTTCGTCAGGTAACAGGTCTCCACGATCACCTTCAGAATGTGCTTCCCGCAGATTTCCTTCAAGCTGCGGATCTCTTTTTCCACCAGGTCGAATCTGCCGTTTTTCACGTCCCCCAGGTTGATCACCATGTCGATCTCGTTGCAGCCTTCCGCCAGGGCTTTCTTCACTTCCTCCGCCTTCGCTTCCGTCACGCTGTAGCCCAGGGGGAAGCCCACCACCGTGCAGATGTTGATCCGGTCCCCGTAAGTCTCATGGATCCTCCCCACGTAGGACGGGGGCACGCATACGCTGGCCGTATGGAACTCCAGGGCTTCCTCGCAGAGCTTCTTTATTTCTTCCCAGGACGCATAGGGCTTCAAAAGGGTGTGGTCCACGGCGCCCAGCATTTCTTGAATCGTCATATTTCCTCGCTTTCTGCCGCCGATCAGGCGGCATTCAATTTTTCCTCGTTCCGCTCAAGATCCTAACCTATTCTAATACGTTCCCGCCGAAAATGCAATCTTTATTGTCACAGTTCTGGAAAACTGTAACTCTTTATTGAATATTCATTGAAAATTCAAATATTTTTACTTGCTTCCCGGTTCCTCTTCATGGTATGATTAAGTATAGTCGTTCTTTTAAGTTCTGGGGGATTTTCTAAATTTTCAAAAAGAGGTTACGAGGGCGGCAGATCAATCATATAGAAAGGGGTTGTGCCGATGGATTTTATGGATCAATATAGTTACACGGAAATCACACCAGAACTCCTGCGACTGTCCAAGCTGTCCGAGGAAGCCGGTATCATCGATACGGAGCTGTTTACCAAATATGACGTAAAACGGGGGTTGCGGGATTTAAACGGCAAGGGCGTTCTGGCCGGACTGACCAACATCTCCGATGTGAGGGCCACCAAAATGGTGGACGGGGTCAGCGTTCCCTGTCACGGAAGACTTTTTTATCGGGGCTATGACGTAAAGGACTTGGTGCAGGGCTTCACTTCCGATGGCCGGTTCGGTTTTGAAGAAGTCACCTATCTGCTCCTGTTCGACAAGCTCCCCAATCCCAAGGAACTGGAAACCTTCCGGGAAATGCTGGCCAACTACAGGACCCTCCCCACGGACTTCGTGCGGGACATCATCCTGAAGGCCCCCAGCAGAGACATGATGAACACGCTGGCGAGAAGCGTTCTGACCCTGTACGCTTACGATGATCGGGCGGATGACACCTCCATTCCCAATGTGCTCAGACAGTGCTTACAGCTCATCAGTCTTTTCCCTCTGCTTTGTATCTACGGATATCAAGCCTACAGTCACTATCACGACGGCAACAGCCTCTACATACACCAACCGCAGCCCAACTTATCTACTGCAGAAAATATTCTCCACATTTTACGTCCGGACAGCTCTTACACTCCTCTGGAGGCAAAAATTCTGGACATTGCGCTGGTATTGCATATGGAGCACGGCGGCGGCAACAATTCCTCCTTCACCACCCACGTGGTGACCTCCTCGCTGACGGATACCTATTCCACCATCGCCGCTTCCATCGGTTCCCTCAAGGGACCTCGCCACGGCGGCGCCAACATCAAGGTGGTGCAGATGTTCGAGGACATGAAACAAGTGGTAAAGGACTGGACCGATGAAGAGGAAGTGGCGGCTTATCTGCGCAGGCTCCTGAACCGGGACGCCTTCGACCATGCGGGCTTGATCTACGGTGTGGGCCATGCGGTGTATTCCAAGTCCGACCCCAGGGCCGTGATCTTCAAGAGCTTCGTGGAAAAGCTGTCCGAAGAAAAAGGCCTTCACAGGGAATTCGCCCTCTACTCCCTGGTGGAGAAGCTGTCTCCCCAGATCATCGGAGAAGTGCGTAAGATCTACAAGGGCGTCAGCGTCAATGTGGACTTCTATTCCGGCTTCGTATACCACATGCTGGGACTCCCCGTGGAGCTCTACACTCCCATCTTCGCCATCGCCAGGATCGTTGGCTGGAGCGCCCACCGGCTGGAGGAGCTGGCCAACAACGGCAAGATCATCCGCCCGGCCTACAAGCCCATCCATGAGGACAAGAACTATGTGAAAATGAACAAAAGGCAGTAAAAAATCAGCCATAAAAAACAGCCATGCCCGGAATATTGCTCCGGGCATGGCTGTTTCTTTTATATCCCTAAAAACTCCTTCACCACCTGCTTCATCTCTCCCGCTTCACATACATGGTTATGCAGGACGGGAGCAGTGCGGATCTCCTCGATGGCGGGGGGCACGGGCACCCCGGCCAGGGCCGAAAGTTCGTCCACCAGGTCGAAATCCTTCATGGCCGCATACTTGGGATCGATGGCTTCCATGACGCTCCTGGTAAACTTGAAAGGGCTGGCGGTGGAGGCGATGACGGAAGGCGTCCCGTCCCCGGTCTCCTGCCGATA
The DNA here is from genome assembly GCA_947625675.1 of uncultured Acetatifactor sp. Taxonomy (GTDB): domain Bacteria; phylum Bacillota; class Clostridia; order Lachnospirales; family Lachnospiraceae; genus Acetatifactor. Next base: position 9,774 of record CANQPH010000018.1, read on the forward strand.
TTTTTCATAGACGGAGGCAGCCACGGCGGTATGGGGATCGATGACGTAGCCGCAGTCCCGATAAAGTCTGGCGATGGCGGCGGCAGCTTCCGCTTCCGTGGCGAAATTCCCGTAGAAATCCCCAAGGCGCTCCCGCATCTTAGGGGTGATCTCATATCTGCCCCCGGCACTCAGAGAAGCCATCAGCTCCCTGTTGCGAACGGGATCGTTGCCGGCGATGCGGTAGATCAGGCGCTCCAAATTGCTGGAGATCAGGATATCCATGGAAGGGGACGTGGTCAGCACGAACTCCCGGTTCCGGTCATAGACTCCCGTGGCGAAGAAATCATACAACACCTTGTTGTCATTGGAGGCACAAATCAGCTTGCCGATGGGCAAGCCCATGTTCTTGGCGTAAAAGGCGGCCAGAATATTGCCGAAATTGCCGGTGGGCACCACCACGTTCATGGGCTCTCCGGCTTTCAGGCGTCCTTTTGCCAGAAGCCTTCCATAGGCATGGACATAGTAGACGATCTGGGGCACCAGACGGCCGATGTTGATGGAATTGGCGGAAGAAAACTGGAAGCCCTTCTCTCCCATCTCCCGTTCCAGCTCTTTATCGGAAAAAATTTTCTTCACGCCGGTCTGGGCGTCATCGAAGTTTCCATGGATCCCCACCACGTAGGTATTGGCCCCCTTCTGGGTGACCATCTGCCTCTCCTGGATGGGGCTCACACCGTTTTTGGGATAAAACACCACGATCCGGGTTCCTTCCACTTCCGCAAATCCCGCCAGGGCCGCCTTGCCGGTATCCCCGGAAGTGGCGGTGAGGATCACGATCTGATTGGTGATATGGTTCTTCCTTGCGGAGACCGTCAGCAAATGGGGCAAAATGGACAGGGCCATGTCCTTGAAGGCGATGGTGGCCCCGTGGAACAGTTCCAGGAAATAGGCACCGTCCGCTTCCTTCAGAGGTGCGATCTCCCGGGTGTCGAATTTATCGTCATAAGCCTTCCGGATACAGTCCTTCAGCTCCTCTTCCGTGAAATCCGTCAAAAACAGTTTCATCACCTCGTAAGCCGTCTCCTGATAGCTCATGCGAGACAATTCTTCCAGGCTTTTATCCAGCGCCGGGACGTGGTCCGGCACAAACAGCCCGCCGTCCTCCGACAATCCTTTCAAAATCGCCCAGGATGCGGTCACCGGCTCCTTGGCGCTCCTCGTGCTGTAATACAATACCTGCATTTATTTTCTTCCTCCTGTGTACTGGATTTCTCAATATTTTTTGCGGGAAAACGCTTCTACCGCAAGGCAGAGCCCTTCGGTTCCACAACATTATAAAGCATACCCGCTATGAAATCAAGAAACTTTTTCACCGAAAAAATTCATGTCCCCCGTGCTGGAATAAAAAAGTCAGCTTCTCATCGAACCAGCGCATGCTCTTGCTGTTGGCATGTTTCCTGGCCGCAAAATACAGGGCCCCTTGGGAAATATCCTCCCCTTCCAAGGCCCGTCCCACTGCGGCGACGGTTTTCTCGGACACCGTCACCTTCCAGATGCTCCCGGAGGCCACTGGGGAAAACTGGGTCACCCCCTTGGACTGCTGAAGCACTACCTCGGACACGGTATCCGGAAAATCTTCGCTGTTCACCCGGTTGAACACCACGTTGGCCACCAGGAGCCTCCCGTCCTCGTCCTCGCTTCCGGCCTCCGCTTCCACGATCCGCAGCAGGATGTCGTATTCTTCCTCGTCCAGCTCGTAGACCGGAGCCTCATCCGGCCCCGAAGCGCCCGGATTCTCCCAATTTGGAACAGAACTTTCTTCCAAGAAAGCATCCTCTCCCGGGACAGCACCTTCTCCTACAGCAGAACCCTCTCCCATGGCAGAACTTTCTCCTGCGGAAGAGCCTTCTCCAGGGGCGGTATTTCTTCTCAGAGAAGTATCTTCCGTCGTAACAGGCTGTCCGGTTCTCCCCTTCTCTTCCCGTCCTAAAGTATCCGGCCCTTCCAACAAGCCGTAGTCCACCACCCTCTGACCGGAGGACGCCATATACATCAATCCCACACCGCTGTACTTCCCATCCGCCGTCACGGCCTCGTCTATTTTCATCTGATTGACCGGCAATGCCGCCAGCCGCTCCAGGCGGATGCCGGACGCACAAGCCATTCCCGCCAAAATGACTAAATTTCCAAGAATCAGCGTTTCCAATGCTCTTCGATACATGGTTTGATTTGATCCTCTCTGCATAAAATAATGGCTGCGGAAACCGATTTTCCACAGCCATCCACTAATAATTATTTTATACAGCCAGTCCCAAAAATATGACTGATTCCCGTCCATCCCGTCTTTTCGGCCGGATCAAAGCTTTACGATGCTTTTTTTCGGACATTTTTGCTGACAGATCCCGCAGCCCGCACAGGCCTCCTGATCGATCGCCGCATGGAAATTTTCCACCTTCACCGCTTCCTTGGGACAATTCTTCTGACAGATCCCGCAACCAATACAGCCCACCTCGCATGCTTTCATGGTAACCGGTCCCTTGTCCGTGGAACTGCAGGCCACCGCAAACTTCGCATCATAGGGGATCAGACTGATCAGATGCTTGGGGCAGACTTCCACGCACTTGCCGCAGGCCTTGCACTTTTCTCGGTCCACCACCGCAATTCCTTTTTCGATGGAAATGGCCCCAAAGGGACAGGCCTTGACGCAGGTGCCGTATCCAAGGCAGCCGCTGTTGCAGGACTTGGGCCCGCCTCCCGGCACGAAGCTCACCATCCGGCAATCCTCCGCTCCCACGTACTCATAATCCGGATGGGTTTTCTCGCAGTCTCCCTGACAATGGACAAAGGCCACCTTCCGCACCGTTTCCCCCGCTTCCACTCCCATGATGGAGGCGATCCTGGCCCCCACGGCCTCTCCTCCCACGGGACAGGCGTTCACGGGAGCCTCTCCCTTCACGATGGCGGCCGCCAGGCCGGAGCAGCCCGCATAACCGCAGCCGCCGCAGTTATTGCCGGGAAGCGCATTCTGCACGGCTTCCTGCCGCTCATCCACCTCCACCTTGAAACGCAGTCCGGCGATCCCGAGAAAGACGCCGATCAAAATTCCCGTCAGCCCTATGACCAGGGCCGCAGTTAAAATTCCAGTGAGCATTTTTTTCCTCCCGTTTTCGCATATACTTACAGAAGTCCTGAGAAGCCGCAGAACGCAATGGCCATCAGACCGGCCGTCAACAGCACCATGGGCATTCCCCGAAAAGGTCCCGGAACGTCGTTGTGTTCCATTTTTTCCCGAAGTCCCGCCAGAATGACGATGGAGATGGTAAAGCCCACCGCCGTAGCGAAGCCGTTGACGATGCCCGCCAGGATCCCGTACTCCTTCTGCACGTTGGTCAGAGCCACGCCCAACACGGCGCAGTTGGTGGTGATCAGCGGCAGATAGACGCCCAGGGCCTCATACAGGGCGGGAACCGCCTTGCGCAGGAACATTTCCACGAACTGCACCAAAGCGGCTATGACCAGGATGAAGACGATAGTCTGCAAATATTCAATGTGAAAAGGCACCAGCACGAACCGATAGATCACTCCGGCCACCCCGCTGGCCAGGGTGATGACGAAGATCACCGCACCGCCCATACCGGCGGCGGTATTGATCTTCCTGGACACCCCCAGGAAAGGGCAAAGGCCCAGGAACTGGCTCAGCACCACGTTGCTCACCAAAGAAGAACTGATCAATATAATAAGCAATTCTTTTACAGAAGTCATTTTTTCTTCTCCTTTGCCGTACTCGTCCAGTCAAGGATCTGGATGTCAGGGATCTCCTGAACGTCGGACTGATCCGCTTTCTCCAGAATGTTGGAATCCACTTTTCCGAGGCTCCGAATGTCGGTTCCCCGAACGGTTTGGGGTTCCGCTTTTCCAGAACTCTTTGCATCGGTTTCCCCAAGGGTCTGGGCACTCGCTTTCTCCGGATCCTGGGCGCCGAATTCCACCAGTCTCCTGGAACAGCCCTTCTGCCCGCAGTTCAGGCAGTCCTCGCTGCAGCCGGAACCGATCTTGCTCACGTCCTTGCCCTTTTTGGCACCGGCGGCCTTCGCCACGTTCTGCAGGGCCGACAGCCCGGCCAGCACGAAGAAGGCCCCGGGGGCCAGCACGAAAATCCCGATGGGGGTAAAGCTTTCCGGCATCACCCTTCTGCCAAACAATTCTCCTGCTCCCAAGAGCTCCCGCACCCCGCCGATGCAGGTCAGGGCCACAGTAAAGCCCAGCCCCATGCCGATCCCGTCAAACAGGGAAGGAATGGGGGGATTGGAATAGGCATAGCTTTCCGCCCGGCCCAGGATGATACAGTTCACCACGATCAGAGGTATGTATACGCCCAGGGCGTCGTTCAGGGAATCCAGGTAGGCCTCCAAAAGCAGCTGCACGATGGTCACGAAAGAGGCGATGATCACGATAAAGGCCGGGATCCGCACACTGTTGGGAATGATCTTGCGCATGGCGGAGATCATCAGGTTGCTCAGGGCCAGCACCACCAGGGTGGTCATCCCCATGCCCAGGCCGTTGACGGCGGAGGTAGTCACCGCCAGAGTGGGACACATGCCCAGCATCAGCACAAAGGTGGGATTTTCTTTTACCAAGCCGTTCCAAAGCCGCTCGCCCGCTTTATTCATCTGCACCACCTCCCAACAACTCTTCTTTTACCAGTCTCAAAGCGCCGTTCACCGCATCCACGAAAGCCCGGGTCGTCTTGGTGGCGCCGCTGATGGCGTCAATCTCGCTGTCCGACTGACTGCCGGTCTTGATGTAAGTGAAGGTTTCCGCATTCTTGCCGGCGAACTGGGGCACCAGCACCTTCTCGGCGTTCATCCCCAGGCCGGGGGTCTCGTCAATTTCCAGGATGGAGACGCCGCTCAAAGTTCCGTCGGGCAGCACCCCCACGTACAGGGTGATGTCCCCGCCGTAGCCCTTGGCGGAGGTGCTCTCCGCCACATAACCCTTCAAAGCGCCTGCCGAACCTTCCCCGGAAGCCGTCGCCGATGAGCTTTCCGCTCCCGATCCGGCTGCCGCCCCGGCCTCCCTGGCCTCGTAAATCCTTCCGATGCTCACCTCAGACCGGGCCAGCTCCTCTTGTAAGCGTTCGGAAGGAACCAGATCAGTTTCCAGGAACACCGTTCCCTCTTCCGGGAAGGCGCTGCCGCAGGCTTCCTGCACGGCCCTCTCCTCCTGCAGACGGATGGGCTCCTCGGTCAGTTCATGGACAAATCCCAACAGGATCCCCGCCGCCAGAGTGATGGCGAAGAGGATGCCCGCCTCTTTCCAAAGCTTCTGCATATCCCTATTTTTCATGGCGCTTCCCTCCCTTTCCGAAGGCCTTGGGCCAGGTGACCTTTTCCATCAGGGGCACCAGCAGATTGCCCAGGATGATGGCGTAGGACACGCCCTCCGCACCGGGACCGAAGATACGGAAAATTCCCGTCATCAGCCCCAGGAAAATGCCGAACAGATATTGTCCCCCGCTGGTAATGGGCCGAGTCACGTAGTCCGTGGCCATGAAGAAGGCTCCCAACATGAGGCCGCCGCCGGAAAGCTGGGCCGCCAGATAAGCGGGATCAAAACCGTGGCCGCCGAAAATCGCTTCGAACAGCAAAAACGTCACGATATAGCTTCCGGGAATCTTCAGGTCGATGACTCCGCAAAGGAGCAGGAAACAGGCTCCCACCGCCAGGGCGACCATGGAAGTTTCCCCGATGGTGCCCGCCGTATGTCCCAGGATCATGTCCATCACGTTCACGCTCTCCCCCGCCTTCAGGGCCGCCAGGGGCGTTGCGCCGGAAATACCGTCATAGCTGAAGTCCGTCATCAGGGCCGGGAAGGAAATCAACAGGAAGCACCTGGCCGCCAGGGCCGGATTCATGAAGTTCTGACCCAGTCCCCCGAACAGCATTTTCACCACCAGGATGGCGAAAACTCCGCCCAGAACCGGAATCCACCAGGGCACGCTGACCGGCAGATTCAGGGCCAGCAGCAGGCCCGTCACCACCGCCGAAAGGTCGCCCACGGTCGTTTTTTTCATCAATAATCCATACAAAAATTCCGTTCCCACGGTGGATGCGATGGAAATGGCGATCAGCATCAGGGCCCGGGGGCCGAAGTGCCAGATGCCAAAGCCCGTGGCCGGCATCAGGGCGATCACCACCGCCGCCATGATGCCGCTGATGGTGGAACGGGACCGGATATGGGGATTGGATGATATTTTCCTTAAGTCGCTCACAATCGTCCCTCCTACTTTTTCTTCTTGGCCAAAATCAGCTTCCGCATGGACTTGATCTCCTGGGTCAGCTGTCTTTTGGCGGGACAGATGTAGCTGCAGCAGCCGCATTCACAGCACTCCATCCCGTTGTATTTCAAAAAGGCTTCTTCATCAGATTGTTCCGCCGCATCCGCCAACCGGCTAGGCACCACCCGGCCGGGACACACTTGGGCACAGCGGCCGCAGTTGATGCAGGGTCCGGGGGCCAGAAGGGATACCTCGTCCTCCGACAGGGCCAGCAGGGCCGTGGACGTCTTGGTCACTGGAATATCCAGGTCGAAAAGGGCGAACCCCATCATGGGGCCGCCGCAGATCAGCTTCCCCGGCTCCTTGACAAAGCCTCCGGCCTCTTCCACCAGCTGTCTGTAGCTGGTTCCCGTGGGCACCCGATAGTTGCGGGGCCTGGCGACGCAGTCCCCCGTCACGGTGATGATCCGCTCCATGGAAGGAACCCCCTCCATCACGGCCCGATACACCGCTACCATGGTATCCACGTTGTTGACAATGCAGCCCACGTCCGCCGGCAGCATGGAGGAATTGATCTGCCGTCCCGTGACGGCATAGATGAGCTGCCGCTCCGCTCCCTGGGGATACTTGGTCTTCAGGGACTTTACCACGATCCTCTTCTCATTCTTGGTCAGCTCCTTCAGGATCCGGATGCAGTCCGGCTTGTTGTCCTCCACGGCCAGGATCCCCGCCGCCCGGTCGAACAGCTTCAGGATGATCTTCAGGCCGCCGATGAGCTTTTCCGGCTCCTCCAGCATCCGCCGATAGTCGGAGGTCAGGTAGGGCTCGCACTCCGAACAGTTGGCGATCACATAATCGATTTTCTCCGGCTCCTTGGGAGAAAGCTTGACGTGGGTGGGAAAACCCGCCCCTCCCATGCCCACGATGCCGGCCTCCCGGATGATGTCCAGGATCTCCGTCTTGGTCAGTTTTTCCACCGGCGCCACGGGGTAGAAGCCCACGTTTTCATACAACTCGTCATTGTCCACCACGATGCTTTGGACCATGTCCCCGACGGCCACCCGCCTGGGCTCCACCGCTTTCACCGTTCCCGACACGGAGGAATAGACCGGGGCGGACACGAAGCCTCCGCTCTCTGCGATCTTTTGCCCCACCAGCACCCTGTCTCCTTTTTTCACCAGGGGCTTGGCCGGTGCGCCGATATGCTGGGAAACGGGATAAACCATTTCTCCCTTAGGATGCATCTCCAATATGGGCTTGTCTTTGGACAGATCCTTTCCTTCATAGGGATGAATCCCGCCCACGAATGTTAATTTCGCCATGACTTATCCTTTCTGCATTGTCAGAAACCATCTTTTCTCATTGGAATCTCTCTTTTAAATATACTATCTTTTGACAGAAAATACTACTCATTTTAAAAAATTATGCTATAATTATTTTATAACCCGTAACAGTTCAGCCAGCCGCCTGATTTGATGGAAAATCGTGCTTGCACGAATTTTCCATCATGTCTGGCAGCTGAGGGAGCGCCATTTTATGAGCAAAGGGAGTCGCAAAGCGACGGAAAGCACGTAGTGCGGCTTTGCGAATGGTGCGACTGAACTGTTACTATAACTTCGGGCGGATATTTCTCCCGGCGACACTGAAACTTGAAACGGAGGCACCATGATTACTTTGACAAAAACCTTAAACGGCCTGTCCATCGCCTACCCCCTAGAGGATCTGGTCCCGGACGGACGGCTCTTGTTTCTGGACATTGAGACCACGGGCTTTACGGCCACCACTTCCCAGCTGTACCTGATCGGCTGTGCCTATTTTGAAAATTCAAAGTGGCAGCTCCTGCAATGGTTTGCGGAAAAGGAGGATGAGGAAACCGCCGTTTTGTCGGCTTTCCTGGAATTCGCCGCCCCTTTTTCCACCCTGGCGCATTTCAACGGAACCACTTTCGACCTGCCTTTCCTCAAATATAAGTGCAAGCAGCACGGCCTCCCCAATTCCCTGGAGGGACGGGAGGCAATCGACCTCTACCGCTTGATTTCTCCCTTAAAATCCTTCCTGAAGCTGGAAGACTGCAAGCAAAAGACCCTGGAACGGTTCCTTGGGATCCAGAGGGAGGATCTCTACAGCGGCGGCGAATTGGTCAAGGTCTATCAGGAATTCCTAAAAAATCCTTCCGAGGAAGCCCGCCAGCTTCTCCTGCTCCACAACGGAGAAGACGTCCAGGGGATGCTCACCCTCCTGCCCCTGCTGGCCTATTATGATCTTTTCCGGCAGCAAGTGACAGTGAAAAAAGCCCAGTCCAATCACTACAGGGACCTGGAGGGACAGATGCGCCAGGAGCTGCTCCTGACCCTGAGGCTTCCCAAGCCGCTGCCCAGGCCCGTCACCGCCTCCGCCAAGGGCTGCGTCTTCGTGGGAGAAGGCTCCCACGGTTCCCTGCGGGTGCCCATCCTGGAGGGAGAGTTGAAATACTTTTATTCCAACTACAAGGATTATTATTATCTGCCGGAAGAGGACGTGGCCCTTCACAAATCCGTGGCCTCCTTCGTGGACAAGGAACATCGCATCCAGGCCACCGCAGCCACCTGCTATACCAGGAAAAACTCCCTCTATCTCCCCGAATGGAAGCCCGTTCTTCAGCCCTTCTTCAAGGCGGAATACAAGAGCAAGGAACTGTTCTTCGAGCTCACGGAGGAACTGAAGCAGGATCGCCAGGCTTTTGCGGCCTATGCCAACCATCTGCTGGAAATGATCCTGGTCAACTGTCAGTGATCCGGCGTCCTCCAGAGCACGCTTATGAGGCGTTTCCCGCAGAGGCCGCCAGGAACGCCGCATGATGCATCTCCAGATATCCTTCACGAAAAAGGTGCTGCGCATTCGCACAGCACCTTTGTTGTCGGCAATTTATTCTCCTTCGCTTTCGGAAATCACTTTTTCCACATCCACGCTCACCACGTCCTCATCCTCTTTCTGAGGCGCTTCCAGAGCCTTGATGCTCAGGGAAATCTTCTTATCTTCTTCATTGAAGTCCACGATCTTGGCCGTGATCTCCTGACCGGTCTTTAACACGTCGGAGGGCTTGTCCACATGCTCCTTGGAGATCTGGGACACGTGAAGCAGGGCGTCCACCCCGGGCTCCAGTTCCACAAAGGCGCCGAAATCGGTCATCCTGGCCACCTTGCCGGTGACGATGTTGCCCGCCGCATACTTCTCAGCCGCATTTTTCCAGGGGTTGGCATCCTCGAATTTCAAGGAAAGGGCGATCTTGCTGCCGTTGATGTCCTTGATCAGCACCGTCAGCTTCTCCCCTACCTTGAACACCTTCTTGGGATGGTCGATCCTTCCCCAGGACATCTCGGAAATATGAAGCAGACCGTCCGCACCGCCCAGATCCACGAAAGCCCCGAAATCAGTGACGTTCTTCACAACGCCTTCCACCACGTCGCCCACATGGATCCTCTCGAAGAGGGCCTTCTGCATCTCCGCCTTGCGGGCCACCAGGAGCTGCTTGCGATCCCCGATGTATCTTCTTCTCTTGGGATTGTATTCGCTGATCACGAATTCAATCTCCTGTCCCGCATACTTGGTGAGATCCTTTTCATAAGTATCGGATACCAGGCTGGCGGGGATGAAAATCCTCATTTCCTCCACCATGACGCTCAGGCCGCCTTCCAGCACCTGGGTCACGGGAGCCTTCAGCACTTCCTTGTTGTTATAAGCTTCTTCCAGCCTCTTGTTGCCCCTGTCGGCGGCAAGACGCTTGTAAGTCAAGGTCACCTGCCCTTCTCCGTCATTCAGTTTCAGCACCTTCACTTCCATGGTGTCCCCCACCTTCAGAACAGTGGTCATGTCCAATGCGGAGTCATTGGTGTATTCGTTTTTGGTAAGAATGCCGTCCGACTTATAGCCGATATTGATCACTGCCGCTTCCGGCTTCACATCGATGACTGTGCCCTCGACTACCTCCCCTGCATGAAAGGTTTTTAATTCCTCCTCTTCCAACAACTGTTCAAAAGTTAACTCTGACATAATTTTGAACCTCCTCAATTAATTTATTCGGGGTCGAAGCCCCTGCAGTAATACCCACGAGTCGTACAGCTTTAGGTAGATCTAAATGCAAGTCATCCAGTTTCTGTATAAAATAGGTTCTCTCACACTCCTTACTACAAATCTCATAGAGCTTTCTAGTGTTAGAACTGTGTCTCCCCCCTATTACGATCATAACGTCCGCTTCACTTGCAATAGCACGCGCCTGCGCCTGTCGTTCTTCAGTTGCATTACAGATAGTATTCACAACACTATCATTGTAACCTTTTTTTTGAAAAATTTCAACTATATATTGAAATTTCTTGTAATTAAATGTCGTCTGGGACACAATACACAGGGGAATTTTCACCTGTTCTGCCCTTTTTTGACAATTTTCCTCCATTTTTGAGATGAATTCCATGGCTTCCTCCGGCGTTTCCAGCACGGTGACGGGCCCCTCGCACCATCCCACGATGCCTTCCACCTCCGGATGAAAGGCGTTTCCCACCACCACGATATGCTTTCCGGCCAGGCTTTCCTTCTCCACGATCCGGTGGATCCGCTTCACGAAGGGACAGGTGGCGTCGATGCATTCCAGGCCCTTTTCCTCCAGACAGGTATAGATCCGCTTCGGTACCCCGTGGGAGCGGATGATCACGGTGCCGCCCGTAAGCCTCCGCAGTTCTTCCTCGCTCTCAAGAATCCGCACGCCTTTCTGCTCCAGATCCGCCACCACTTCCTCATTGTGGATGATGGGACCGTAAGTATAAATCGTTTTTCCGCTGTCAATCTGCTCATATACCTTGGCCACCGCCCGCTCCACGCCGAAGCAGAACCCGGCGCTTTCCGCCACCTTGATCTCCATGCCGCATATCCTTTCCTGTCCCGAACCTCCAGCGATGCCGCCCTTTCCTGGCGGCACCCATCCGGCTCTTTCAAAATCGTCTACCGTCCGCACAGCTCCACAATGCGTCCGATCACCTGTTCCACGGTCATATCGGAAGTATCCACCAGCACGGCATCCTCTGCCTGCGTCAAAGGGGAAACCTCCCTGTGCATGTCCCGGTAGTCCCGCTCTTCAATGTCCCGCTGGATCTGCTCCAGGTCGCAGGACTCCCCTCTGGCGGTCAGCTCCGCATAGCGGCGCTTCGCCCGCACCAGGCTGCTGGCGGTCAGGAAAATCTTCACATCCGCATGGGGAAGCACGCAAGTGCCGATATCCCGCCCGTCCATGATGCAGTCGCTCTCCCGCGCCAGCTTTTGCTGCAATTCCTTTAGCTTCTCCCGAACGCTCTTCTGGGTGCTGACCACAGAAGTGGTCCTGCTCACCTCTTCCGTCCGCAGATAGGGATTCACGTTTTCCCCGTTCAGGAGCACCACTTGCTCCCCGTTTTCGTATCGGATGGTGACGTCCGCTTTCCGGCACTTCTCTTCCACCGCCCCCGCATCCGTCACGTCCACCCCCTCCCGCAAAAGGAACAGGGTGATGGCCCGGTACATGGCTCCCGTGTCCACGTAGATCAGCCCCATCCGGGCCGCCACGGCCCTGGCGATGGTGCTTTTGCCCGCACCCGCAGGCCCGTCAATGGCAATATTATAACTATGATCTCTCATGATTTCCTTCCTTTCCATCCGCTTCCCTTACCCCGGCCGCTTCCTGCCTCGCCGTTTTCCTCCCACAGGATTCTTCCGGCCAAAGCTGCGCCCTTTCACCGGCCGGCTGCGCTCTTTCCCGCCAGATATCCGGTGGACCAGGCGATCTGGAGGTTGTAGCCTCCCGTCAGGGCGTCCAGATCCATCAACTCTCCCGCAAAATACAGGCCCCGGAGCCGTTTGGACTCCATGGTGGAGGGATTCACGTCCCGCACGTCCACGCCGCCCCTGGTAATGATGGCTTCCTCAAAATCCCTGGTGCCCGTCACCGTCAGAGGCAGATTCTTGATCAGCCTGCCGAAGCTCTGCCGCTCCTGTCTGCTCACCTCGCCGGACTTCTTCTCGGGATCGATGCCGGAAAGCGATACCATGACCGGAATCAGCTTCGCCGGGAACAGGGCGTTCAGAGAATTTTTAAACTGCTTATTGTGATTTTCCTCCAGATCCCGCATCAAGCGCCGGTCCAACTGGGCCTCGTCCAACGCCGGTTTCAGATCGATCAAAAGACGAACCCCCTCTTCGGCCTCCTGCGGTGTTTCGCCAATCGCCTGCGGTGTGCCGCCGCTCCCTTTTTTCTTTCTCATTTTATCTGCGGCATAATAACTGCTGGCGCTCAAAATCAAAGGACCGCTGATGCCGAAATGGGTAAACAGCATCTCTCCGAAGCCTTGATACAGCTGTTTCTTGCCCTTTTGCAGGCGCACCGTCACATTGCGCAGGGACAGACCCATCAATTCACTGCACCAGCCCTCCTTCACCGTGAAGGGAACCAAGGACGGCGCCCGTTCCGTCAGACGGTGGCCGGTATCTTCTGCGAACCGGTAGCCGTCTCCCGTGGAACCCGTGGAAGGATAAGAGATTCCTCCCGTGGCCAGGATCACGGCGTCCGCCCTCAAGACTTTCCCGTTCGCCAGGCGCACTCCGGTCACACGGCTTCCGCCAGGATCCTTCTCTTCCTTCCATCCGACTTCCATCAGGCCATCCGCCGAACCGACTTCCGCCAGGCCATCCCCTCTCAGGGCGCTTCCTGCCGAACCGACTTCCGAAAAACCTTTCTCCGCCGAGCTGCTCTCAGCAGCGGCATCGATGCCCTCCTGCCGGAGAAGTTCCCGCACCTCTGTACGCAGCCGTACCTCCACGCCCAATCCGGCGAGTTCCCTGGACAGGGCGGCGATCACGTCCGAAGAATGGTCCGAGACGGGAAACACCCGCTCCCCCCGTTCCACCTTCAGCCTGCAGCCCGCCTTCTCCAAAAATTCCATCATGGCCTTATTGTCAAAGCCGGAAAAAGCGCTGTAGAGAAACTTGGGATTGCGCATCACATTGGCAAAAAAATCCTCCTTGCTTCCGGCATTGGTCACGTTGCACCTTCCCTTGCCGGTGATGAAAAGCTTCTTCCCCAGCTTTTCATTTTTTTCCAATAAAATCACGGAAGCGCCGCTTCTCGCCGCAACGATTGCGGCCATCATCCCTGCGGCCCCGCCGCCCACAACCAGCACTCTTTTTTGATCTTTTTCACTGGCGCTCAAATTCTTCCAACACTCCTTCATCCAAAACGTCGATCTCGTCGTTTCTTTCCACCTGATAATTATTCCAGGCTTCCTCCAGCATGCACAGATTCTGTTTCACCTGCTCCGGCACCCTCCTGCACAAGGCGGCCACCAGGGCGTTGAGCAGACTCATGGGCGCCGCCAGGGACTCCGCAATGGAAGCCTCGCCTCCGGGCGCCAACAGACAGCAGGAAGTATACAGATTCATGGGCGAACGGGGGCTGTCCGTGATCGAAATGATCCTGGCATTGCGATCATTGGCGAACTCCATGGCTTTCAGGGTGCGCAGGGAATACCTGGGAAAACTGATGCCGATAAAGCAGTCCTTCTCCCGGATCCGCACCATTTGCTCGAAAATCTCGCTGACATCCGTGCTCTTCAAGAGCACCACCCCTGGACGGATCATATGAAGATAAAAATGCAGAAAGGATGCCAGCGGTTCGCTGCCCCGCAGCCCCATCACGTAGACAGTCTCCGCCTCCAGGATATCCGATACCGCCGTTTCAAAGGTCTCCGGATCCAGACCTTGCATGGCGGTTCTCACCCGCTCCAAATCCCTGGCCATCACGGAGCAGGGAAAAACGCTTCCCTGCTCCCCCAAGCCGTCATCAACGGATACGGTTCCTTTCAGCCTGTCCTTCACACAGGCCTCCAGGGCCCTCTGGAACTGGGGATAACCCTCATAGCCCAGGGCTTTGGCGTAGCGAACCACGGTGGATTCGCTGATGCCCAGCTCCCCGCCCAGCCTGGCCGCCGTCAGGAAGGCGGCCTGGTCGTAATGTCCGCAAATATATTCTGTCAGTTGTCGCTGATTTTTGCTCATTTGGGGGAGTCGTTCCCTGGCCCTGTCAAGCACGCTCTTCTCTTCGGCCGTTCCCAGCTCCCGCTCCAATTCGTTTTCCATCATCTTTCCTTTTCTTCCATGGAAGACCCCGTCCTCATGAACAGCCTTGCTTCCATGGATGGCCCGGCTTTATTTCTTTCTGGAACGCATTCTCTTTTTTCTTCTCGAAATTCTCAGGTAACACACCAAGGCTGCCTCGGCACAAACCGCTCCCAAGGCCAGGGATACCATAATGACGGGGAAGCTGACTCCCTTGCCGACGCCTGCGCCCGCCGCCGCTTCGACCCCCGCCGGTGCTCCAGGCGCATCCCCCGGCAAATTGTCAGATGCGTTCCCCGGCAGACCGTCGGATGCGTTCCCCGGCAGACCGTCGGACGCTTTCCCCGTATCAGGCAGGAAGGAAGTCACGCTGGGCGTCACCTCCGGTGCGGAAACAGCGTTCCCGTCCGTCCTCTCCAGGGAAGAAATGCCGTGATTCAGCGCATCGAGCGCCTCCTGCACCTGGTCCTGGGTGCTGTCGGAATTTTCAATTACCGTTTTCGCCTGAGCTGCGGAATCCAACAGCGACTGGAAAGCATCCGGAAGGTAATCGGATTGCTTCTGCTCTTCTATCCAATCCAACGTCTCCTTCACTTCCGCAGAGCTGACCCTTTCCTTTCTGCCGTCGATGGCTCCCGTCAACAGGGCAAGAACTCTTCCGTAACCGTTCTGAACGATTTCTCCCTTCTCGTTAAAGGCGCTTTCCATGACGATGACATGCTCTTCCGCATAAGAAAGGAAGTCTCTCGCCGCAGCCAGCGCCGTATCCAGCGCCTGCATGGTGGTTTCCGTATATTTGTTCCGTTCCTCCAGCACCTCCCTGGCCCGTCCCATCATGACCTTCAATTCCGTCACATCGATCAGACCAGCGCAGGCGCCATCCAAATCATCCGCCATTCCCGGGACGATATCCGGCAAGGTGCCAATCTCATCCAGCCCCATGGCATCCCGCCTTTTCAGCAAGTCCTCCGCAGCGTTCATGGCCCTTTCCCATACGGCGAGATTTCCTCTGGTATATCTTCCCTTTTCCTCGGCCGTCAGCTGTGATTTTGCGACAGAGAGCCTTAAATCCGCCACGAACGTTTCAAATTTCACCAGACGGACATACTTCTCCACCTCCGCATCCTGCGGCGAAGCGTTCGACCTCAAATAACTCATCGCTTCCTGATAAATCTCGTTCAGTTTTGCGAAATCAACGGCTCCGGCCCTTTCAAGGGAGGAATGGGCCTTTGTAAGGGTATCCAGAAGCCCATGAATCCTTTCAAACCCTTTGACCGCCGCTTCCAGCTCCTCGTATGCGGCATCCATCATGCCGCCGTCCCCGGTTTCCAATGCGCTCCTGGCAGCCTGATAAGCCTTTGCCAGATCGTCATAAATCGGGATTCCAGCAAAGATATGGCTTTCAACGCCGCCGTCTCCGATGTACGCCGCCGCTTTGCCGATCAGATTGCCCAATTCTTCCCCGGAACCATGCTCTTGATACTCAAAAACAACGGAATTGCTGGCGTCCTCATATCCAATGTCCACCGGCTGCTGGCTGTGTCCGTTTACAATCTGATAGTCCAAGACGGACACTTCGACACGGGAAGGCTTGTCCGCCTTCCCGCCATTTTCCCAAAGTCTCAGTTCCCCCAGATCCACCATGCCGTCTGCGGACTGAAAAACACTTTCCGTGCCGGAAACCACAATGGTGAAAATTCCCGCACTTTCATCATACATGTAATCCTGAACCGTGACCGCCGCATTCTGGCTGATGCTTTCCTGAAAAACGAAACGAGGATCCGAGACATCTCCTGTCACCTTTAATTGCAGCAGGAAGGTCTTGACGTTTGTCAGCACATTCACCCCGGCCACTTTCATTTCCGGGAGACGGACTCCGATTTCAGCGCAATATTCCTCTGATTTCGGAGTAATGGATACCAGCTGCAAATCCCGGGCTTCCTTCCCCTCCTCATCATTCCATTCTACAGCATGGACAGGAGGAAGGTCAACTGCCATGATCAGAAAAAATACTGCTATTATGGAATAAAATATTCTCTTCATGGTGCCGTTTCCTCCTTTCTCATTCCTCTGTGCCGGTCAAAGTGATGCCCGGCAGGCCATCGGACAAATAGATCAGCTTTGTATCACTGACCAGTCTTTGCCCTTCGTTGCTCAGGGCATTGTCCACCCGGTACAATTCCGCCCTGACCGAGTTCGGGGCCATCGGCAGGCCGCCGGACGCCGGGGGCTCGATCCAATAGACAAACCTGCCGTCGCTGGTCTCCCCCAGATCCCCCTGGGCGGGCACGTCCGCCAAAATGATTTGATGAGCGCACAGAGCGCCGTCTTCATCCGTTCCGCCGACGATATTCCCTTCTCCGTCATATAGAATCACCACGTTATAAGCCGGATTTCCTTTGTACCGGCCCACGAAGACAAGGGAACCCTTCGGGATTTTGCCGCCGTCTTTATCATACACGTAATCCGCATCCAGATAACCCACGGCAGGGGAAGACGCATCGTCAGTCACAAATTCCACGTTGTCCCCGGTCGGTCCCAAAAGATCAATTTCCCCGATGGAAATATTATTTCTGCCCTGTCCCTGGGCAATGAGTCTCACGTAAGCCGCATCAAAGGTACACACCCACGGATCCTGATTCTCATTTCTGAAATAAACCACCTCCGTATCCGTCTTTCCCTGGAACGTTCCCGTCCCTACCGTC
This sequence comes from uncultured Acetatifactor sp., assembly GCA_947625675.1. Lineage (GTDB taxonomy): Bacteria > Bacillota > Clostridia > Lachnospirales > Lachnospiraceae > Acetatifactor. Next base: position 26,850 of record CANQPH010000018.1, read on the forward strand.
GTCCAATCCGTCCCATTCAGGCTGATCTGAATGGTATAAGCGGTAATTCTGTGATCGGCCGGAGCCGTATATTTCAATGCCGTAACACCCATGGTCTGCTGCAGGGCCATCGTTATCACGGGGTCCTCCCCGGATGCGCCGCCCGTGTAGACCGTGTCCGTCCTGTTGTCGAAAGCCAGCGCAATCGCCGACTCCGGTTCCGGATCGCAGGGATCCTCGGATGTCCCTGTTTCATCCACGTCCGCCAGGGAAATCATGTTGGTAGTTACCGTCCAGTCCGTCTTGTCGTAGCTTCCGTCATGAGAAACCTTGACCGGTTCCAGGGACTTGGAAGCGGAACGATTCAGGAACTTGTCAATTACGGCCACTTCATAAGTGAATACTCGGTTGTTGATGGAAGAAACGGTATCTACAAACGTATCTCCCGTGGTAAACCCGACAACCTTCTTCTCCACTTTTCCGCCGCTTGTGATACAGCGAGTTATTTCATAACCCAGGACAGCATCCTGACAGGCGGCAGTGTTGGACAGAGAAATCGTAATCTGGTTGGAGACGGAGGGATTCACGCTAAAGGTCACGTCTCCGACGACGTCCTTGCCCTTCACGGTCTCCGCTTCCTCTAAGCCCCCGTGATTGATGGCATATAATCTGGCCTCGTCATTGACATAATAAATTGCCCGATCTTCCTTCTCAAACTGAGCCATGTATTGAGCCGTCACCTCATCAGGAACCATGCCCCACCGCACGAAAAATTCCGTCAAATCCCTTTGGGCCGCAGCCGCCGACAAACGCATCAGCTTCTGATCGATGTCAACGTCAAGATTTTTGTCCTTCCCGTTTTCATCCTTTCCGGGATTATACAGAGAAAGAGGGATTTCCGTCTTGGGAGCTGCGCCCACGTTTCTCGCATAAGTGTCAACCCTTGCGAAGAACAAATTGTCCAACTGCTCTTTGTAGGTATCATAAATCTTATAATTATACCCTTTGTCATATGCCAGATGAAGCTGCCAGTACATACCCAGCTGCGTAAATACATTGGAAGCCCTTCCCGTTGCGCCGGACGTCACCTTGTCATACACGTTTTCATAACTGAAACGAACGGATTCGTTGGTTTCTTTCGCCTGCGCCAGCACGGAGAAGAAATTATTCGTCACTTCCGCAATCGCATAGGTGCCCTGATTGATGTCATGGCCTATTTCATGGGCGATTCCCCAGCCGAAATAATTGCCGCTCACATACTTGCCGTTCTCCGACACAATGGGTTCTCCTCCTGACAAACCGGCCACGGAATCCCATTCTATGCCGATATGGTTGCCGGAGGCATACATGAACGCTCCCGCAAACATTCTGTGGTATCTGATGTTCAAATGCTGGGCCGGGAGCTTGTTCTTCGCCCCCGCATCCGGCGCATTGCTCAGTCCCTTATGATGGTAAAACAGGGTCATCATCTCTTCCATGGCCTGAAGGGATCCCGCCAGCTTGGCCGCCCTCTGGGCAGTCGTGCCGTCTCCCAGACCATTCAGGATCTGCTCGCCGGAAACGGACAGCATCATCTGATCCATCATGATTTCCGTTGCGCCCAGAATACAATTCTTTTTATCGTATTCATAGTCAATGGTTTTTGACGCATTGCCTTTATGCGCTTTATTGTGCAGTTTTTCCAACTGACTCACCTGGGTCTCCAATTCTGCGACGTAGCTTTCCGTCCTGGCAAGCCAATCAGCGCTGCCCGGCTCCACGCCATACAGATCCAGGACGGGAATGGGCTGTCCTCCCGCCACCCTGACTCCATATACGTCGTTTGCGTTGTTTCCCGTATACTGGATATATACGGAACCGCCCTTTTCAAAGTCAAAGGAAGCGATCTCCGGAACGGTCACCAGGTTCTGCCCAACCTTCAATTTCTGAGAAATCACTTGGACGAAGGGCGTGGACTCCGCATGATACTGGGTGACCACCACCTGCAGCTCTGTGGCAGCACCGGTATTCTTGCCCGCATGACCGACATAAATCGCCAGCTCTTCTCCCGCATAAGCGGTTATTCCCAGAGGCTGCCAGGAATTCAATCCGCCAAATCCAAGATGCCCGTCCTTTTTCGCCGTTATGGAGGGATAAATCGTCACCACGTCCACATTCTTCAAAGCGTCCGCATCTTTAAGGATTTTTTCTGCGGTATCCAACTCGGAATGGATCAGATCCTTATACGGATGAGCCTCGTTCACTTCCCGGCGGAGCTTTTCAATGGTGTCCAGGTTCACGCCCTTTTTCAGCACCAGATGCATGGAATCCTCGAACAGATCCCTCACCTTGTTCTCAATCGGGTCAAAATCATAAAATCTCATCTCGGCGATGCTGATGCTTCTCGCCCCGCCGCTTCTCTCCAGACAAATCCTCACCTGATCCGTCGTAATGGAATCATAAAGCTTAATGATATGGTAGCGTCTTCCGTTTTCATCCAGCCGGGAGGACACCGTCACGTTTTCGGCCTTGACCTCCGTCGCAGTTTCCCTTCCCAGCAAATCCTTGGAGTACTGCATATAGTACACGGCCGCATTGTAATAGGTGTTGTCCACAATATCCGCAAACATGATCATGTTCATCTCATGTTTTTCAGTCAAAGTCACCGTGACGCCCTTGTCCCATCCGGCATAGGAACAGCCGTCATCCCAGTCCGCAATATGATAGTAGGAACCAAAGTCATTGTCCACCAGCCCCATTGCGCTTCCGGACTCGGTATCCTTGCCATTGTACATTCCCTTCGTCCTCGTATCATGAGGGTTCCAGGAAGCGGCCTTAATGTTGCTGATTCCCCCTTCCGAAGGCTTGGTAAACAACATGTATTCAGGGAACCGCACCGGTGAAATGACCGTGGTGGTCACATTGCTCTTCAAGGACGCGCCGCCCTCTCCCAGCTCATTGGTGCCGGTAACCCAGACCGTATATGTCTTAACCTCCGCAGGCAGAGCCCTGATTTCATAGCTTGTCCCCGTAAGGCCCGGCACGGACTTCAAGGTGGACGGATTATCCTTCTCCTGATAATACACGGTATAGGAAAGGGTATCCTTCATCTTCTTCCAGCTCAGCGTAATCATTCCGCTTCCGGCCGCAGCCACCACGTTGTCCGGCGGTGCAGGCTTGTCCGTCGGCTTCGGTATCACTGCGATTTCCTCGGAATATTTGCTCTTCCAGGAAGCATTGACAGAACGAATCCTCACCTTGTATGTATCGTAATTCACCAATTCCTTCCCATTGATCGCCGTCACCGTCAAATAATTCGTATCCGTGGACACGATCCAGGAACCTTCCCCCGAAGGAACCGCAGAGTCCCTTTCATAATGGGTGATCTCCACGTCATATCCCGTCACGTTCACTTCATTGCTCCAGGCGAGACCAAAGGACTTGCTCCCCGCTTCCCACTTAATGTCATGAGGAATGTTCAATGTCGGTTCGGGAATCCTGTCCTTCATGTCATTCAGGAATTCCACCTGGCTGATTTCGGCCAAATGGTTGCTCGCAGTGCCGGTAATCCTTATGGTAACCTTTTTGACTGCAATTTGTCCCCCCAGATCCACCACGATGTTGCCGTTTTCCACTTTCGCACTGTCGTTCTCAATCGTAGAAATCCCCGGCATACCAATCGTCCCGACTATGGCGAACCCGCCCGCAGACGATCCGCCAAACGCAACATGCCGCTCGGCTTTTTCCCCGTTTTCTTTCAAGTACTCCACGATGACCTCCCCGCTCTCAAGCGTATTGTCAAATGGAGACTTTATGACAATCCCCTCCATGGGAACGCCTTCGCTGGCATCTCCGGCAATGGTCAGACCGATTTCCACAGGATTGTCCGGAGAAATCTCTTCCTCCGCCCTTCCGGGCAGCAGTTCCACAACGGCGTCATTATTCTGAAAAAGAGCTTCCTTAATGTCCACGGGCTCTCCGGATTCTCTGTTCACCGCAGTCACAGTCGTATTTTCACTTTTTCCCACGGCAATATTGGAGGTCAATACCTCCACAAATATATCCGACTGTTGACATCCTCTGTTCACGTTTTCCGATAAATACTGGAGATCCGCCAGATCCACCCTTCCGTCTCCATTCAGATCTGCAGCGGGATTCTCCGTAAAGAGTTCCGCCTCCATTTCCTGGACGTCCGTTCTATCGATCTTTCCATCTCCGTTCACGTCTCCAAGCGGAATCACCCCGGGCTGATGGGTGCCAAATTCCCGGCCGGAGGCCGCATAATATTTGACGTCATCATATGAAGTAAATAATTTTACCACATATTTCAATCCGGAGCCCTTCTTCCGGTCCATTCTTATATTTTGCTGTGTGTAAGCAAGATAATGATCGGCCGTCACGGTTATCGTGTAGTCAGTATCATAGGCAAGCCCTTCCCCAAAGGTTGCCGGTCTGGATACCCCGGCCGTCTTCGTCTGTACGACTCCCTGCGGAGAACTCAACGTCACGTTGAAAACCGTCGTCTCCGCAAAGGCGTAGTTGGAGTTGATCTGAACCTCAATCTGGTTCTCCTGCAGACCCACTTCCTCAGAGGGCGCATCTCCAACCGTATTGTCTCCCCCGCTCAAATCCGTTCTCCCCAAATCTTGATTTCCGTCCGCCCATACGTCTCCTGCAGCAAACGCTCCTGTGGAAAGCTGAATTAGAAGGCAAAATGCGAGCAGACATGCAACCACCTTTTTCATGTGTCTCTCCTTCTCTTTTTGTTAAAAAAATTATACAATATATGCAACTTGCGCAATTCATTTTTAATATGGAATTAAACATGTCGGCGTAAAGTTAACATAATTTTATAAAAATGTAATATTTCCATTTTACGCAAGAACCTGAAGCACGTCATACAACATGCTTCAGGTCCTTTTTGCATTATGAAATGATAAACCAATTCTTTTTTTATATCGGATAGGCCCCGTTCTTGGTATCCGCCTGGGTCATGTCCACCTTCTCCTGCTGTGCCTGACGGTACTTGAAGAAGTCCATGGCCACTTGAGGGAACAGCGCATAGCTCAGGACGTCCTCATCCTGCTGTTTGTATTCCTTCATCTCGCTTTCCAGCTTATCCATTTCGTTTTCCAGCAGGTCCGCATACCGGCAGGTGATTCTCTCTTCTCCGGGGATGACCTTGTCGATGACTTCCTGGTTCATGGGCTTGATAGTCTGGCCATATTCGCCGCGGAGCATTGCCTTGGTCTCCTTGGTGGCCATCTTGTAGCGCTCGCCCATCAGCACGTTGAACACAGCCTGGGTGCCCACGATCTGGGAAGAAGGTGTCACCAGCGGGGGCTCGCCCAGATCCTTACGCACTCTGGGCACTTCCTGCAGCACATCGTAATACTTGTCTTCCGCATTCTGCTCCTTCAGCTGGCTCACCATGTTGGAAAGCATGCCGCCGGGCACCTGGTACAGCAGCGTCTTGATATCCACGCCCATCACCTTGGGATTCAGCAGGCCGTTCTTCAGGCACTCGTCTCTGTAAGGTCTGAAATAGTCTGCGATCTCCGCCAGCAGGTTCTGGTCGAAGCCGGTGTCGTAAGGCGTATCCCGGAAAGCCTCCACCATCACTTCGGTGGCGGGCTGAGATGTTCCCAGGGCGAAAGGACTCATGGCGGTATCGATCACGTCCACCCCGGCTTCCACGGCCTTCAGATAGGTCATGCTGGCCACGCCGGAGGTGTAATGGGTATGCAGCTGGATGGGAAGCTTGGTGGCGCTCTTCATGGCCTTGATCATCTCACTGGCCTTGTAAGGCACCAGAAGTCCCGCCATATCCTTGATACAGATGGAATCCGCACCCATCTCCTCGATCCTCTTGGCGGTGTTCATCCAGTACTCCAGGGTGTAGGCGTCGCCCAGGGTATAGGACAGGGCGACCTGTGCGTGGCCCCGGCCCTCCTGCACCTTGAACTTGTTGGTGGCGTCCACTGCGGCCTGCAGGTTGCGCAGATCGTTCAGACAGTCGAAAATACGGATGATGTCGATGCCGTTGGCGATGGACTTCTGTACGAAGTTCTCCACCACGTCGTCGGCATAGGGCCTGTAGCCCAGGATGTTCTGACCTCTGAACAGCATCTGCAGCTTGGTGTGCTTGAAGCCGTCACGCAGCTTCCGCAGTCTGTCCCAGGGATCTTCCTTCAGGAAACGAAGGGATGCGTCAAAAGTGGCGCCGCCCCAGCACTCCACGGAGTGGTATCCCACCTGATCCATCTTCTCCACGATGGGAAGCATGAAGTCCGTGGGCATCCTGGTGGCGATCAGGGACTGATGGGCGTCACGCAGAATCGTTTCCGTTATTTTAATCGGTTTCTTTGCTTGTTCTGCCATTTCTTTTTCCTCCACATATTTATCCGAAATCAAAAGATCCATTTTTCATCTCTTAGAACACTCCGAAGATCGCCATGAAGGTTCCGGCCGCCACTGCGGTTCCGATGACGCCCGCCACGTTAGGTCCCATGGCATGCATCAAAAGGAAGTTGGTGGGATCCGCTTCCGCTCCGACCTTCTGGGAAACCCGGGCCGCCATGGGTACGGCGGACACGCCGGCGGAACCGATCAGAGGATTCACCTTGCCGTGGGTGGCGATGCACATCAGCTTGCCGAACAGCACCCCGGCCGCCGTGCCGAACATAAAGGCAATCAGGCCCAGGGCCACGATCTTAAGAGTATCCAGGTTCAGGAAGGCTTCCGCACTGGTGGTGGCGCCCACGGAAGTGCCGAGCAAAATGACCACGATATACATCAGGGCGTTGGAAGCGGTCTCCTGCAGCTGTCTCACCACGCCGGACTCCCGGAACAGGTTGCCCAGCATCAGCATGCCCACCAGGGGAGCGGTGGTAGGAAGGATCAGGCAGACCACGATGGTAACGACGATGGGGAAGAGGATCTTCTCCAGCTTGGATACCGGCCGCAGCTGCGCCATCTTGATCTTGCGCTCCTTCTCCGTGGTAAACAGCTTCATGATGGGAGGCTGGATGATGGGAACCAGGGACATGTAGGAATATGCCGCCACGGCGATGGGTCCCAGGATGGCCGTCTGTCCCAGCTTGCTGGCCAGGAAAATGGAGGTAGGGCCGTCTGCGCCGCCGATGATGGAGATGGCGGCCGCCGCCATGTCGTTGAAGCCCATCCAGATGGCTCCGAAGTAAGCGGCGAAAATACCGAACTGGGCCGCCGCACCCAGAAGGAAGCTCTTGGGATTGGCGATGAGGGGACCGAAGTCCGTCATGGCGCCCACGCCCATGAAGATCAGGGAGGGCAGTATGGCCCATTCATCCAACACGTAGAAATAATACAACAAACCGCCGGTGCCGTTGGCGGAATCTTCCACGCTCAGGATGATGTCCGGGTAGATGTTCACCAACAGCATGCCGAAGGCGATCGGCGTGAGCAAGAGCGGTTCAAAGCCCTTGGCGATCGCCAGATAAAGGAAAATACACGCAACCACGATCATCAGATAATTGCCCCAGGTGAGGTTGAAAAACGCTGTCTGATGAACCAGGTTGTCGAGTGTTGTCGCTATATAATCCATTTGTTAACCTCCTGTTGTGAAGAAGCATTCAATCTTAGTTCATGGTTGCCAGCAGAGCTCCGGCTTCAACAGGATCGCCAACGGCTACATCGATGCTCGCAATGGTTCCGTCCTGAGGAGCCACCACGGGGATCTCCATCTTCATGGCCTCCAGGATCACCACGGCGTCGCCGGCCTTCACGGCCTGGCCCACCTTGCCTTCCACCTTGAACACCTTGCCGGCGGCTCCGGCCTCGATCTTCACGCTTCCGGCGGCTGCAGGAGCAGCCTTGGGAGCTGCTGCGGGAGCTGCCTTCGGGGCGGCCTTGGGAGCTGCGGGAGCCTTGGCTGCCACGGGCGCTCCGGTGGATGCGCCTTCTTCTACTACCACGTCATATACGTTTCCATTCACAGTAATGGTATAATTTTTCATTTTTTTATCCTCCAATTTATCTTCTTCTATTTACTTTGCGAATACTTCTCACCACGAATCCGTCCGCAGACGCCGCACCCTCGCTGGCGGCGATGGCGGCTGCGATCACTGCCACAAGTTCCAGATCGTCGGCTTCCTCTGCGGCCTCTTCCACTGCAGGAGCTGCGGACGCCTGGACTGCAGGAGCCTCTTTCTTCTCTTCCTGAGGCTTCTTCGTAAACTTGGCCTGGATCACGGGGATCACCTTGAAGGCCGAGATCACGCCGGAGATCAGGATCAGCACGATGAACACCGTTCCCATGCCGATCAGGGTATTCAGGGCCGCCTTCTCCATCAGCTCTCCCATGGAGGAGCTGGGATTCAATGCGGCGGATTCCAGGTTCATGAACATGTCATTGGAGAAAATGATCTCCGCTTCCGCATCCTTCTTTTCTCCGTCCACCTGCACCAGAACGATGATCTGGTTCCCGTCGATGGAGGCCGTCGCCTCTCCCACGGAAAGGATGCTGCCGATCTCCTTGTAAGCGGACTCAAAGGAGGAAACCCCTTTGATCACGGCGTAGCCGTCCACGTTCATGTTGTAGCTGCTTCCGATCTGGTACTCCACCTCTTCCGCCGTATAGTCCGACAGGACCGCGGAACCGCCGCTCTGCACCAGACTCTCAAAGAAGGGAATGATCTGCTCCGCAGCCATCTGCTTCGCATAATCCACCTTCGTCTGTTCGTAATCCGTCAGAGTCGTTCCGCCGCAGGCCGACAATCCAAGGATGCAGGTGATCATACCTATTAAAGCCAAACATTTCTTCATCTTCACATCACCCTTTCTAGACTGTACCATGCTTCTTGTCAGGACGGTCTTCACATTTCGCATACAGCATCTCGAAAGCGCCGATCACGTATTTCCTGGTCTCCGCCGCCTCCACGATCTGATCCACGTACCCCCTCCTGGCTGCGCTGGCCGCACTGGTCTGCAGGGCCGCATATTCCGCCGCCTTCTCGTTTATCACGTCGGCTCCCTGGCCGTCATACATGATCTTGGCAGCCAGCTTGGCGTCCATGGTGCCGATCTCGGCATCCGGCCAGGCCATCACCAGGTCTGCGCCGATGGCCTTGGAATTCATGGCCACGTAAGCGGTGCCGTAAGCCTTGCCGACCACCACGTTCACCTTGGGCACGGTGGCATTCGCAAAAGCGTAGGTCAGCTTCGCAGCGGCTTTGGCGATCTCCTTCTCCGCACTCACGGTGGCTTCATAGCCCTTCACGTTGGTCAGTGTCAATACGGGAATGTTGAAGGCATCGCAGAAGTTCACGAAATCCGCCGCCTTCTCGCATCCGGCCGCGGAAAGCACCGCATCCAGCTTCTCCGCCACGTTGCCTTCCTCGTCGAGGATCTCGCTTCTGTTGGCCACTGCGCCCACGGTGGCGCCGTTCAGCTTCAGGAAACCGGTCACCATGTTTTTCCCATAATCCTTCTTGAGTTCCAAGAAGCGGTTGTCGTCCGCCAGAATGGACAGGGCCACGGAAGTGTCGCCCGCACAGCCCGCCAGCTCCGGATTCACCCGGTTCAGGTCGTCCGCACATTCCTCATAGTCCCCTCCGTCCTCATTGTTGGCGGGAAGTAGGGAAACGAGCTCCCGGATCTGGGCCAGAATGCCGGCCTCGTCCGCCACTGCGTCCACGATGCCGCTCTCCTTGGCCTGGAAATCAGCCGAAGAGGTGTCGCACTTGGTGATCACGTTGCCGTCCAGGGCATTGGGCGCATTTACGAACAGGTGCGCCTTCTTCTCTTCCATAAAGGTAAAGTCCGTCATCGTCGGGAACAGGCCCAATCCGCCGCCGCAGCTGCCAAAGATGGCCGTGATCTGGGGGATCACGCCGGAAGCAAGGGTCTGCTTCATGTAGATCTCGCCGAAAGCGTTCAGGGCGTCCGTGGCCTCCTGCAGCCGCAGGCCGGCGGAATCCACCAGTCCGATCACCGGTGCGCCCATCTTGATGGCCAGGTCGTACAGTCTGGTGATCTTCCTGGCGTGCATTTCGCCGATGGAGCCGTTCATCACGCCGGCGTCCTGGCTGTACACGTACACGAGATTGCCGTTGATCACTCCATAGCCGGTCACGCACCCGTCAGAAGGAAGCGCATCCGGCTTCATGTTGAAATCCGTGGCCCGTGCCGTCACAAGACCGCCGATTTCAACAAAACTGTTGTCGTCGAGCAAAGCTGTGATTCTTTGACTCGCTTTTGAAGTAGTACTCATGTTTTCAGCCCTCCATATATAATAAATGAATAAAATCATTGATCCAGGGCAGATATCCTTGGTGAAAAAAGGCAAACCAACTGCCCCCATGATAATTCCACCATAGTATAACACAAAAAATTCCACTCGCAAAGTATGAATTGCAAAATTTTCAAAATATTAACAACTTTTAGAAAAAGTCTGGGCAAAGCGGCCCTTTTTTGGTAAGATGTACACAAACCCGGATTTTCGGGGATCAAAAATTTCGCCTTGACGTCCCGACCTGACCAGGTGGAAAAATTTTTATAATTATTAATTTTCAGAAAGGATGACCGACATGCCGATCACTGCGGACTTTCATCTGCATTCTTCTTTTTCCGGAGACAGCGACGCTCCCATGGAACGCCAGATCCAAAGGGGGATCGACCTGGGCCTCTCCCAAATGTGCTTTACGGAGCACAATGATTTCGATTTTCCGCCCACTCCCCAGGAACCGGAAGGCTTTTTCCTCACCGATACGGAAGGCTACCGCCGGGAATTCCTGCGGTGCCGGGCAAAATACGAAGGGAAGATCAAACTGCTGTGGGGCATCGAGCTGGGACTGCAGCCCCAGCTGGCGGAAAAGAACCGGGAATACGTCCGAAAATACGGTTTCGATTTCGTCATCGGCTCTTCTCATCTCTGCCACGGCAGGGACCCTTACTATCCTGATTTTTTCCAGGACCGCAGCGAGGAAGAGGCTTATGGAGAATATTTTCTCTCCATCCTAGAAAATATCCGCTGCTTCTCGGAATTCGACGTGTACGGGCACCTGGATTACGTGGTGCGGTACGGCCCGGGCAGGGACGGGAATTATTCTTATGAAAAATATGGGGATATCTTCGATCAAATATTGACTTGTCTGGTCGATGCCGGGAAGGGCATCGAAGTGAACACCGGCGGACTGGCCGCAGGTCTGAAGGAACCCCATCCCTGCAGCGCTGTCTTACGGCGCTACCGGGAATTGGGCGGAGAAATCCTCACCGTGGGCTCCGACGCCCACGAACCCGGACAGGTGGCCCGGGAATTCCAGCGGGCGGAGCAGATCCTGCAGGACTGCGGCTTCCGGTATTACACGGTCTTTGAACAGCGAAAGCCAAAATTTTTGAAGCTGTAGCGTTCCAGAAACCGGTCGGACTGTGCTATTGTCAGCGATTCAAAGAAGCGAAGAATGATCAGGGTTCCTTACCCCTGTATTGACTGGCTAAGACAATCAAGTCTCTCCCAGGATCGTGCCGCCTCCCAGCACATCTTCTCCGTCATAGAACACCATGGCCTGGCCCGGGGCCGCCGCCCGCACCGGTTTTTCAAAGGTACAGACCACGCTTCCGTCCCCAAGCTGTTCTATGGTTCCATATTCCCCGGGATGATTGTAACGGATCTTGGCCAGCACTCTTCTGGGTTCCGGCAGCCCTTCCGCAGCCATCCAGTTCACCTGACCGCAGCGGACCTCGGAAGTCAAAAGCTCCTGATTTTCTCCCAGGACCACTTCGTCCGTCTCGGGACAGATCCGGGTCACGAAGATGCGATGGCCCATTGGGAGCTCCAGGCCCCTTCTCTGGCCCACGGTATAATGGGTGATGCCCTTGTGCCGTCCTAGCACCTCTCCTTTGGCATTGACGAAATTTCCTGGCCCAGGCACCCTCTCTCCCGCCGTCCGTTCCAGGAAGGCAGCATAATCGTGATCGGGAATGAAGCAGATCTCCTGGCTGTCCGGCTTATGGGCCACGGGCAGGCCCAGCTCCTCCGCCATTTGACGAATCTCTTCCTTATTATAATCCCCCACGGGCATCAGGGTATGAGCCAGCTGGAACTGGGTCAAGTTATACAAGGCATAAGTCTGATCTTTCTGGGCCGTGACAGAATTGCGGATGGCGAATCGGCCGTTTGGCAGCCTATGGATCCGGGCATAGTGGCCGGTGGCGATAAAATCCGCCCCGATTTCCAGGCTCCGCTTCAGCAGCGCCTCCCATTTCACATAGCGATTGCAAGCGATGCAGGGGTTGGGGGTTCTGCCCCGCAAATATTCTTCCGTAAAATAATCCATGACATGACGTTTGAATTCCTCTTTGAAATTCATGACGTAATAAGGGATCTCCAGGGCCTGGGCCACCCTCCTGGCGTCCTCCACGGCGCTCAAGCCGCAGCAGCCTCCGTTTTCCTCCCTGACGCCTTCCTCTTCGTCCTGCCAGATCTGCATGGTGACGCCGATCACTTCATATCCCTGTTTTTTCAATAAATAAGCGGCCACGGAGGAATCCACTCCCCCGGACATGCCCGCCACCACTTTTTGACCCAATCTGCCGCACCTCCGTTCCCAAGGACTCATTGCCGACTTCCGTTTCCGTTGGCTTCTATTCCATCGGCTTCCGTTCCCATCCCATTGGCTTCCGTTCCTATCGGCTTATACCCACATTGGCTTCCATTTCCATTGGCTTCTTTCTCATTATATCCGCCGGAGACTTACGTGTCAATGCGCATCCGGCTCACAATATGATAGTAGGTTCGGGCCGTCCGGCGATAGAAAAAGGCATAGATGACGGCGAATACCCCGCAGACCGCCGCCGCACTTCCGTAGACCAGTTCCGGGGCGAAGAAATTGATGGCGCCCATCAGTTTGTCCACCAGACGGATGCCCACCGCCGTATGGAGGCAGGCCGCCGCCAACGGCAGGAAAAATACCAACCAGACCTGCTTGCGGATCGTGCGGCGCACCTCCTCGTCGCTCATGCCCACGTTCTGCATCACTTCAAAATTCTTCTGATCCTCGAAGCCCTCCGTGATCTGTTTATAGTACATGGTGACCAACAGGCACATCAAAAAAATCAGGCCGAAAAAGACGCCGATGAACAAAAGGCCTCCGTACATGCTTTCTATGTCCTTCACCTCCCCTTCGAAGCTGACACAGGAGGCGAAGCCGGGCAGGCCGGAAGAGAGACGTTGCAGGCCGGCGAAGAAAGCCGTTTCCCGGGATTCCAGCTCTCCTCCGGAGAAGACTTCCGCTTCCAGCAGGCCCGCTTCCGAAGTCCCAGTTTCCAGCAGATCGTTTTCCGGTACCCTGGCTTCTGCCGGGCTCGCTTCCTCTTCCGGCACTCCCGTTTCCGGCAGACCCTCTCCCGACAGGCCTCCTTCCGGCAGACTAGTTTCCGTCAGACCTGTTTCCGTCGGGCCGCCCAGATTCAACTCCGCCCGATAGACTGCGGCCGTCCCGGCATCCACGCCGAATCCGGCAGCGGCTGCCCTCACCTGTTCCGGGGAAGAGAAGATCAGAGCACAGTCGCCCCCTCCGAAGGTATTTCCCTTCGCCTTGGGAAACAGGCTGCATTCCGAAAGCTCTCCCCGCACTCTATAAGAAGTGCCGTTTAAAACGATCCGGTCCTTGCCGTAATCCGGGCCGGAAGTATAAATGAGAACCTGATCCTCCGCCAACTCGAGAGGAAGGTTTTGACTCTCCGACAGTTCGGAAGAAAAGTTTTGGCTCTCCGGCAGTTCGGGAGAAAGGTTTTGACCCTCCTGCAATTCAGAAGGAAGATTTTGACCCTCCCACAGCCTCTGAAATTCCTCGTAATCCAGAAGATACAGGGTGTATGGCCTGTCTGCGGCATTTTCCCCACCTCCGGCCGCAAATCCATCCTCTTTTGCAATGCCTGTGCAGCGAACGGAACGGTAGCCTTGATACTCCTTGATCTCCACTCCCACTTCTTTCGCCAGCTTGAATACCCCCTCCTGCAAGGCGCTTTCTTCCGCTTCCCCGAAGCCCGCATTTTCCAGGAATTCCAGCCGATACCTATAGGGAAACCGGAATTGTTTGATTCGGGGGATCCCCAGGTACAGCGCCGCCGTGCAGGTCACGGTGATGATGACCATGGTGGAGAAAATGCAGATGTTCACCAGGCCCACCCCGTTCCGTTTCATCCGGTACAGCATCCCGGACACGGTGATGAAATGCCGGGGCTGATAATAGAAGCCCTTCTTTTTCTTCAGACAGCGAAGCACTGCGATGCTTCCGGAAGTGATCAGGAAATAAGAGCCCGCCACCACCAGCAGAACCGCCAGGAAAAAATGGTCAAAAATCTGATTGTCCATTTGGGAAACCAGGGCGTACCGATACCCCATCCCCAGGGTCAAAACTCCCAGAAGGCTCCACAGGAAAAGCCCCCGGGGCTCCTTCTCCCCCTTCCTTGCGCCGGACAAAAGCTCCGCCGGATTGGCCTTCCCCACCTGAGCCAGATTGATGCCCAGGTTGATCAGCGTCACCACCCCGAAGAAGACAACGGCTTCCGCTGCGGACACCGGGTTGGGATGGAGACTGACCGATACCGGCAACCCCGCCATATTTAGCAGGATCAGAAGCAAAAGCCTGGAAAACAACAGCCCCAGCCCGATGGCCGCAAGGAGAACCGCACCGAAAGTCAGCAGGCTCTCGTAAACCATCAGGACGGCGACATGCTTTTTTTCCATGCCCAGGACGCTGTACAGCCCCAGTTCCCGCTTCCGCCGCCGGATCAGGAAGCTGTTGGTGTAGATGAAAAAAGGAATCATGATAAAACACAGCAGAACCTGACCCACCGTCAGAAGCATGGTGGCATAGGCCGCCCGGGGGAGGGTTTCCACAATGTCGCTGTTCAAGATCAGGCTGAACACGAAGAAGGCCATCATGGAAAACGTGCAGATTCCCAGATAGGGCAGATAAATTCTTCTGTTTTTGCCAAAAGAGGCGAAGGCCAGACGAAGCAGCACTCCTTTTCTTCCCTTCATTCCGACCACCTCCCTGTCTGCGCCCCATTAGCAGCCCCTTCCACCAGGCTCACATTCGATGCCCTTTTTTCCACCTGGCTCCCATTTGCTGCGGCTCTTTCCTGCAGCCGCCCATGCACTGCGGTATTTCCCATTGAGCTTCCACTTGCTGTGGTTCCTCCAACCTGCCTCCCATCCATCGCTCTTTCCCTCAGCATTCCGCCCGTCATGGGCATGCCCGCCGTCCCGCTCTTCCCGCTCTGCAGCACGGTCAGGGAATCCGTGATCGCCTTGTACATTTCCTCCCGGCTTCGCTCCCCTCGGTAGATCTGGTGGAAAAGGATCCCGTCCTTGAGGAACAGCACTCGCCCCGCATGGCTGGCGGCCTGGATGCTGTGGGTCACCATCAGGATGGTCTGGCCGGATTCGTTCACCTGGGAAAACAGGGACAAAAGCCTGTCGCTGGCAGCGGAATCCAGGGCCCCCGTGGGTTCGTCCGCCAACAGGAGTTTGGGATCGGTGATCAGGGCCCTGGCTGCCGCCGCCCTTTGCTTCTCCCCGCCGGACACCTCATAGGGATATTTTTCCAGCAAATCCTCGATTCCCAGCAATGGAGCCAGGGGACGAAGCTTTGCTTCCATGAACTCATACTTCCGCCCCGCCAGCACCAGGGGCAGGAAAATATTATCCTTCAGGGACAAGGTATCCAGGAGATTGAAATCCTGGAAGACGAAGCCCAGGCAGTCCCGCCGGAAAGCGCAGAGCTCCCTGTCCGGGACCTCGTTCAGCTGCTTTCCCTCCAGGATCACCCTCCCGCCGGTGGGCCTGTCCAGAGAGGCCAGGATATTCAGCAAGGTGGTCTTGCCGGATCCGGATTCCCCCATGATCGCCACGTACTCTCCCTTTTCCACGGAAAAATTCACATTTTTCAAGGCTTCCACCTTGACGCCGCCGAACCGGGCGGTATAAGTCTTTTTGACATTCTGCACTTCCAATAAGGACATGCTCGCTTCCTCCTTTTTTCCGGCCCTGCCGCCAGCGGTTTCTGCACCTGCACCCAGCCGACAACTTCTTTGCAGCCCACCTGCGTCTCCGGCAGGATCTCACTTCCATGATTCCAGTATAAAAAAGGGGGAAACGCAATGCCATAGATTCCCATTACATTTCCCGCCGCAAGCTTACATTTTTGTCACTCTGGACAATTACCCTGAACAAATCTAGGAATACCCTGGTGCCCTTTCCGGGCGCACTCTCCACCCGGATCGGAATGTTCAGGTTCTCCAGCACCTGCCTGACCAGATAGAGGCCGATGCCGGTGGATTTCTGATCCATCCGCCCGTTATAACCGGTAAATCCCCGCTCGAAGATCCGGGGCAAATCCTCCGGCCGGATGCCGATCCCCGTGTCCTCGATCACCAGTTCAAACGTCCTTTCCTTTTCCAGGAAAATGGCGATCTTCCCTTTTTTCGTATATTTCACGCTGTTGGAAAGAAGCTGCTCCAGCACGAAGCACAGCCACTTTTCATCGGTGACCACCCGCACCCCCGCCAGGTCGCCCAACTCCAGTTCCAGTCCTTTTCCGATGAAAAACACGGAAAATTTCCGAACCGTCCGGCACACCATTTCCTCCAGGGAATACTCCTGCAAAAGCAAGTCCGAAGACATGCTCTCCAGCCGCAAATAATGAAGCACCATCTCCGCATATTGCTCCACCAGGAACAATTCCTGGCTCATCTGGAGGCCGTCATCCCTCTCCTCCGCCAGAAGCTTCATGGCCGCAATGGGCGTTTTGATCTGGTGGGCCCACATCAGATAATAGTCCCCCATCTCCTTTTCCCGCTCCTCCCATCGGGCCAATTGGCGCTTCCTCTCCGCAAGAAGCTCCTCCAGACGCTTCCGTTCCTCTCTCCTGCGGCAAAATCCCAGGAAATCCGCCGCCACGTAACAGAGCCAGAAGAAAAGGACCAGCAGAGCGGCATAAAAAAAGGCCTCTCGCTCCGGGATATGATAGAGGAAGTACACCAGGCCGAAGGTCCCCAGGGTGAGAAAAAACAAAAGGAACAGCGGTGTTCTAAGCTGAATATACTCCTGAAATTTACTCTCACGCTTCAATCAGATATCCCATCCCCTTCCTGGTCTGAATCAAATCCCGGATCCCGGCTTCCTCCAGTGTCCTGCGGAGCCTGGCCATGTTCACGGTCAGGGTATTGTCGTCCACGAAGCAATCGTTGTTCCAGAGCCGTTTCATGATCTCCTCCCGGGAAATCACGCTCCCCTTCCGCTCCAGCAGAAGCTGCAGGATGCGAAACTCGTTCTTGGTAAGCTCCAGCTTGCGCCCGTCATAGTGCAGGGAAGCCTCCCGCAGATCCAGGATCATGCCCCGATGCTCCATCAGACTGCTTCCCGGCTGAAAATCGTAGGTGCGCCTCAGCACCGCCTGCACCTTGGCGGAGAGCACCTCCAGGCCGAAAGGCTTGGTCAGGTAATCGTCCGCCCCCATCTGAAGGGCCATGACCTGATTCATGTTGTCCCCCACGGAAGAGACCATGATGATGGGCACCTGGGAAATCCTTCGGATCTGACTGCACCAATAATGTCCGTTGTAAAAAGGAAGCAGGATATCCAGGAGCACCAACTGCGGCGCAAAATCAGTAAAGGGCTTCAGCACGTCGCCGAAGTCCTCCACCAGCTTTACCTCATAGCCCCATCGCTCCAGATGCTTTTGCATCTGCTCTGCGATCACGGGATCGTCTTCCACCAAGAGAATTCTGTACATTGCAATCCTCTTCCCCTCCCAGCCGAACTCAATTCTCCCTTCCGGCCGGATCGTTCCTAATAGTTCTCCCGGCCAAGCTCACGTTTCCCGCCCGGCTGGATCGGTCTTAGTATTCTTCCTCTTCCTCGCCCTCGCTGATATCCGACTTGGGCTTGGAAAGTCCCTCGATCTCGATGCCGTTCTTCTGGGCATAATCCCAGAGGGCCGCATGAATGGCCTCCTCCGCCAGCAGGGAACAGTGCACCTTCACGGGAGGCAGCCCGTCCAAGGCCTCCATCACCGCCTTGTTGGTGACCTGCAGAGCCTCCTGAATGGACTTGCCCTTCACCAGTTCCGTAGCCATGGAGCTGGTGGCCACGGCGGCGCCGCAGCCGAAGGTCTTGAATTTCACGTCCCGGATGATGCCGTTTTCATCAATGTCCAGGAACATCCGCATGATGTCCCCGCACTTCGCATTGCCCACGGTGCCCACGCCGCTGGCGTTCTCGATCTCTCCCACGTTTCTGGGATGCTGAAAATGATCCATTACTTTTTCGCTATACATATTTCCTCACATTCTGCCGCTTAGGCGGCATTCAATTTAATGGGACTTTGTAAGGCAACACAAAGCCCGAGGTTGAAATTTCCAATTTTCAGTCTTTCACTCCTTCAACCTGCACCTACAGACCGCCGTCTGTCAGATCGTCCTTTTTTTCAGGTAATCCTCGTACAGCGGCGACATGCTGCGCAGCCTCGCCACGATTTCCTTGATGCTGTCCACCACGAAATCCAGCTCTTCCCTGGTGTTGTCTGCGGAAAGGGTCAGCCGCAGGGAGCCGTGGGCTTCCTCATGCTTCAACCCGATGGCCAGCAGCACGTGGGAAGGATCCAGGGAGCCGGAGGTGCAGGCGGAACCGCTGGAAGCGCAGATCCCCTTCATGTCCAGCATGATCAGCATGGACTCTCCCTCGATGAACAGGAAGCTGAAATTCACGTTGTTGGGCAGCCTTTTTACCCGATCCCCGTTGAGCCAGCAATGGTCGATCTCCGTCTCCAGCCTGTGGATCAGATAATCCCGAAGCTCGATCTCCTTCCTTGTGCGCTCCTCCATGGTCTTCATGGCCAGTTCCACGGCGGCCCCGTAACCCACGATGCCGGTGACGTTCTCCGTGCCGGCCCTCCGGCTCCTCTCCTGGGCCCCGCCATGGATAAAGGAACGGATCTTCACTCCCTTCCTGATATAAAGGAAGCCGATGCCCTTGGGGCCGTTCAGCTTATGGGCGCTGGAGCTGAGCATGTCGATGTGCATCTCGTCCACATTGATGGGCACCTGTCCGAAGGCCTGCACCGCATCCGTGTGGAACAGGATCCCGTGCTCTTTGGCGATGGCGCCGATCTCGGCAATGGGCTCGATAGTGCCGATCTCATTGTTGGCGAACATGATGGTGATCAAAATGGTGTCGGGACGAATGGCCGCTTTCAGCTGCTCCGGATCCACGATGCCGTTCCGATCCACGTCCAGATAGGTGACCTCGTACCCGTGCTTTTCCAGGTACTGACAGGTGTGGAGCACCGCATGATGCTCGATCTTGGAAGTGATGATGTGCTTCCCCTTGGAGGCATAAGCCTCCGCCGCAGCCTTGATGGCCCAATTGTCGGATTCGGAACCTCCGGCCGTAAAATAAATCTCTTCCATATTGGCCCCCAGGCTGTCCGCAATGGTCTTCCTGGCCTGGTTGATGGCCTTCTTGCTGGCGCTTCCCAGGGAATAAATGGTACTGGGATTGCCGTAATTCTCCGTAAAATAGGGAAGCATGGCTTCCACCACTTCCGGTGCGGTCCTGGTCGTGGCCGCATTATCCAAATATATCATAAGGAACCTCTTTTCCGCGCCCTGAGCGCTTGCTCATTCCCGGCGAACCTCCAATTCCTAGTAAATTAGTATGGATTTGCCACTAACAATATACCATTCCCCCTGCGTTCTGTCAACCCCCAGATCAGAATATAAATAGAAAAAAGGTTCCCGCAAAAGGGAACGAAATTCCTCCGGAGGGCAAATGAAAAGCCTCAAAAAGCACCCTTTGATCACCGGAACCATCGTTTTGACCGTCACCGGCCTGGTGAGCCGTCTCATCGGTTTTTTCTATCGGATCTATCTGTCCCGCCTGTTCGGGGAGGAAGGCATGGGCATCTATCAGCTCATCGGGCCCATCACCTCCCTCTCCTTCGCCCTGGCCGCAGCCGGGTACCAGACCGCCATCTCCAAACTGGTGGCGGAAAGCGCTGCCAGGCTAGGCCGGGCATCCTATAAACCTCTGCTGGCAGGGCTGAGCGTTTCCCTGCCCCTTTCCCTGGCCTGCAACGCTGCGGTATATCGCTTTTCCGATCTGATCGCAAGCCGCTTTCTGATGGAACCCCGGACGGCCCCCATGCTGCGGATCATCGCCTTCACCATCCCCTTGAGCGCAGTGCACGCCTGCATCAACGGATATTTTTACGGGATCAGGAAAACCGGGATCCCCGCCGCCACCCAGCTGCTGGAACAATGTCTGCGGGTGGGCTGCGTTTTTTTCCTGTCCTCCTACGGACTTTCCAGAGGAGCCGCCCTCACCATCAACGTGGCGGTGCTGGGACTGGTGGTGGGAGAACTGGGCTCCACCGCCCTCTCCATCCTTTCCATATATAAGGCCCTATGGAATTCCGTCTGGGCGGGGGAAGCCCTCTGGCGCCGGCCGGACTTCTTACATACCGAGGGCGCCATGACCGACAAAAGCGCCGTTCGAACCGGGAAAGCAATCCGCTCCAAGGGTGCCGCCGTCTACCGTCCCCTCCTAGCCATGGCCCTGCCCCTCACCGCCAACCGCATCGTGCTGAATCTCCTGCAAAGCCTGGAAGCGGTGTCCATCCCCGACAGGCTGCGGCTCTATGGCTATGACACCTCCACCGCACTGAGCGTCTACGGGGTGCTCACCGGCATGGCCATGCCCCTGATCTTCTTTCCCAATGCGCTGACCAGCGCCGTCTCCGTGCTGCTTCTGCCCATGATCTCCGAATCCTACGCCAAAGGCGACATGAAGACGGTGAAAAAAAACACGATTCTCACCATAAAATACTGCGGCCTGCTGGGAACGCTGTGCCTGGGAGGTTTCCTGCTCTGCGGCGGATGGATCGGGGAAACCTTGTTTCACAGCGCCCTGGCAGGCCACTTTATCCGTACTTTAAGCTTTCTGTGCCCCTTTTTGTACCTGGATACCACCCTGTCCAGCATCCTCCAGGGGCTGGGCATGGCGGGCCGGATCTTCCTCATGAATGTCTTCAGCCTTCTGCTCCGCCTGGGCTTCGTCTTCCTGGCGGTTCCGGTCTTCGGCATCAAGGGATACTTATGGGGCATCCTGGCCAGCCAGATCTCCTTAAGCCTGCTCTACCTGCTCTGCCTGTTCTCCTTTCGGAAATCGAAGGGAGCCGCCCGAACCTGAGCCTCCGATTCCTACCCTTTCCGGGACAAGCGGTTCTTTTCCAGCCACTCCTCCAGTCGTTTTCTCTGGTACATCAGGAGCTTCGCAGCCTCCGGACTTAAGTCCTTCACCTTCTCCTCCACGGCATGGCGGCGCTCCTCCAGGCGGTTCTCCAGCTCCTCCATGCCCGGGTATCCTTTTTGCTCCAAATCGGCGAAATAGGCCTCCAGGCGGTTCAGCAGCTCGTCCTCGTCGAACAGGCCCACCCGGCCCCAGGAAACCGCCTTTTCGGTATTGACAATGTTCTCCACGCTGTAGTCCCCGGAGAACAAGAGCTTTTCCGCGATCTCCCGGACCAGGGCCTCCATCTTTTCCCCCGCTCCTTCTCCGAAGGCCCATTCAAATTCCGCCAGCCTCTCGTCCGCTTCCTCATAGGCCTGGCCCTCTTCCTCGGAAATCCCTTCCAGGGGATAGGGCTTCTCCACTCCGGCCGCCCGCAGGGCCAGGGACACCGTCCGCCGCACCGCCCCTTCTTCAATGAGGCTCCCCGCCCCGAAGCTGCGCAGCTGGTCGTTCACCCCATCCCCGTGCTCCGTCAGATAGAACCGTATCCCCCGTTCCTTCAGGTTCCGATGGAGGATCACCAAACGTTCCGCCGCCGTGATATCGATGCTTCCGATACCTCTGGCGTCCACGATGACCTGCCTGGTATCCTCCCGAAGGGCCCCTTCGATGTCCTCCTGGAAAGCCTCAATATTGGCAAAAAACAGATTCCCGCTGAAACGATAAATGACGGTCTGCCGGATGGGGTAGGCGTTTCGATAACGCTTCAGATTGTGGAGGCCTTCATGGCCCGGCAGCATCCCCAGAAACGCCTTGGGCGGATCCACGGCCCGCAGGATCACCGCCACGAAGGACAACAGGATGCCGATGAGCACGCCGTAGATCGTCCCCAGGATCAGCACACCCAGAAACGCCGCCAGGAAAATACCGAACTCCTGCTTGTCCGCTTTCCAGGCCTTCTTCGCCACGTCGAATTCCAGGATCCCCATGAGGGCGGAGATCACAATGCCCGTCAGCACCGGAACCGGCAGGAAGCGCAGCAGCTCCGTTCCGAACAGCAGCACCAGGATCATGGTGCCCCCGGCAGTGACGGACATCATCTGGGACTTGCAGCCATATTGATCCGCAATGCCGCTGCGGGAGACGCTGCCGTTGACCGGGCAGCACCCCACCAAGGCGCTGGCCGCATTGCCTGCAGCATAAGCCAGGACTTCCCGGTTGTTGTTTATTTTGTAATTATACTTCAAAGCGTAATTGCTGCTGGCCAGAAGCGTCTGGGCCATGATCACCAGGGCGATGGTGAGAGAAAGGACGATCAGCTCCCCGGCATTGGGCAAAATCAGCTTCAGGTTTGGCAAAATCAGCTTCGGCAGCCCCGCCGGGACTTCTGGAAGCAGCTTCACCCCATAGCGGTCCAGGTGAAAAATGGCCGTCAGGACCGCCCCCGCCGCCATCAGGATCACCGACATGGGCACCCTGGGGGCTTTCTTTTTGGCGATCTGGAGAATCACCACGCACCCCACCCCCAAAAGCGCCGACAGAGGATGGAAGGAAGGCAGTTCCTGCCAGATATGGTAAAGCAGCACGAACAGCTCCCCGGTTCCGGCGTTCCCGCCGAACAGCTTCGCCACCTGCATCAGGATGATGGTGCATCCGATGCCGGAAATGAACCCTCCCATCACCGGTTTGGAAATATAATTTACCAGCTTCCCGGCCTTCAGGAAGTAGAACAAAAGCAGCCAGCAGCTCGTGACCAGGGTGATGGCAGGCACCAGGGCCATAGCTTCCGGCGTGCCCCCAGCGATTCCCAGGCTGGCCAGAGTCCCGCCCACCAGCGCCGCCGGCGTGGCGTCCACTCCGAAGACGAACTGGGGAGACGTGGTAAGAAGCGCATAGACCAGCACCGGCAGCACGGAGCCATAGAGGCCATAGACCACCGGCAGCCCCGCCACCTGGGCATATCCCATGGAAATGGGGATGGAAATCAGCGCCACCACGATTCCCGACAGGACATCCTTTTTGAAATTCTGTTTTGCGCTAAAAATCATCATCATCTATCCTCTGGTCAAGATCCGGAGATCTTCGGCGAAGCCGCCATCAGACGCTTGAAGGTCTCATGGAGGGCGGCGATGTCAATGGGTTTTGAGATATGCACGTTCATGCCGCTGTCCAGGGCCTTCTGCACATCCTCCGAGAAAGCGTTGGCCGTCATAGCCGCAATGGGCACGGAAAGCGCATCCGGACGGCCACTGGCACGGATGGCCTCCGCAGCCTCGTAGCCGTTCCTCCGGGGCATCTGAATGTCCATCAATATCATATCGTAATACCCGGGCTCCGACCGCAGGAACAAGTCTACCGCCTCGTCCCCGTCCCTCGCCAGATCGTACAGAATACCCTCAAGGTTCAGGACTTCGCCCAGGATCTCCGCATTGATCTCATTGTCCTCCGCCGCCAGGATCCGCTTCCCGGCCAGACTCCTCTCCGGAGGCTCCTCCCTCGTTACGGGTTTCTCCTCTTCCTTCTGTTCCGGAAGGGCGAAATCCATGTCCACCGTGAAAACGCTTCCCTCCCCCTTCCTGCTCTTTAAGGAAATGACGCCGCCCATCAGCTCCACCAGATTCCTGGTGATCGCCATGCCCAGGCCCGTGCCCTGCACCTTATTGGTCAGAGAATTGACCTCCCTGGTAAAGGGATCGAAAATCGTCTTCTGAAATTCCTCGCTCATTCCGATGCCGTCATCGGCGATGACGAACAGCAAATGAAAGAAGCTTGCGGATCTCTGTTCTCCCTTCCGCACGTCCATCTCAACATGACCGCCTTCCGGCGTATATTTGACCGCATTGGTCAGTATATTGATCAACACTTGCTGCAGCCGCAGCCTGTCTCCCAGGATCCAATCCGGCGTCCCGTCCTCCACATGGATAGCGAAACCCTGATCCTTATTCCGGGCCTGGGGCAGCATGATCGTGGAGGTCTCCTCCAGAAGCTCCCGCAGCGAAATCCGATCCACGTTCAGGGCCATATTACCGCTCTCGATCCTGCTCATGTCCAGGACGTCATTGATCAATCCCAGCAGATGGCGGCTGGAAGAAGTGATCCTCCGGGCATACTGGCGCACCTTGTCCGGATGCTCCGCCTCCGCCTCCAGCAGGGTGGAAAAACCGACGATGGCATTCATGGGCGTGCGGATGTCATGGGACATATTGGCCAGGAACATGTTTTTGGCCGCATTGGCCTGCCTGGCCTGAATCAGCGCATCCTTGAGAATGGCATTCTGCTTCTCTTCGCTGCGGATGATATGCTCGATGCTCCGCACCCCCATGACCACGGAAACCGGAATTCCTCCCTCCCGCTCGTTGACGGTAAAGGCCACCACGCACCATTCCTTCCCGCCTTCCGGCGTGTTTCGGATATAGCGGTACTCCACTGCGTTCTCCGTCATCAAAACCCTCTGGAGCTCTTCCGGTTGGAGACTTTTCCGGATATTTCCCCGCATCCTGTTGTCCGTCTCGGCGAAGGCCACTCTTTTTTCAAGAAGCTCCCTGTAATCGCCCCGGGCCTCCTTATTATGATTATCCGGATAAATCATCCGGTAATAATTCTCCACCAGATCCACCATGTATACTTCCCGGTAGGAATAAGCAGTGCTTTGAAGCGCCGTGTGCAGAAGCTCCTGATCATGGAGATCCCGGATGAATTCATTCTCCTTTTTCGCATGATTGATCACCTTGTCCGTCACGTCGCTGATAAACACATAGAACACCCCGCCGTATTCCTCGCTGCGGACATAATGGCCGAAATCCTCCACCCAGCGCACCTCTCCGTCCCGGCAGGTGATCCGGTACTCCACGTAATCCAGGTTCCGCTGGCTCTTCACGATCTGTTCCTCGATGCTCCGCTCCACCTCATCGAGATCTTCCGGGTGCACCATGCCCCGGAAGGAGTTCCCCGTCAATTCCCGGAACTGCTCCATGGTCTCGCACTTGTACAGGTAGAGCACCTCGTTGTTGGCGTAAATAATCTCTTCCCCGCCATCCGCATGGTAAATAAAAAAGCCGCCGGGAATCCCCGACATGACCTCTTCTATTTCAAAGCTCTTCATTCGTTCCATCGCATCCCTCCGCCTTCCTGTCTAAGTTTATTATCCAACTTTTCCGGACAAATTGCAATCCTTTCCGCAGGATTTTCCATGCAAAAAAGGACGGCAAAACAGCTGCGAGCAAACTCGCCCTGTCTTACCGCCCTTTATTACGGGGCCGTAGCTGACCGCTCCCAAAATTTTAGTCCGTGAAAAATCCCTGGCCGGTATTGATATTATAAAGGATGTAGCAATCCAGGTTCGCCGGGGTGCCTTCGCTGTTGATAGCGAAGCGGCCCGGCCACCAGGACAAGCAGAGATCCGTCAGGTCGTCGGCAGCCACACCCGGCAGATACAGGAGGAATTCCTCCCCGCCCTCCATCCCATAAGGACCTGAAGCGATGTAGCGGGTTCCCCCTTCGATCCATTCCTTTCCCTCTTCTTCCTCACAGACAAGCTCTTCCAATCTCATGAGATAAGCATCTTCCCCCATCTTCCTGATCTCTCCGAACCGTCCCGTAAAGGAACAGATATACTCGGTTCCGCTGTATCCTTCTCCGGCATCCCCCATGTCGTCGTCGACGTATTCTCCTTCAAAGGAACCGTCCGGACGAAGGGTGAGCCCCGTCGCCCAGGCTCCGGCACCGCTGGAAAACGTAAATTGCAGCTGCTCCCCCAAGGCCAATTCACCGGGAACACCTTCCGGATAATCCCCGTAATAATTTACTGGATAGAGCTGTGCAAGCTCCGTTGCCTTCCTGGGCCCTATCACCAGCTCCCCCTGTTCGCTGGTCACCAGGAGGACGGCGTTCTCCAGCATCCGGTTCGTCAGGCTTTCAAACTCCTTCAGCCGGGCATATTTTTCCGGCGGCAGCCCTTCTCCGCCCTCTCCCGTGGCTTCCAACAGGGTATATTCCACCGAGGGGGCATCCAACTCCTGGAACTCGCCATCCAGCCAGAAGAATTGGCTCCACCAATAATCTCCGTACCCCTGGAACATTGTGGGATGATACTCCACCAGATAATCCAAGCCCCCGTTCTCCTGCATCAGCAAAATCGTGTTCCAACCTACGTGAGCAGGAGAAATCCAGGTGCTCCACAGAAGCGTTCCGTCCGCCTTCACCACGTTCAATTCATATTCCATGTCTTCCGCCACTTCCTGAAGGTATATGGACTCGTTCTCCCCGTCACGGTCCAGATCCGCTTCCTCCCAGAGGAGTTCCCCCCAGTCCTCCCCTGATGCGGAAATATCGAGGTTCTCCTCCGGCTGACCGGGCGCTGCGGTACCTTCCCTTCCCTGGCCGGACGCCGGGTTGCCGCTCTCCTGACCGCTGCCGATATCTTCCCTTCCTTGCCCGGGCTCCGGGTTGCTTTCCCCAGACTGCCCGGCATTGGAACCTTCTTCCCCCTGGCCGGGCACCGGGTCGCCGCCCCCTGACCGCCGCCGACACTTTCCCCTCCTTGGCCGGACGCCGC
>CANQPH010000019.1 GCA_947625675.1 uncultured Acetatifactor sp.
TCCCAGAGTGGGAAGAATGCTGTCCGGCTTTTCTTTTTCAATGATCTGTTCCAGGACCCTGACGGTCAGCGGCTCGATATACACCTTGTCCGCGATGTCCTTGTCCGTCATGATGGTGGCGGGATTGGAGTTCACCAGGATGACCTCCACCCCTTCCTCCTTCAGGGAACGGCAGGCCTGGGTGCCCGCATAATCGAACTCCGCCGCCTGTCCGATGACGATGGGGCCTGAGCCAATAACCATCACTCGCTTCACATTCGGATTCTTAGGCATTTGCGCTCCCTCCCTTCTGAGAATTTGCGGCGCCCTGACGCATCATTTCGATGAACCGGTCGAACAAGTACCCGGAATCCTGGGGACCGGGACAGGCCTCCGGATGGAACTGCACCGTGAAAATATTTTTGCCCGTATACCGCAGGCCCTCGTTGGTGCCATCGTTCACGTTGACGAAGGCGGGCACCGCCACCTCCGGGTCCATATGCTCCGCATCCACCACGTAGCCATGGTTCTGGGAGGAAATGTAGACCCTGCCGGTAGCCAGATCCTTCACCGGGTGATTGCCGCCCCGGTGCCCGTATTTCATTTTATAAGTATCCGCCCCGTTGGCCAGGGCCATGAGCTGATGCCCCAGACAGATGGCGAAGATTGGGATTTCCGTCTGATAGAGCTTCTTGATTTCTTCTATAATAGAAGCGCACTCCTTCGGATCCCCGGGGCCGTTGCTCAGCATGATGCCGTCCGGCGCATCCTCTATGATTTCTTCCGCTTTCGTCAGGGCGGGATACACCGTCACCTGGCACCCTCTGGCGGCCAGGGAAGCCGCAATGTTCCTCTTGGCCCCGAAATCCATGAGAGCCACCCGCAGGCCCGCACCGTTCAACTCCTTCACCAGGGAAGGCCGCTTCTCCCGCACCCCTGTGGCGTATGCCTCCTTGTCGAAGCGGGCCAGGCCCGACAGGGGGCCGTTCTCCTCCAGGCTCTTCGCCCCCGGCACCACGTATTTGGCGGCACAGGTCACTTTTTCCACCACCTTGCCGGTGGTATAGGCCTTCAGCTTCGGCAGGACCTCTTCCAGGACAAAATTCTCCCGGGTGGTGATCATGCCGTTCATGGTCCCTTTTTCACGTAAAATCTTGGTCAGGGCCCTGGTATCGATACCGGCAATGCCGGGAACATTATTCTCTTCTAAAAATTGCTGGATTGTTTTGTCACAACGGAAATTGCTGGGAATTCTAGAAAGTTCTCTTACGATGAAGCCGTCCGGCCAGGGTTTGGAAGATTCCATGTCTTCTTGACAGATGCCATAATTGCCAATCAATGGATAAGTCATGCAGACGGCTTGTCCAGCGTAGGACGGATCCGTCAACACTTCCAGGTACCCCGCCATTGAGGTATTGAACACGATTTCACTAATCACGTCCCGGTCAGCGCCGATGTGAGTCCCCTCAAACACTGTACCGTCTTCCAATATCAAATATGCTTTCATGTTGACCTCTCTTTGTACGATAATTAAGGCGACACAAACTTCTCTTTGCAAATCGGTTTATTATAGCACACTTATTCGGAGAGGGCAAGGGTGAGGGAAAATTTTTTCAACACTTTTTCCCGCTTATCAAAAGGAACAAAAAATCCACTCGGAAGAATTCAAATCCACCTGGAAGGAGGAACCTTTGAGACAAAATCCTTTAAAAATAGAATTCCTCTGCAAAATCAAATTGAAAATTTGCCGAAATTGGCATACACAACTACTCAGACAAGTAACCGACAGTCCCAAGGACATATTTCCAAGGGACTTGTCGGCTCTTTAGACCCGGATTTCCCCGGATATCGACAGCAGATCGATGATGGAATCGGCCCTGCCCGCAGTCCTTCCGGCCTCCCGTTCATCCTGCAGCATTTCCTACAACAACATATACCTCGCCTCCATCTCCCGGCTCGCCTTCACCTGGCACACGGCCGCCTGCAGCTTTCGGAATCAATCATCACGGCCCCGAACATGAAGTTATCTTTCATGGTTAGTGATTCAAGCTTCTTTTGCTCGTTCATATATCCTCCACTTCTGATGCAGAGGAATTCTATGGTTTTATTATAGAGTATGGAAATGAGAATTGCAAGGGGAGAATATTGATCAGTTTCAGCATCGATAAATGGGTTACAACACATGGGATTAAAACAATTCATCCAATAAAATATAATATTTGATTTTTTCCCAATCCGGTTGGATTCCCAGCTCTTCAAAAAGCAAATCAGGATCAAAAGCGGGATAGGATTTCCCGCCATAAGCGCCACTGCAATTATTCTGCAGGCTTCGATAGCAGAGTGCGATATCCTGGTAGCGATCCGCCAGCCCCGCCTTCCCCAGATCCAGGAAGCCGCTGATCTTTCCGTCCTCTATCATAATGTTGGGCAGGCAATAATCCCCGTGGGAAAAACAAACTCTTCCTCGGGACGGTGGGCTTCCAGCCATTCCAAAAGCATCCTGGGGGTGTGAAACCCGTAGATCTCCTTGGTCTCCGGCTGTATGTTCTCCCAATCCACCTGGTCATGCTCCACGTAATACCGGGCCCGTCTCAGCTTCCAATTCAGATCATAAGCAAAAGGACAGGAAGCCGCATCCACGCTCCAGAGCATCCGCAGGCCCCCGGCCAGAATCTTCGCCAACAGCTCCGGTTGGGACAGATACCGGTCATGGCAGGACATGACCCCGGGCAGTCTGGACATCAGCAGATAATTTTTTCCTTTCTGACTGGCCCTGGCGATGACTTCCGACACCGGTAATCTGCCCTGGAGCCATTCCATGATCATTGGCTCATGGTCGGATTCCTCACAGACTTCTTCTATCTTCAAGACTTGATCTCGGAACAAAAGAAGATCGGAAGAGGACATCCCCACTTCATCCAAAACATAGTCCGAAGAATTCATATGCCTTATGATATTTTCCGGCAGCTCCTTTTTCAAATCCAACTTCTTTTCCATGTCCATCATCCGTCAATCCTCCGTCTCTAAATGTACCACCGTCATGTCATGGTGCATGGCGGCCAGCACCGGGCCGAACACGTCCGACGTCCGCATCCGCAGGCTGGAAGTATTGACGCAAGGATGACAGCCCAAAAGTTCCGAAGCCAGAACTTCCTCGTCCACTAGAAGTCTCACCGCATTGTCCTTGTCATTCATCAGCCCCATAATGCTGACCGCCCCGGGAGTGATGTCCAAATATTTTTCCATGTCCTCGGCATCCGCAAAGGAAAGCCTGGCGCTGCCGATCTGATGGGAAAGGTATTTGGTTTTGAACTTTTTATTCCCAGGGATCATCAATA
Organism: uncultured Acetatifactor sp.; assembly: GCA_947625675.1. Taxonomy (GTDB): domain Bacteria; phylum Bacillota; class Clostridia; order Lachnospirales; family Lachnospiraceae; genus Acetatifactor. The sequence continues at coordinate 3,318 of CANQPH010000019.1, forward strand.
AATAAAACTGGGTCTTCTGTCGGTTACAGAGGAAAAGATTTTTGCAAATCAGAGCCCCCAGGGACCGGTCGATTTCCTCGCAGATCTCCATGTTAAAAGCCGGTTCGTGATCGATGCGCCAATATTCCACCCCGATTTCGTCCAGCAGATCATAAGTCCTGAGTTCTTTTTCCAGCCGTCCTTCACTCGTAACAGGCCTTCCCTTTTGCAGTTCCATGGCATTCTTCTCCTTTTCAGTTCCCGAAGTTCCCTGTGGGGATCTGGCTTCTAATTCCGTATCCACCTGGGGAGCCGTTCTTCTCCAAACTCACCCTTCCGGAAATTCTTTTTCCGTGAACTTCTCCCCTGCATTATACTTCCGTCAGAAAAAGAGCGCAATAGTTCCCTGTAGCTTTTTCCCCGTTCCCGTGCTATAATGTTTTGTAGCAATCAGAAAAAACGGATTCCAACGGAATCTTTTTATCGAAACAAGAGAGGAACGTATCATGAAAAAGCTTTATGACCAGGACGCTCATTTATTGGATTTTGAAGCCGGTGTGGAGGAATGTCGCCCTCTGCCGGACGGCAATCATGCCCTGCTGCTGGACCAGACCGCCTTTTTCCCGGAAGAAGGGGGACAGGGGCCAGACGGCGGCACCCTGGACAGGCAAAAGGTTCTGGACGTACAGATCAAGAACAATCTCGTCTGGCACACGGTGACGCAGCCCGTGGAACCGGGAACCCGGGTGCAGGGACACGTGGACTGGACCAGACGCTTCGACTACATGCAGCAGCACACGGGAGAACATATCATTTCCGGGCTGGTGCATGCCAAATATGGATTTGACAACGTGGGCTTTCATCTGGGAGAGGAAGAAGTGACCCTGGATTTCAACGGAGTGCTGGATCTGGAACAGATGCGGGAAATCGAAGAAGAAGCCAATCGGGCAGTGTGGCGCAATCTCCCCGTGATTTGTTCCTTCCCGGAGCCGGAAGTTCTGGCCAACCTCTCCTATCGGAGCAAGCTGGCCCTGACGGAAAACGTGCGCATCGTGGAGATCCCGGGGGTGGACGTCTGCGCCTGCTGCGCTCCCCACGTGGATGCCACGGGACAAATCGGCCTGATCAAGGTCACGGGACTCATGAACCATCGGGGCGGCGTCCGGGTCAACATTCTCTGCGGGGAACGGGCTTTAAAGGATTATACCCTGCGCCAAAACAGTGTGTCCGCCATCTCCGTCCTTCTGTCCGCAAGGCAGGAGGCGGTGGCGGAAGCCGTGGAAAAGTTGAAGGCGGATAATTTACAAGCCAGGCTGCGGGCCAGCGGACTGCAGGCCAAGCTGCTGGAGTTCCAGGTAGCAGCCCTGCCTTCTCCGGAAACAGCGGCCGACGCCGTGCTTTTCACCGGGGAATTGGACAACCTGATCCTGCGGAACACCGTCAATGATCTGGCCGCCAGATATCCAGGCTTCGCCGCAGTCTTCTCCGGAAGCGACGAACAGGGATACCGCTTCATCATCGGCAGCGCTTCCAGGGACTGCAGGGAACTGGCCAAGGGTCTGCGGGAGCGTCTGGGCGCAAAAGGCGGCGGTACCACCCCCATGGTACAGGGCAGCATCGCCGCACAGGAAGCGCAAATCCGGGAAGCGCTGTCCCAAATCTGAACAAAAACCGGCCTCCTACTGGAAATACTTCACGCCGGATTCAAAGATCTTCATATCCTGCTCGCCGTAAATATTGATGGCCACGGAATCCCCTCTTCTCTCAGAATGGGCCATCTTGCCGAAGGCCCTGCCGTCAGGCGAGGTGATGCCTTCGATGGCGCAGTAAGAACCGTTGATGTTGTAATACTCGTCCATGGAGACGTTGCCTTCCGCATCCGCATACTGGGTAGCCACCTGGCCGTTGGCGAAGAGCTTTTCCATCCACTCCCTGGACGCCACGAAACGGCCTTCCCCGTGGGAAGCGGGATTGCAGTAGGTTGCCCCCAGCACCGCCCCCTGCAGCCAGGGGGATTTGTTGGAAACCACCTTGGTATAGGCCATCTTGGAGATGTGGCGGTTGATGGTGTTGAAGGTCAGGGTGGGGGAATCCTCCGTCTGTCCCAAAATCTCCCCGTAAGGCACCAGACCCAGTTTGATCAGAGCCTGGAAACCGTTGCAGATGCCCAGGGCCAGACCGTCTCTCTCCTGCAACAGCTTCATCACCGCTTCCTTCAATTTCTCATTCTGGAAGGCGGTGGCAAAAAACTTAGCGCTGCCGTCAGGCTCGTCTCCTGCGGAGAAACCGCCGGGGAACATGATGATCTGGGCCTGACTGATGGACTTTTCAAATTCCTCCACGCTTCTCCGAATATCCTCCGGGCTCAGGTTGCGGAAGACCCTGGTCTCCACCTCCGCTCCCGCGCGCTCAAAAGCCTTGGCGGAATCATACTCGCAGTTGGTGCCGGGGAAGACGGGGATAAATACCCGGGGCTTCGCCACCTTGTGTTTACACACATAGACGTGATCCGCCCGATACAGACCGCTTTCCACGGCTTCCTTTCCTTCCGCCGCCCTGGTGGGGAAGACCTTCTCCAGGGTGCCGCTCCAGGCCTCCATGGCCTCCTTCAGAGGGATCTCCACGCCGCCATAGACGAAAGCCGGTTTCTCCGTCACTTTTCCCAACAGAACATAATCCAGCTCCAGCTCATCCAACTTAGGCCACTGATCTGCGGCAACCTCCGCCACGATACCTCCCAGCTCGTTGGCAAAGAGGTCGTCCGTGGTCACCTCGTCGTCCACGGCCACGCCCAGACCGTTGCCGAAGGCCATCTTGGAAAGGGCGGCGGCGGTTCCCCTGGCATCGCAGGCGTAGGCGGACAGAATGGTTCCGTCCTGAATCAGCCCGTGAATTTTGCCGTAAAGCTCCATCACGCTTTCATACATGGGAACATCGAAATCGTCTTTTTCTATTTCAAACAATACCAGCGCATTGCCGGGCCGCTTGAGTTCAGGCGTGATGATATCCCCGCTCCCCGCAATATCCACCGCGAAGGACACCAGAGTGGGCGGCACGTCGATGTCGTTGAAGGTGCCGGACATGCTGTCCTTGCCGCCAATGGAGGGCAGGCCGAAACCGATCTGGGCGTCATAGGCCCCCAGAAGGGCCGCAAAAGGCTGGCTCCAGCGCTCCGGGTCCGAGGTCATCCTGCGGAAATATTCCTGGAAGGTGAACCGGATCTTGCTGTAATCCCCGCCAGAGGCCACGATCTTGGCCATGGATTCCACCACCGCATAGATGGCCCCGTGATAAGGGCTCCAGGAGGACAGATAAGGATCGAAACCATAGCTCATCATGGTCACGGTCTCCGTCTTGCCGGACAGCACCGGCAGCTTGGCCACCATGGTCTGGGTCTCCGTCAGCTGATATTTCCCTCCATAGGGCATGAACACGCTGCCTGCGCCGATGGAAGCATCGAACATTTCCACCAGACCCTTCTGAGAGCAGACGTTCAAATCCCGCAGCAAATTCAGCCAGGCGGACTTCACGTCTCCCCCTTCCAGGGCCTCTCCCACGGACTCCACCGCCCATTTGTCAAAATAATTCTCTTCCTCGGAAGGGATGTCCACCTTCACCTTCGTCTCCTGGTGAGCGCCGTTGGTATCCAGGAAGGAACGCTTCAAGCTCACGATGGTGCGGCTCCGCCAGTTCAGCACCAGCCTGGGCTCCTCCGTCACCACCGCCACGGGCACCGCCTCCAGATTTTCTTCGGCGGAATAGGCCAGGAACCGCTCCACGTCCCCGGGATCCACCACCACGGCCATCCTCTCCTGGGATTCGGAAATGGCCAGCTCCGTGCCGTCCAGGCCCGCGTATTTCTTGGGCACCTTGTCCAGATCCACGGTCAGGCCGTCCGCTAGTTCGCCGATGGCCACGGACACGCCTCCCGCTCCGAAATCATTGCACTTCTTGATCAGCCTGCTGACCTCCGCCCGGCGGAACAGACGCTGAATCTTGCGCTCCGTGGGGGCGTTGCCCTTCTGCACCTCTGCGCCGCAGGTCTCGATGGAGCTCTCCGTATGTACCTTGGAGGAACCGGTGGCCCCGCCGCAGCCGTCCCTGCCGGTCCGTCCTCCCAGCAAAATGATCACGTCCCCGGGATCCGAGGTTTCCCTGATCACGTTTTTCCGGGGGGCCGCTCCCATGACGGCGCCGATCTCCATTCTTTTCGCCACATAATTGGGATGATAGATCTCCTTCACCAGGCCGGTGGCCAGGCCGATCTGGTTGCCATAGGAGGAATAACCGCTGGCGGCGCCCCGCACCAGTTTCTTCTGGGACAGCTTGCCTTTCAGGGTCTCCGACACGGGCACCGTGGGGTCCGCCGCCCCCGTGACCCGCATGGCCTGATATACATAACCTCTCCCGGACAAAGGATCCCTGATAGCTCCGCCCAGACAGGTGGCGGCACCGCCGAAAGGCTCGATCTCCGTGGGATGGTTGTGGGTCTCGTTTTTAAAAAATACCAGCCATTCCTCCGTCTCCCTGTGGTCCCCGTAGTCCATTTCCACCGGCACCACCACGGAGCAGGCGTTGATCTCGTCGGATTCCTCCATGTCGGCAAGCTTTCCCTCTTTTTTCAGCTTCCGCATGGCCATCAGGGCCAGATCCATGAGACAGACGAACTTGTCCTCCCTCCCGGCGAAAATTTCCTCCCTGGTATCCAGATAGCTCTGGTAGGTGGTCTCGATGGGAGAACGGTAATACCCTTCCCCGAATTCCACCTCCGTCAGCTCCGTGGAAAAGGTGGTATGACGGCAATGATCGGACCAATAGGTGTCCAGCACCCGGATCTCGGTCATGGAAGGATCCCGCATTTCCTCCTTGCGGAAATAATTTTGAATATGCTGAAAGTCCCGAAAAGTCATGGCCAGGCCCAGGGAATCATAGAGCGCTTTCAGACGCCCCTCGTCCATGGCCTGGAAACCGGTGAGCACCTTCACGTCCTCCGGTTCCTCGTACCGGGTGATCAGAGTATCCGGCTTCACCATGTCCGTTTCCCGGGAATCCACGGGGTTGATGCAGTAGGCTTTGATCCGGGCGAATTCTTCCTCCGTGACCCGACCTATGACCAGGTAGGTCACCGCAGTCTTGATCACGGGCTCCTCGTCCTCATCCAAAAACTTCACGCACTGCACGGCGGAATCCGCCCGCTGATCGAACTGGCCGGGAAGAAATTCCACGGAAAAAGCCCTTCCGTTCTCCGGAATCTCGATCTCTTCCTCATACAGATCATCCACCGGCGGCTCCGAGAACACGGTCCGACAAGCCTTCCGGAAAATCTCCTCCGAGAGATTCTCCACGTCATAGCGGATGAACACTCTCACCGCCTCCACCGTTTCCACGCCGAGGTAATTCTTCAACTCCTCCTGCAGCTCATGAGCCTTCACCGCATAAGGCGCTTTTTTCTCCACATAAATCCGTTTTACGTTTCCCACGCTTTTTCCTCCAAAATTGAGTTGCTATTGATGAAACCATTCTACCATATTTTTATAAAATGTACAGCAAAAAAATAGGAAAAGCTTTGGTCTTTTCGATTCTGTCAGGATTCGTCCGCGTCATCAAAATATTGTTATATTTCGTCAAAATAATTTGTAGACTTATCGCAAACAATCCAGTATACTGTAAACGTTCGATTGAGACATCGAACTGCTATATAGCAAAATTCCGGAAGAATTCCCCTTTTACACAATCAAGGAGCCTGCAGTTTCCCCTGCAGGCTCCTTGATTGTTGGAATATTTAACAGCTTTCCCGTTCAAAACTTTCCCACGTAATCCGTTCCGGTCTCCTGGCGCATTTTGCGGTCAAAGGCCTCGGACTTCGCCGGATCCTCTTCCATCTGAAGCATGATGTCCAGAGAATCCAACAAAAGCTTTTCCTGTTTATAGCGGTTCACTTCCTCATGCCGGTCCAGGTAGGCCTTGAAATGATCCACCTGCCACACCAGAATGTCCGCCAGGGTATAGCCCGCCACCTGGTACTCGCACAGGAAATTTCCATAATCATGATAATAAGCGAATTCCCGCAGGATTCCCCGGGAGTCTTTCAGCCGTTTCCAAAGCTCCACCCCGTACTCTTCACTTTTTCCGGCCTTCCGCACCAACTCTCCCAGCCAGTTTTCCAGAGTCTGATACGCCAAAGCCAAACGTTCCTCCTGAGTCATAATGCGCTCCTTTCCTTGCCATTGTCCGCAGCGGTATTTATGCAAAACATTTTCATAAAACTTCAAAATTCCTCTTGCCAAACCCGCACTTCAATGCTATAATATCGTTTGTTGGTTGAGCTGACCGATGGGGTTGGATTGTGAATCGGCGAAGTTCCTGACATCCTAGGGGAATAGTACAGCGGTAGTGCGGCGGTCTCCAAAACCGTTAACGGGGGTTCGATCCCCTCTTCCCCTGCTGATAACCCGGCGGCACCCAAGCGGTGCGGCCGGGTTTTTTTATCCGATTCTTGTCATTCTCTTTCCATCCGCAGGCACTCAGCAATTCCCAAGCCCCGACAATTCTCAGGACTCCCGCCCAATCCACACCTATCCGTCAGAATAAGGCGTCCATCACGTCCTGCACGTTCCTGACCCCGATAAGCCTCATCTTTCCGTTTTTGGGAAGGTTGGCCGCACATACCGCCGGAAGGACGCAGGTATCGAAGCCCAGCTTCTCTGCCTCCGCCACCCGCTGGGCCGCCTGGCTCACGGAACGCACTTCCCCGCTCAGGCCCACTTCCCCGAAAGCCACAAGCTTCTGGCTCAGGGGCAGATTGCGGAAGCTGGAAAGGATCGCCAGCAGGATCCCCAAGTCTATGGCCGGTTCCATGACCCGCATTCCTCCGGCCACATTCACGTAAGCGTCGCAGCCGGAAAGCTGCACGCCGGAACGCTTTTCCAGCACCGCCATCAGCAGATTGACCCGGTTGAAATCCGTTCCCGTGGTCTGCCGCCGAGGGATGCCGAAGTTGCTGTGGCAGACCAGGGCCTGAATCTCCAGAAGCAAGGGCCTGGTGCCTTCCATAGAGCAGACCGCCACGGAACCGCTGGCCCCCTCCGGCCGTCCCTCCAGCATGTACTCGGAAGGATTGGAGACCTGGACCAGACCCTCCTCCCGCATCTCGAAGACGCCGATCTCGTTGGTGGAGCCGAACCGGTTCTTCACGCTCCGCAGAATCCGATAGGATGCGTGCCTGTCCCCTTCAAAATAAAGCACCGTGTCCACCATGTGCTCCAGCACCCGGGGGCCCGCCACCGTTCCTTCCTTGGTCACGTGTCCCACGATAAAGATGGATACCGCCAGCCCCTTGGCCAGCTGTAGCAAAAGGGACGTGGACTCCCGCACCTGGGACACGCTGCCCGGGGCCGAGGACACGTTCTCATGATACATGGTCTGGATGGAGTCGATGACCACCACCTGGGGCTTCTCTTCCCGGACGGTTTCCTCTATGAGATCCAGGTTCGTCTCGCACAAAAGAAGCATGTGGGGGGAAAACTTTCCGATCCGATCCGCCCGCATCTTGATCTGCACCAGAGATTCCTCCCCGGAAATATAGAGCACCTTCCGCCCCTCCTCCGCCAGTTCCCGGCACACCTGCAAAAGCAGGGTGGACTTGCCGATGCCGGGATCCCCGCCCACCAGGGTCAGGGAACCTTGGACGATGCCGCCGCCCAGCACCCGATCCAGTTCCTCCATATGGGTGTGGATGCGGGCTTCCTCCTGCACCCTGATGTCCGCCAACACGGAAGGAGCCTGTCTGGGCATCATGCGCAAAGGCTTTCCCCCGGAAGTGCGGGAAGCGCTCACCGTCTCCTCCACCAGGGTGTTCCATTCCTTACAGCCAGGGCACTGTCCCAGCCATTTGCCGGATTCATATCCGCAGTTTTGACAAAAATATACGGTTGTCACCTTGCCCTTGGCCACTTTTTTACCTCCCCATTGCCGACCTTCAACCCTGATTGCCGACTCAGCTCCCATTGCCGGTTTTCACTCTCATTATCGGCTTTCCGCTCCTGTTGTCGGCCTTCAGAGCCTATTGTCAGCCTTCACTCCTATTACCGGCTTTCCACTTCTTTCACCGCCACGGCCGCACTTCCTTTGCTGCCCAGTTCCACGCTGAAGGAAAGCTTGCCGCCAAGCCCCGTGTTCATGATGCCCACGCTCTCCCCGTCCACGAACACTTCGTAAGAAGTGTCCTCTCCGAGGCCCACCGTGATCTGGGCGTCCTCGCTTCCTTCCACGGCAAATTCCACGCCGTACTCTTTTTCCTGGAAATGTTCCACGCTGGTGCCCGGCACGGATTCATACAGGAACATGCCGTTCTTTTCCAGCTTCGTGATCTCCCGGAAGGTTTTCACCTTCAACAGATCCCCTTGATGGGGAAAATCCTCCACCTTCCCCTTTTTCGCCAACGTATGGTTTCCGAAGCTGATGCTCCCGTCGGCCTCTCTCCTGAGTAATTCTTCGATCACTGCCATCTCAATACCCTCCTCTATTTTGCTGTAAAAGTCACCTTGCCGCCCTTGAAGCCTGCGGACACCTGATCCCCCGGCTTCACGTTCTTCCGCAGGATCTCTTCCGCCAGGCTGTCCTCCACCACGGACTGGATGGCCCGCTTCAGGGGACGGGCTCCCATTTTCCGGTCGGAATATTTTTCAATCAAATGCTCCCGCAGGGCGCTGGTGAGCGTCAGGTGGATGTTCATCTGGGACTCGCAGCGCCTGCACAAATCGGAAGCGAGAAGGTTCACGATATCCTTCAGGTTCTCCCGGCTCAGCTGGTGGAAGACGATGATATCATCGATCCGGTTGATGAATTCCGGTTTGAAGCTTCTCTTGACCTCTTCCATGACCCCGGTCTTCATTTTCTCATAATCCGCCTTGGCGCTGCTCTCCGCCGCAAATCCCAGGTTTTTGGGATCCACGATGCGCTGCGCTCCCGCATTGGAAGTCATGATCAAAATCGTGTTCTTGAAGCTGACCTTCCGGCCCTTGGAGTCCGTGATATGCCCGTCATCCAGCACCTGCAGCAGGATGTTGAACACGTCCGGATGGGCTTTCTCAATCTCGTCGAACAGCACCACGGAATAGGGGTTTCTGCGCACCTTTTCCGAAAGCTGGCCGCCGTCGTCAAAGCCCACGTAGCCCGGAGGGGAGCCGATCATCTTGGAGACGGAATGGCTCTCCATGTATTCCGACATGTCCACCCGGATCATGGCGTCCTCGGAACCGAACATAGCTTCCGCCAAGGCCTTGGAAAGCTCCGTCTTGCCCACGCCGGTGGGCCCCAGGAACAGGAAGGAGCCGATGGGGCGATTGGGATCCTTCAGGCCGACCCGGCCCCGGCGCATGGCCCTGGCCACCGCCGTCACGGCTTCCTCCTGTCCGATCACCCTCTTATGGAGAATGCTTTCCAGACGAAGCAGCCGCTCGCTTTCCTTTTCCGCCAGCTTCTGCACGGGGATCTTGGTCCACATGGCCACCACTTCCGCAATCTCGTCCTCGCCGATCCGGTACTGGTAGTCTTCCTCCTGCTTTTCCCTGCGCCGCTGCATCCTCTCGTACTTTTTCACCAGCTCGTCCTGATTCTTCCGAATCTCGCTGGCCTGGGAATAAGCCTCGATTCGGATGGAACGCTCGATCTGCAGATCCATCTTCTTGATCTGTTCCAGCAATTCTCTCTGCTTATCCGGCAGATCCCGGCTGTGGAGCCTGACGCTGGCCGAGGCCTCATCGATCAGGTCAATGGCCTTGTCCGGCAGGTTTCTGTCATTGATGTAACGGTTGGAGAGGCGCACCGCCGCTTCCACCGCTTCTTTGGATATTTTCACTTTATGATGCTCTTCGTACTTGCCCTTGATGCCCTCCAGGATGCGGATGGCTTCCTCCTCCGTGGGTTCCTCCACGTTCACGGGCTGGAAACGGCGTTCCAGGGCCGCATCCTTCTCCACGTATTTGCGGTACTCCACGATGGTAGTGGCTCCGATCAGCTGGATCTCCCCCCGGGCCAGGGAAGGCTTCAGGATGTTGGAGGCGTCTATGGCCCCCTCTGCGCCGCCTGCGCCGATGAGGGTGTGGAGTTCATCCAGGAAAAGAATCACGTTGCCGTCTTCGATCACTTCCCGAATGACCCGTTTGATCCGTTCCTCGAACTCGCCCCGGTACTTGCTGCCTGCCACCATTCCCGCCAAATCCAGGGTCAGCACCCTCTTGTTCTGCACGGTAAAGGGCACCTGATCCGAAACGATCCGAAGGGCCAGGCCCTCCACCACGGCGGTCTTGCCCACGCCGGGTTCCCCGATCAGGCAGGGATTGTTCTTGGTTCTCCGGCTCAGGATCTGGATCACCCGCTGGATTTCCTCTTCCCTTCCGATCACGGGATCCAGCTTGCCTTCCCGGGCCAGGGCCGTCAAATCCCTGCTGTACTGCTCCAGGGTGGTGGTCCTGCTGCGGCCGTTCCTCCGCCCCAGGTCCTCCTTGTACAGGTTGGCATCCTGTCCCATGGCGCTCAGCACTTCCGCATAAATCTTGGTGGGAGTGGCCCCGATGGTGTTCAAAAGCCGAAGGGCCACGTTCTCCCCTTCCTTGATCAGGGCCAACAGGATGTGCTCCGTTCCCACGGCGGGCTGGCCAAACCGTTCCGCCTGCTTATGGGCTTCCTCCAGCACCTTCCTGGCCCTCGGGGAATACCCGTCCCTTTCCCGGACGGCCACGCCCCGATCAAAGGCGATCAGCTCCCGAATCAGATCCATCACCTGGTCCAAGGTCACCCCGTTGTCGCCCAATACCTTGGCCGCCACGCCGGAACCCTCTTTCAGCAGGCCCGCCAGGATGTGCTCCGTCCCCACGTATCCCTGCTTTAACTGCCTGGCACAGCTTCTGGCCTGCGCCAGGGCTTCCTTCGCCCGATCCGTAAACTGTGACTGCATTATTTCAGCCCTCCATACTCTTCATAGATTTCATCGATCAGCTCGTGCACCTCTTTTCGAGTAATGCTTTTACAGCTGCTCTTGGCCAAAAGGACCCGCAGTTCCTTTTTCAGGGTCTCCAGGGTACGCACCCGGTCGCCGTCAATGGCGATGACGGCCCCTTTGCGCCGGTCCACCTTCACATACCCTTCCTGCTTCAGCACCGTATAAGCCTTATTGACCGTATGCATGTTGATCCCTATGGTATCGGCCAGCTGGCGCACGCTGGGCAGGGAATCCCCTTCCCGAAACTGTGCCGTGGCGATCCCGAGAATGATCTGATTGCGAAGCTGCAGATACAAAGCTTCATCGCTGTTAAAATCAATCTCTATATACATAGCCGCAACCTCCCTTTCTCAATCATAAAGCTGCAAGACCGTGCATTTGTTATAGTTATAATATAACAGCATGAAAAAAAAGTCAAGCGGAAAGAGGAAGTGCGTAAGGCTCTTCCTCTTTCCGGTTTTATCCTATGTTGCAAGTTTTATCTTATGTTTCAGGTATTGTCTTCCCCATCCCAATTCAAAAACTCAAACTCTAAATCGTCATCCTCTTCCACGGGGGCGTTGGTCTTCGGTCGGCTGCTCTGCGCCGGTCTCTGAGCCGTTGCCTGGGAAGGTCTGGCCTGAGGTCTGGAAGTCTCCCCGGAGCTCTGGGGAGCGCTGCCAGGCCTGGTCGGACGATCCTGGCGAACCGCCTGGCCCTGGCCGCTGGCGGACCTCACCTGACTTCCGGCGGGTCTGCCGGAGCCTTCCGTCTGTCCCTGGCCGGACGGGGCCACAGGTCTGCCCTGCCCTGAAGAAGACGTCCGTGTCTGGCTTCCCTGTCTGGCCGGGGCGCCCGCAGTCTGACCGGCGGGTCTGGACTGGCCGGAAGGCCTGGACTGGTTCGTTCCCGCTCCCGCAGGCCTGGGCTGACCGGATGCGGGCCTGGACTGGCTCCCGGCAGGTCTCTGGGCGCCCGTTCCCGCAGGTCTGGAAGCCCCCGGCGTCACCGTCCTGCCGGAAGCGCCGCTCCTGGAGCCTTCTCCCTGGGCCGGAACCGTCCTCCTGGGTGCGGTGGACTGGCCTTCCCTGCCCCGCTCTTTGCGGATCTCGTTTCTCTCCCGGATGGTCTGCTTTTCCACGGCGGAGAAGTAAGCCTGGTCGCTCATGTCTTTCATCTTAAAGATCAGCAGAGTTCCGGCCAACACGAAGATAATCAATACCACCACCATGATGATGATCACCGTTTTCTGGGTGCTGACCGTCTTCTCCAATTCCTTTGTCTTTTCCACGGCCGTGACGCTGTTTCCCTGAATCGCCTGAAGAACCTTGTCGATGGGATATTTCTGATTATTTGCAATATCCAGGAACCACCATCCTTCATTTTCCCCATTCAGATCCGTAACCCACGCCACGTCATAAGGCTTGTCCGAAGGAGCGTCGTTCTGGCCCTCATCCGGAGAGGGCTGACTCTCTTCGGGAGGAGTCTCCGGAGCCTGACTCTGATCCTGGGGCACCACCGTCGCCCCGCCCAGATCCACGTATTCGCTGCGGATAAAGCCCTGGGCCTGGGTTCCGTTGTTGTCAAAGGTCACCTGGTACCAGGTGGTGCCATCCGCACTGGCGGCCTGGCCGGTCACCGTCACGGCCGTCCCCTGGGCCAGCTGGGCGATGATATTGTTGGCATTGGCATCCGCATCGGATCTCACCCGCACCGCCTGACCGCCCGTCACCGTGGCGTTCAAGGGCTGCACGGGAGTCACCGTCACCGTGGGTGCGGCGGGAGGCGTATCCGTGCCAGTGCCGGTGCCCGTATCTCCTCCGACCTCGCCGCTCACGCTGATCAGGTCATCCCGGACATAGCCGGAGATTCCTTCCGCTTCGATCTGATACCACTTATGTCCATCCGTTCCGTCTTTCACGGCGTTTACCGTCACGGTGACGCCCTTGGTCAGGCTGCCCACCATCTCGCTGCTGGTGCTGGCATCCTTCCTGACCCTGACGGAATCCGCCGAAATCGTGCCGGTAGCCGCATGGGCCACCATCTGAAAATTGTCCGCCAGAATTCCCAGCACCAGTGCCAGCGCCACCGCCAGCACTCCCGCAAGTAACATTTTGTCCCTCCGGACTCCATTCGCTCTCATCTTACGTCCCTCCTGTCCCATAAATGTACTTTTCTACTTACGCCTCGTCTATGGCTTTGCCGATGTCATGACGCAGGTACTTATTGTCAAAATCCACCCATTCCGCCGCTTTGTAGGCGTTGGAGCGGGCCTCCTTCAAATCCTTTCCCTTGGCCGTGACCCCCAGCACTCTCCCTCCGTTTGTCACAAAACCCTCTTCCGTCTTTTTGGTTCCCGCATGGAAGCAGTAATAGCCTTCCGCTCCCTCAAACTTTTCCAGGCCCCGGATGGGGAATCCCTTCTCATAGGCCACCGGATATCCGTCGCTGGCCAAGACCACGCAGACCGCCGCATTGTCCTCGAACTCCAGCTCCACCTGATCCAGGGTGCCGTCGATGCAGGCTTCGCACACGTCGATCAGATCGTTCTTCATCCTGGGCAGCACCACCTGGGCCTCCGGATCCCCGAACCGGGCGTTGTACTCCAGCACCCTCGGCCCCTCCGGCGTCAGGATCAGGCCGAAGAAGATCACGCCCTTGAAGGGTCTTCCCTCCTTCGCCATGGCGTCCACCGTAGGCTGATAGATGTATTTCTTACAAAAAGCGTCCACCTCTTCCGTATAGAAGGGGCTGGGGGAAAAGGTTCCCATGCCGCCGGTGTTCAAGCCCTGATCTCCGTCCTGGGCCCGCTTGTGATCCTGGGCGGAAGTCATGATCCGGATGGTCTTCCCGTCCACGAAGGAAAGCACGCTGACCTCCCTCCCCGTCAGGAACTCCTCTATGACCATGCGGTTGCCCGCACTGCCGAACTTCTTGTCCGTCATGATGGAGCGCACCCCGTCCCGGGCTTCCTCCAGGGTGTTGCAGATCAGCACGCCCTTGCCCAGGGCCAGCCCGTCCGCCTTCAAGACGATGGGGAAGCTCGCCGTCTCCAGATACGCCAGGGCATCCTCCGCATTGTCGAAGTTTTCATAGGCCGCCGTGGGGATCCCGTATTTTTTCATCAAATCCTTGGAAAAAGCCTTGCTCCCCTCCAGGATGGCCGCATTTTTCCTGGGTCCGAAGGCCCGGATGCCTTCCGCTTCCAGCGCATCCACCAGCCCTCCCACCAAAGGATCGTCCATCCCCACAATCACCAGGTCAATGGACTTCTCCTTGGCGAAAGCCGTTATTTTATCAAATTCCATGGCGCCGATGGGCACGCATTCCGCAATCTGTCCGATTCCGGCGTTCCCGGGCGCACAATAAAGCTTTTCCACCCGGGGGCTTTTCGCCGCACAGAAGGCGATGGCATGTTCCCGCCCGCCGCTTCCTACGATCAGCACTTTCATTCTTTTCCGCCGTCCTTTCTCACCACCCTGCCGTCCTGCACCTCGATCCGGCCGTTGGCGATATCGTCTATGGCCGCAGGCAGCAAGATCCATTCCGCCTGCTCCATCACTCTTCTCTGCAAAATCTCGGGGGTATCGCCGTCCTCGACATATACCGCCTTCTGGGCGATGATGGGCCCCTCGTCCATGCCTTCGTTGACGAAATGCACCGTGGCCCCCGTCACCTTCACGCCCCGCTCCAAAACCCTTTCATGCACCTTCAGTCCATAATACCCCACTCCGCAGAAAGAAGGGATCAGGGAAGGATGGATGTTCACGATCCGATTCGCATAGCGATGCACCATGGCTTCCGGAATCCGCACCAGGAACCCGGCCAGCACGATGAGATCCGGCGCAAACTCTTCCACCTTGGAAAGCAGCGCTTCGTGAAAGGCCTCCCTGGTCTCATAGTCCTTCGGGGACACGCAGAATCCCGGGATCCCGGCGGCTGCGGCCCTCTCCAGGCTCTTCACCCCCCGGTTGTTGCTGATGACCGCCTCAATCCGGGCGTTGGTGATCCTTCCGGCCGCCATTCCGTCGATGATGGCCTGCAGATTCGTCCCCCCGCCGGAGACCAGCACTACCACCTTCAGCATAGCGTCACTCCCTTTTCCCCAGCTTCACAGGTTCCCACCACGTAGGCCTTTTCCCCTGCTGCGGACACCGCTGCCAGAGTCTCGGCCACATCGGCCTCATCCACGGCCAACACCAGACCCAGGCCCATGTTGTAGGTATTGTACATCACCCGTTCCTCGATGTCGCCCTTTTTCTGGAGCAGGTCGAAGATGGGCGGCACGGGGAAGCTTCCCTTCTTCACCACGGCCCGAATCCCCTCCGGAAGCATCCTGGGAATGTTTTCATAGAAGCCGCCGCCGGTGATATGGCTGCAGCCCTTCACCTTCACCCCCGCCCCCTTGATGGAACGCAGGGTCTTCACGTAAATCTTCGTAGGTGCGAGCAGCGTCTCTCCCAGGGTGGCGCCCAGTTCCTCATAATAAGTGTTCAGGCTTTCCGCCGTCATTTCAAAGACCTTCCGCACCAGGGAAAAACCGTTGGAATGCACGCCGGAGGAAGCCACGCCGATCAGGACGTCGCCCTTTCCGATGTTCTCCCCGGTGATCATCTCCTTTTTCTCCACCAGGCCCACGGTAAAGCCCGCCACGTCATATTCGTCCTCCGGCATCAGTCCCGGGTGTTCCGCCGTCTCTCCGCCGATCAGGGCCGCCCCCGCCTGGATGCAGCCCTCGGAAATCCCCTTCACGATCTGGGCGATCTTCTCGGGATAATTCTTGCCGCAGGCGATATAATCCAGGAAAAACAAGGGCTCCCCGCCCGCACAGGCCACGTCGTTGACGCACATGGCCACGCAGTCAATGCCTATGGTGTCATGCTTGTCCAGCAAAAAAGCCAGCTTCAGCTTGGTTCCCACTCCATCGGTGCCGGACAAAAGCACCGGCTCCTCCATGCCCTTGATGGCGGCCATGGAAAAAGCCCCGGAAAAACCTCCCAAATCTCCCAGTACCTCGGGCCTTACGGTAGCGCCCACGTGCTTCTTGATCAATTCTACCGATTGATAGCCCGCCTCGATGTCCACGCCGGCATTTTTATAATCCATCCGCACTTTCTCCTTCTATTTTTATAATGTCCGGAAACCGCTTGCGGTCTCCCGTCGATTGAAAATTTACTTTCCTGCTTTCATGCCTGCCGCATACTCCCGGTATCCGACCTTGCCCAGCTTCTCGTCCTTGGCCTCCACCTGCTCCTTCAGCTTTCGGCTGTAATCCTTCAGCCTGCCCAGAAGCGCCTCGTCCGAGGTGGCCAGAATCTTGGCCGCCAGAAGCCCCGCATTGGCGCCGCCGTTGATGGCCACCGTGGCCACCGGAATGCCGGAAGGCATCTGCACGATGGAATAGAGGGAATCCCTTCCCCCCAGGGACGAAGTATGCATGGGGATGCCGATCACCGGCATGGGAAAAATCGCCGCACACATGCCCGGCAAGTGCGCCGCCATGCCAGCCCCCGCAATGATCACCTTGAATCCTTTTTCCTCCGCAGTCTTCGCATATTCAAAGAACACGTCCGGCTCCCTGTGGGCGCTGATGATCCTCATCTCATAAGAAATGCCCAGCTCCTCCAGCACCTCCGCCGCCTTGGCCATGACGGGCATGTCGGAATCGCTGCCCATCACAATGCCCACCTTGGGCATACCAACCTCTGCCATTCCATTCTCCCTTCCAAAATCAATATCTTGTGTCCGCAAAAATAAATTCCTCAAGTTCTAGTTTACTAAACTTATTCAAATCATGCAACCCTTTTTTCATACATTCCCGGGAAATACCGCAAATTCTTTACAGATTTCTTCCATTTTGCGCCAATATTTATTCCAGAGCTGGCCTTTTCCCCTGTCCCCGGCCCGCCAGACAGGCCCGGAGACTCCGGTTTCCATCCCAAGAACTCTCTGCACCGGCCATCCCTTTTCCTTTCCGTTCTCCAGAATTCCCCGATAGATCTCCAGCTTCCGGCTCACCAGGCTCCTGTCCCACAAAAGAGCCCTGTCTTCCTGATGATCTTCAAACACTTTTTGCAGCAAAGGAGGTTCTTCCCCACAAACGTACCAGGGGCAGCCGTCTTCCAGGAGCCCATGCCGTCCGCAGGCGAGAAGCAGTTCGGCCCCTTCCGCTCCGGTTCCTTCCGCTCCAAACCTTTCCTTCCCGGCCGTCCAGGCGTTCAAAGGCTCTGCGGCGAGTTCCGAATAATCCCATACGAACCAATACAAAATCTGTCTCAGGGATTCATAATCCGGCAGGGTTCCGCTTTCCTCCCATTCATAGAGGAAGGATGCGTACACCTCCACAAACAATTCCATATGAATCAGCAGGTCTTCGGCCCTGTCGTCATAAGCCGCAGCCGCCCTCGTTTTTTCTTCAAAATACAAGGCGCTGAGCAGCCTGGAATAATTCTCCCCGAGGCCCTTGTTCCCCAGGATCGCCTCCATGTAAGCGGGATTCGCATAGCTTTCTTCATAATTCTCCGGATAAAGATCCGTCAGCAGCTCTGCGCACAGGGTGGAAAGCGACTCATCTCCGATGCCTTGTTCCCGCTCTTTCAGGACCTTTTCCCTGGTTTCCTCCAGACTTAACAAAAATTGCGCCAAACTCTGAAAATATGCATGAAGCTCCTCTATCGGAAATTTTTCGCTGCGAATGCCCCGCAGCCGTTCCATGACCAGATTATACCGTTCCTGTATCAAAGTTGTTAACTCCTGCCCCTCCGACTCCATTTTTTCGGGCCCCTTTCTCCGCTCCGGCTTCCCATTCCATTCCCGAGACTCCCTCCCAGGTCTTCTCCGGCCTACATGCCCATGGACACCACCAGGGCAATCCCTCCCAGGGCCAATCCGTTCAAAAGAATCGCCAGACAGGGGAAAAACAAGAACCGATCCTTTTCCCGCAGGGTCACCAGGCCCAGGATAAGGCCGATCAAAGAAAAAAGGGCCACCAGCATTCCCGTCACCCCGTAACTGGAAGGAATCTCTCCTTCCCAACAGTAGGACAGGTATACCGCCGCCCCCAGGGAGATCAGGCTGATCACTCCCAAGATTACAGCCATAATGGCCCTTTGCGGATGTTTTTTTCCTGTAAACTTATAATTTCTTCCTGGCGCCATTATGAACCACTTCCTCTATCAATATTTTCTTGTCGTTACACTAAAACAGTATTTTAGACTTCCCCGCCAGAAGTCTGGCCCCGTTGACGATCAACAGCACGCCGCAGGTCAGCCCCGTCACCAGCGTGATCACGCCGAGCACGATATCCATGGCCCCGGCCCCGTTCATGATTTTGTAAATTTTCTCTTCCATGATCATTCCCTCCATCCAGCTATCCTAAAATGATAAAAGTGCCATTTGCGAAGCCGCATCTATGCGCCATAAACGGCATAATACGCATCGATCGCCGCCTTCATCCCATCGTCGATATGAATCTGACCCCGGTAGGGTCTGTTGTAAAGATGCTCCACGACCTCCTTCATGGTAACGATGGAGCGGGTCTCAATCCCGTATCTCTCCCGGATCTCCTCCAAGGCGCTCACGGTGCCTCCCTGCCCTTTTTCACAGCGGTTCAGGGACACCATCAGTCCCTTGACCTCCACTTTGGCCTGGGTCATCAGAATCGGAAAAGTTTCCTCAATGGACTTCCCGGAAGTGGTCACGTCCTCGACAATCACCACCCGGTCCCCGTCCTTTAATTTGCTTCCCAGCAGAATCCCCACGTCCCCGTGATCTTTGACCTCCTTGCGGTTGGAGCAATAACGAATCTCCTTGCCATAAAGCTCGCTGTAAGCGATGGCCGTTGTCACGCTCAAAGGAATCCCCTTATAAGCGGGCCCAAAAAGCACGTTGAAATCATCCCCATAGTTGTCATGAATGGCCTTGGCGTAATACTCTCCCAGCCTTTTCAGCTGAGTTCCGGTCACGTAAGCCCCCGCATTCATGAAAAAAGGGGACTTGCGGCCGCTTTTCAGGGTGAATTCCCCGAACTTCAGCACCTGGCTGTCCACCATAAATTCAATAAATTCCTGTTTGTATTGTTCCATCAAATCCCAAACCTCCTACTTATTTTTACCGGCATGCGGAACTTTTTTTACGAAGCTTTCCAGTCCGGCGCTTCTCAGCCCAGCCTGGCCGACAACGCCTGGGCGATATCCTCTTTCATGTCCAGCACCGCCGCCCGGGAAGCCTCGGCATAGCCTTCTTCCCCGAAACGGGCGTATTTTTCCTGTTGATAGGCCGCAATGATGCCCCGGGAGGAATTCACGATGGCTCCCAGGCCGTCTTCGTTGAAAAAGTGCACCAGATCCGAACCTTTCCCTCCCTGGGCCCCGTAGCCCGGCACCAGAATGAAGGACTTTGGCATGATCTTGCGCAGAATCTTCCCCTGCTCCGGATAAGTGGCTCCCACCACGGCTCCCACGTAGCTATAAGATTCTTCCATGCATTCCTCGCCCCACTGGGCCACTTTTTCTCCCACGATCTCGTACAAGGGCCTTCCGTCCACCAGGCGGTCCTGGAATTCTCCGCTGCTGGGATTGGAGGTTTTTACCAGGACGAAGATTCCCTTTTTTTCCTCCTGGCAAACCTTCAGGAAAGGCTTTACCCCGTCTGAGCCCAAATAGGGATTCACTGTCACAAAGTCCTCGTCAAAGCCGTAAAAATCCTGGTCGCCGATGCGCACCTTGCCCAGATGCCCCACCGAATAGGCCTCGGAAGTGGAACCGATGTCTCCCCGCTTGATGTCGCCGATGACCACCAGGCCCTTCTGCTTACAGTATTCCACGGTCTTGTGAAACACCGTCAGGCCGGGAATCCCGAACTGCTCATACATGGCGATCTGGGGCTTCACCGCAGGAATCAGGTCATAAACCGCATCAATGATTCCCTTGTTATATAGCCACACGGCTTCCGCCGCTCCCTCCAGGTTCCGGCCGCAGCGCTCAAAAGCAATCTTCTGCAGATGGGAGGGGATAAACTTCAGCATCGGATCCAGCCCCACCACGATGGGAGCCTGGGTCTGACGGATTTTGTCGATCAAACGATGAATCATAAGTAATGTGGGTACTCCTTTGAAATATAGTCTTGCTCGGGCTTCGCACCAGGTCCTTCGCAGTGCAGACCTGGAATGCCTTCGGCATCCCAGGCCACGGGCTTCGCCCTATGGTTTCCCAGGCATAAGGCGCCTGCATTCATGCAAGCATGATGCAGGCGCCTTATGCCTGGGAAACCGCACTGCTCATTGCTCACGTGCATATTATACCCTATAAGGGGCGTCCGGGTCAACGTGCATCTTATAAATTTTTATTAAGCACACTATCGTATGCAAAGCACGCTATCTGCGTGCAAAGCACGCTAACGCGTGCTTAGGAATTGGTATTCTCTCTGGGCTTTTTCGTCATCCGGGTAGTTTTTGAGGTAAGTGTCCATCAGGACCGCAGCCCGTTTAAAGTCCCCCAGGTATTCGTAAGCCACAATCTCATTGTAGGACAGGGACTGCATGATGTCATTGTTCTCCAGCTGCAGGCCCGCCTGGAAAGCCGTGAGGGCGCTCTGGTACTCTCCCTTCTGCAGTTCGCAGATTCCCAACTGATTATAGATCTCCGCATCGGGCTTCCCCTGCATCAAAAAGGCATTGTACACGTTGGCCGCATAATTGTAATCTCCCGTAGCTTCATAGGCTCGTCCCAAATAAAGATAAGCTTCCGCACCGCCCTGGGAACGGGCGTCCTCCAGGGCCACGTAAGCGCTCTGATAGTCTCCCAGATAATAGTAAATACGCCCCCTGTCAAAAGCGGTCATCCTGCCTTTGTCCTTGTCGAGGGCCGCCTGCAGATATTCTTTTCCCTTATCCGTATCTCCGTAATTGTCCAATACCTCAAAAATCTGAATCAGGCGATCATAATCATAGGGCTCCATCTCCAATACTTTGTCAAAATCCGTCTCCGCTTCTTCCGCCTTGGAAAGGCCCAGACGCACATTGCCCCGCAGGAAGTAGGCCTCCGTTTCGTCTTCCTTCATATCTAAAATGGCGTTATAGGTGGCCTCCGCATCGCTCAGACGCCCGGCCTTGGCATAAGCCGCCGCCAGATAATAATTCACGTCATAATCCATGGGTTGCACCAAACCGTTGCTCAAGTGAAGGGATTCTTCAAAACAACCGATGGCCTGCTCGTAATCCGCCAAGCCCATATAGGCGATTCCCCTGCCCCGGGCGATCAAACGAACGTTCTCTCCCGCATTCTGCGCCTGATCGAAATAAACCAGGGCGCCGCTGTAATCCAAATTCTGAATGGACTGCATTCCATTGTTCACGTCCTTGTTGCTGGAACCGCAGGCCGTCAGGCCCAACAGGACAAACAGGAAAAGCGCCGTGGAAAACCGTTTCTTAAGAGTGTTCATCGTGCCGCTCCTTTTCTTCTTTATCATCACGTAATGACTTCAGGGTCAAACAACGCCATCTGATATCATTATATGTAATCTTCCGGGAAAAAGCAATGAATCCGGGGAAAAATTAAGATTTTATCGCTGTAGAAACATCTTTTTTTTCATTCGGGAATCTGTTATACTAAAGCTTGAAAGCCGCTGCAGAGGGCCGGGACATCCCAGACGGCCCTGTTGCGGCGCTCCAAATCTTTCAGGAAAAACGAGGACTAAGCTTATGGCATTTGACGGCGTGACCGTGGCGAATATTGTAAAAGAATTGAAAGAGACTCTGCTGGGGAGCCGCATTGCGAAAATCGCCCAGCCGGAACCCGATGAGCTCCTGCTCACCATGAAAACTGCGGCGGGACAGCGAAGGCTCTATCTCTCCGCCAGCGCCTCCCTCCCCTTGATCTATCTGACGGAAACCAACAAGCCCAGTCCCATGACGGCGCCGGGCTTCTGCATGCTGCTGCGCAAGCATCTGCAGAACGGCAGGATCCTGGATATCTCTCAGCCCGGCCTGGAGCGCATCATCAATATCGATATCGAGCATCTGGACGAAATGGGGGATCTTCGGCGGAAGCGCCTCGTGGTAGAGATCATGGGCAAGCACAGCAACATTATTTTCTGCAATGAAGAAAACGTGATCCTGGACAGCATCAAGCACGTTTCCGGCCTGGTCAGCAGCGTCCGGGAAGTGCTGCCGGGGAAACCTTATTTTATCCCCAAGACTCAGGACAAGGCGGATCCGCTCTCCCTGTTCCGGGGTGAAAAGGAGGATGGCCCTCGGGAAAATACTCGGGATGCGGCTGATGCGGGATTCCGCCGCTTGCTTTCCGGCAAGCCCATGCCGGTTTACAAGGCGATCTATAACAGCTTCACCGGGATTTCTCCCATCCTCGCCCAGGAGCTGTGCTTCGAGGCCGGAGTGGACGGAGATCTGCCCACCGCCGCCCTGTCCCGGGAGGACTTTGACCGCCTTTGCCAGGCTTTCGTGGGGATGATTTCCAGCGTCCTCCGGGGAGAATTCGCCCCCTGCATCGCCTATGAGGGTTCCGCTCCCGCAGAGTACGCCGCCCTGCCTTTGACCATGTACGCATCCAAGGAGGACACACAGGCCCAGGCCTCCGGCGCAACCTCACGAAGGCAGGCCAGCCACCTTGAATTCCAGCCCTCCATGTCCGTCCTTCTGGAATCCTACTATGCGGAGAAAAACACGCTCACCCGCATCCGCCAGAAGTCCTCGGATCTGCGGCGCATCACGCAGACCGCCCTGGAGCGCAACGTCAAAAAATACGACCTCCAGCTCCGTCAGATGAAGGATACGGAGAAACGGGACACCTACCGCATTTACGGAGAGCTGCTGAACACCTACGGCTACAATGCGCAGCCCAAGGCCAAGTCCCTGGAAGCCTTGAATTACCACACCGGGGAAATGATTACCATCCCTTTGGATCCCGGCCTGACCCCTCAGGAAAACGCTCAAAAATATTTTGAAAAGTACAACAAGATGAAGCGCACCTACGAGGCCCTTTCGGAGCTGACGGAGGAGGGGAAGGCCGAGATCCGGCATCTGGAATCCATCCTGGCCTCCCTGGACATCGCCCTCCAGGAAGAGGATCTGGTGGAGATCCGGGAAGAACTGACGGAAAGCGGCTATCTCCGCAGGAAGGGAGGATCCAAAAAAGTCAAGGTCACCAGCAAGCCCTTCCATTACCTGAGCAGCGATGGCTTCCATATTTACGTGGGGAAAAATAATTATCAGAACGATGAATTGACTTTCAAATTCGCCTCCGGCAACGACTGGTGGTTCCATGCCAAAGGCATCCCCGGTTCCCACGTGGTGGTGAAAATGGAGGGGGCGGAGGAACTGCCGGACCGCACCTTCGAGGAAGCGGGCCGCCTGGCCGCCTACTATTCCAAGGGGCGTGGACAGGATAAGGTGGAAATCGATTACATTCAAAAAAAGCACGTAAAAAAGCCCGGCTCCGCAAAGCCAGGCTTCGTAGTGTACTATACCAATTATTCCCTGATGATCGATTCCGACATTTCGGGGATCCAGAGGATTACCTGAGGATCCCGACCCGCTTCACCGCCTTCACCAGCAGATATCCTTTGGGCAGGCTCTTGAGCTCCTCTTCGTTCACCCCTCTCAAGGTGATCAGGAAGAGGAAATAGACCGCCGCTGCCGCCGGGATGGCGACAAGCAAAGAAAGCACGTTGAAAGCGGTGAGCATGTGGAACAATTCATAGAGGGCCCAGGCTGCGGCGCCCATCAGACAGGAAGCCGCCAGCGGAATCAGGAAGGTCCTCCGGATCTCCTGCCGGTAACCGATGGCCCGGCGCACCGCCCACTGATTCAGGAAGCACATCAGACCGGAATAAACGATGTTGGCGATCACCAGAGCGTAAAGATCCAGATTCGTCAGAAGCAGAAGCCCTGCCAGCACTGCCGTCTGCACTCCCAGGGCCGCCACCGCATGGTAGATCGGCGTGTTCACCTTGCCGATTCCCTGCAGAATGGAACTGCTTAAGGTGGACAGGGCGAAGAAAATCACGGAGACCGCCATGGCCATCAGGAGCTTGGAAGCCAATTCCAGGGATTCCGGCTGGGGGAACAGAAGCTGCATCACCGGTTTGGCCAGCACGAACAGGCCGACGGCGGAGGGAATGGAAATCAGCATGGTGCTTTTCACCGCCAGACCGATCTTGCGATGGGCCTCCCTTTTGTTGCGCTGGGCCATGAGCTGCGCCACGGAAGGAAGGGCGGCGGAAGCCATGGCGGAGGCGAAAGCGATGGGAATATTGCTGATGGTCACCGCCTTGCCGGAAAACACGCCGTAGCCCACATAAGCCGTGATCTCGTCTATGTCCTTCACCGTCCGGTACAGGCGCAGATACACCACGGAATTCACGGTGGTGCTTAAGTTATAGGCCGCCGTGCTCAAGATAAAGGGCGTGACCACGCTGACGATTCCCCGGGAAATCTCCTGATAAGAATCCACCCGCTCGGTTCGATCTCTCTTAATCCTCTTCTGGAACCATCCCCGATTCAGCTGATAAACCCCGGCCATGAAAATCAGTCCGACCAACACCCCGGCGCCCGTGCCGATGGCGCTGCCCATGGCCCCGTACATGGCCCGGCTCATGGTCTGGGAGGCCCGAAGCCCCGCATCCACCACGCCCACGGCGATCCCCTGGAGAACCGGACTGCTCTCCACGCCTTCCCCCGCTTTCATGACCAGATCCTTGCCGCCAACGAACATCCCGATCAGCGTCAGGGCCATGACGATGGCCACCACGGCGTTGGCGATCTGCTCCAGAATCTGGGAAACGGAAGTCTGCATCATGCTCTTGTGGGCCTGAAAATATCCCCGCAGCACCCCGAGCAGCCCGTAAAAGAAGACCGTGGGGGCCAGCACCCGGAGCACCGGTATGGCGTTGCCCTCCACCAGGAGCCCTGCGCCGAAAAACAGGAACAGGCTGGCCACGCCACCCACCGCCAGCACGTAACCGATGGAACACAAAAAGACCCTCTGGGCGTTGCGGTATTCCCGGACCGCCAGCTTCTGGGCGATCACCTTGGAGATGGCCGAGGGAATGCTGTAAGAGGAAATCAACAGCACGATGGTATAGAAATTGTAGGCCGCCTGATAATAGCCGTTGCCCAGATCACCGATAATAGCAGTTAAAGGGCTTCTGTAAAGAAGCCCTATCACCCTGCTGATCAGTCCCGCCGCCGCCAGCACCCCGGCCTGCAGCAGGAAATTGTCTTTTTTACCGCTTTTGTTGCTCATAAATTACCCAATCCGTCAGCCAATCAGCCAATCGTACATCTCCTGATACTTGGCCGCCGATACCTTCCAGGAAAAATCCACCGCCATGGCCCGATCGATGATCTTGTTCCACTCTCTCTTCTTGTCGTAGTAAATATGCTCCGCATAGCGGATGGTGTGAAGCATCTCATGGGCGTTGTAATTGGCGAAGCTGAAACCGGTTCCCCGGCTCTCATACTCGTTGTAAGGCTCCACCGTGTCCTTCAGCCCCCCGGTCTCCCGGACGATGGGCACCGTGCCGTAGCGCAGGCTCATGAGCTGGCTCAAGCCGCAGGGCTCGAAAAGGGAAGGCATCAGGAAGGCGTCGCAGGAAGCATAAATCTTATGGGACAAGGGATCGGAATAATAAATGTTGGCGGACACCTTGTCGCTGTACTTCCAGTCGAAATGCCGGAAGCAATTCTCGTACCGCTCCTCTCCCGTGCCCAGCACCACCAGCTGAATGTCGTCCTGGCACAGCTCATCCATGATATAGGCGATCAGATCCAGCCCTTTTTGATCCGTCAGTCTGGAAACCAGGCCGATCATCATCTTCTTGTCATCCTGGCACAGCCCCAGCTCCTTCTGCAGGGCTCTCTTGTTCTTCACCTTCTCCTTGCGGAAGTTCACCGCATTGTAAGGCCGCTCGATGTACTTGTCCGTCTCCGGATTGAATTCCTCGTAATCGATGCCGTTGACGATGCCCCGCAGATCCCCGCTTCTGGCCCGCAGCAGCCCGTCCAGTCCCTCCCCGTAGAAGGGTGTCTTGATCTCTTCCGCATAAGTATTGCTGACCGTGGTGATGGCGTCCGCATACACCAGGCCCCCCTTCAGCAGATTGGCGTCCCCGTAGGCCTCCAGCTTATCCGACGTGAAATAATATTCCGGCAGCCCCGTGATGTTCTGCACCGTCCTGGGGTTCCACTTGCCTTGGAACTTCAGGTTGTGGATGGTCATGATGGACTTGATGCTGCGGAAAAAATCTCCCTCGTGGAACCGTTCCTTCAAATACACCGGAATCAGCCCGGTCTGCCAGTCATGACAATGTATGATGTCCGGCTGGAAGCCGACGATGGGCAGGATGGAAAGGGCCGCCTTGCAAAAATAAGAATATTTCTCGATCTCGTACAGAGCGTTGTCGCTGTAGGGCTTGAACCCTCCGAAATATCCCTCATTGTCTATGAAATAGTACCGGATCCCCTCCACTTCCGCAGTCAGGACGCCCACATATTCATTTTTCCAGTTAAAATCCATATAGAAATGAGTTACATACTCCAGCTTATCCTTCATTTCCTGCTTCATGCAGGTATATTTGGGAAGAATCACACGTACATCAAAATACTCTTTGTCAATGCATTTCGGCAGAGAACCCACCACGTCCGCCAGACCGCCCGTTTTGATAAACGGAACCCCCTCGGACGCCACAAACAGAATTTTTTTCATTTGAACTCCTCCTAGAAAAAAATGAAAATCCTCTTATACGCTGTATTATACATCATTTCCTTCTATTAGAAAAGACATTTTAAATGAAATCCTCTAAAAATTCCTCCCTGCGGCGGATCAGTCAGTGGACTGCCAGGGTTCCAGGCGGATACAATCTGCAGTTCAGCCCGGGATCTGCCGGTATTCCAGGCGGATGCGGTCCGCAATGAGGGCGATGAATTCCGAATTCGTAGGCTTCCCCTTGCCGGTATTGATGGTGTAGCCGAACAGGGCGTCCAGGGTCTCCATCCTTCCCCTGCTCCAGGCCACCTCGATGGCGTGCCGGATGGCCCGTTCCACCCGGCTGGGCGTGGTTTGAAAGCGTTTGGCGATGGTGGGATACAAAATTTTGGTGATGGAGCTGATCATGGAGGGATCCTCCACCGACATCATGATCGCCTCCCGCAGATACTGATACCCCTTGATATGGGCGGGAACTCCGATCTCGTGGATCATGTTGGTCACGTCCTGTTCCAGGTCATGCATGGGCTTTACGGACTTCGACTCTTTTTTCTCCTGTGGTGCAACGTCTTTTTTTCGGGTGGAGGGCACGGTAATCATAATCTGAAATTCCTTGTCGGCATTCATCAGATCTCCCAAGATTTTGTATACCTTTTCATTGTCCTTCGTAGTTGTGAGATTTAGCTGTTCCATGACAATTCCTCCATATTCTGTCGACCTAGATAAGTATTTGCTGCCTACCAGCCTATTATAACGGCAGAACGCCCCCCGATTCAACAGGAACTCACCGCAAGATTTATCAAGGAATGACCATTCCGTCTCCCCTTTATGTTTTTTTGTCATACTTCCGCCTATTTCCGGCGAATTCCGCAATTTTGCGCCAGAAAATTTTGTCGCAAAGGGTCAGACGAAAGGGCCCAAAAGTCCGGCGTCGCAGTCAAAAGCCGCCCTTGCCACTCCGGGGATTTTGGGTTATAATGTCCCAAAAGGGCAGAAAGAAAGGAACGAACCCATGACCAAAAAAGAAATTGCGGAGCTGAAAAAGCTTCTCACTCAGAACAACTGCTCCATCACCCGCATCTGCGGCTGCTACGTGGACGGGGAAAAGAACAAAAAAGCCGAATTCGCCCAGGCCTTCCTGGCCCTGCCGGAGGAAGAACTGTTCAAATATTTTGAACTGCTGCGCAGACCCTTGTCCGGCACCTTGGGCAAAAATCTGCTGGATCTGGAATTTCCGCTGGCCTGTGAAGAGCAGGGGGGTACTCAGGAATTTTTGTTGCGTCTGCGGGACAGCAGGCTGAAGGACGACGCCCTGCTGGAAGAATTTTATGACAAGATCATTGAAACCTACGAATATGTGGGAAATTATCTGATTCTCATCGTACATGACGTCTATGACGTGCCGGGGCGGACCCAGGACGGAATGGAGCTGGAGGACGCTTCCGATGAAATCTACGAATACATCCTGGTCTGTATCTGTCCCGTCAATCTTTCCAAGCCGGGATTGTCCTATGATCCCGCAGAAAACAATTTCCACAACCGGATCCGGGACTGGGTGGTGGAAGCGCCCCAGACCGGCTTCCTGTTCCCCGCCTTCAATGACCGGAGTGCGGACATCCACGGCCTGCTCTATTATGTGAAGGACGGGGAGGAACTGCAGGACGGCTTTGCGGAAAGTCTTTTCTCCTGTCCCCTGCCCCCGTCCGCCGGGACCCAGAAGGAAAGCTTCCAGAGCCTGGTGGAGGACACCCTGGGGGAGGCTTGCGACCTGGAAACGGTGAAAAACATCCATGAGAAATTAAATGAAATGATGGAGGAACACAAAGAAGAGCCCGAACCCCTGGTCCTGGACCACAACGAGGTGAAGACCCTGTTCGCCCAGAGCGGCGTGTCCAATGAAAAATTGGAAGCGCTGGACAGGTATTTCGAGGAAGCCCCGGAATCCGCTCCCTCCTTCCTGGCCAGCAACGTGAGCAGCCCCAAGAGTTTTGAAGTGAAGACCCCGGACGTGGTGATCAAGGTCAAGCCGGACCGCACCAACCTGGTGGAGACCCGGGAAATCGACGGCAGGAAGTGCCTGGTCACCTGGCTGGAAGGGGACGTGGTGGTCAACGGCATCTCCGTCAGAGGATGATGTGAACGAAACTGGCCCCTTCGTAAAAAGGGGACGGCAGAACCGGCATCTCCGTCAAAGAATAAATGAGGCGGGCCACAAAAAACCGGCCCTCCCCTCAAGGGGTAACGGGCCGGTAAGCTTCCGCCCAGACCGCCCTCTCCTCCTTCAGGGAGGCGGGCACGTCCAGGATCCGTTGATTGTCGGAACCTCGGAAGGGAATTTTTAAATTTTTGCGGGCGACGATGAATTCGCCGTCCACCAGCACATCGATCCGTTCCAGCATGGGAAGCACCGCTTCCCTGCCCTCCCGGATCCAGGCGAGCAGGTCAGTGTCAAAACTGTAGCCGCTGTAGCACCAGACGTCCTTTTCGGGAAAGCGTTCCTTCACCCGCAAAAGGAGCTTCAGGACCTCCGGACGGTTGGCGTCCTCCATGGGCTCTCCGCCCAGGAGGCTCAGCCCCCGGATATATTCATGATCCAGGGCCGCCAGGATCTCTTCCACGGTTTCCTCCGTAAAGGGCTGCCCATAGGAAAAATCCCAGGCTTCCGCATTGAAACACTCCGGGCAATGGTGGGTACAGCCGCTGACGAAAAGGGAGACCCGGACTCCCGGCCCGTTGGCCACGTCATGCTTCTTGATTGTCGCATAATTCATAGATGCAGCACCCTCGCCTTGATCTCCTTGGTCTTGCCGGCATTCCAATAATTTTCTCCCAGATATCCGCAGGTCCTTCTGGTCACGTTCATCTTGGAATGATCCTTGTTGTGGCACTGAGGGCACTCCCATTCCATGTCATCATTGATGATGATCTCCCCGTCATAGCCGCAGACGTGGCAGTAATCGGACTTGGTGTTGAACTCACCGTACTGAATATTTTCGTATATAAACTTAATAACTTCCTCTATGGCTTCCACGTTGTTGATCAGGTTGGGCACTTCCACGTAGGAAATGGCGCCGCCCAGGGACTTGTTCTGGAACTCGCTTTCAAAAGTGAACTTGGAGAAAGCGTCGATGGGCTCCCGCACGTCCACATGGTAGGAGTTGGTATAATAGCCCTTGTCCGTCACGTTCTCGATGTCCCCGAATTTTTCCCGGTCGATCCTGGCGAAACGATAGCACAGGGACTCCGCAGGAGTGCCGTAAAGGGAGAAGCCCAGCCTCGTCTTGGCCTTCCACTCCGCCACGGCGGCGTTCAGGCGATCCATGACCCGCATGGCGAATTCCTTGCCCACCGGATCCGTGTGGCTGCAGCCCTTCATGAGATAGGTGGTCTCATACAGCCCGATATAACCCAGGGACAGGGTGGAATAGCCGTTCTCCAGGTATTTGTCGATCTTCTCGCCCTTGCCCAGACGGGCGATGGCGCCGTACTGCCAGTGAATGGGGCTCACGTCGGAAACCACGCCTTTCAGGGACTTGTGGCGGCACATCAGGGCTTCAAAACAGATCTGCAGACGCTCGTCCATGAGACGCCAGAACTTTTCCTCGTCCCCCTTGGCCAGAATGCCGATCTGGGGGAGATTCAGGCTCAC
This sequence comes from uncultured Acetatifactor sp., assembly GCA_947625675.1. Taxonomy (GTDB): domain Bacteria; phylum Bacillota; class Clostridia; order Lachnospirales; family Lachnospiraceae; genus Acetatifactor. Next base: position 33,649 of record CANQPH010000019.1, read on the forward strand.
CACGCCCTGGTTGAAGCGGCCTTCCCATTTATAATTGCCGTTTTCGTCTTTCCAAGGAGAAAGGAAGGAACGGCAACCCATGCAAGAGAACACTTCTCCGGCATAGTTTTCCCGCATTTTCTTGGCGGAAATATAGTCCGGATACATCCTCTTGGCGGAGCACTGGGCCGCCAGGCGGGTCACATAATCGTATTTTCCGCCCTTCAGGCAGTTATTTTCATCCAGCACGTAGACCAGCTTGGGGAAGGCGGGCGTGACATAGACGCCCTTCTCGTTCTTGGTGCCCTGGAGACGCTGGCGCAGGATCTCCTGGATGATCTCCACGGTCTCCTCCACGTACTCGTCATTATCATCGATATGCAAAAACAGGGTCACGAAGGGGGACTGCCCGTTGGTGGTCATGAGGGTGTTGATCTGATACTGGATAGTCTGGACGCCGCTGCGCAACTCGTCGTTGAGACGCAGCCTCACCACTCTTTCCTTGGTGTCCGCATCCATCTTGTCCCCGAACTCTTCCTCCAGCTGCTTCTCAAACTTCACCCGGCTTTTGTGCAGATATTTTCCCAGATGCTTGATGTTCACGGACTGGCCGCCGTACTGATTGCTGGCCACGGCCGCAATGATCTGCGTCGTCACGGTGCAGGCCACCTGGAAACTCTTGGGAGACTCGATCATCTTGCCATTGATGGAGGTGCCGTTGTCCAGCATGTCCTTGATGTTGATCAGGCAGCAGTTGAAAATGGGCTGGATGAAATAGTCCGCATCGTGGAAATGAATCACCCCGTTGTCATGAGCCATGGAGATATGCTCCGGAAGCAAAAGCCTCCTGGTCACGTCCCGGGACACTTCCCCGGCGATATAATCTCTCTGGGTGGAGGCCAGACGGGTGTTCTTGTTGGAATTCTCCTCCGCCAGCTCCTTGTTTTCATTGCGGATCAGCTTCAAGATGGACTCGTCCGTAGTGTTGGATTTGCGCAGAAGGCTCCTCTGGTAGCGGTATACGATATATTTTTTGGCCAGGGTGTACTTGTTGTGTTTCACCAGATCCGCCTCGATCATGTCCTGGATCCGCTCCACCGTCAGTTTCCCATTGTCCTGCCGCTCCACGTCCTCCAGGATCTCATCGATGATCTCCTCGGTGGCACGCTCCTTCTCCTCCACTTCGTTGTTGGCCTTGCGGATCGCCAGTATGATCTTGTCCGCCTCATAAGGCACGATACGTCCGTCTCTCTTCTGAATCTTCATCTTTACCGCATTTCCTCCTTCATCCAAATCTTAACTTCATTCCAACCTTAGCCACGGTTACAGTTGCAGCTGCACACACCATTCCGCACCAAACCTTTTCCGGCGCCAGAGCACTTCCCGGCGTCAGTACGTCTCCCGGCGCCAAAACACTTCCCAACGCAAACATGCTTCCCGGCGTCAGTGCGTCTCCCGGCACCATGCGCCCTTCTTCCGTACACATAAAAGGACCGCACCCAGTTGTCCAGATACGGTCGCGAATTATACCACATTCCTTATGCAATACTATATTTAGTGTTTTCTGTTCCGTCTCGCATCTATATCTTGTATTCATTATAATAAATGCGAAGGGAAAATGCAATACCTTTTCCAAGATTCTTTTGTATATTTATCTATACAATATTACAGCTCACTCAGCAGCAATACATTCCCCGGCCGCCGACGCACATACCGCCGCCGCAACACAGGTTGCAAACCAGGTTAGCGATGCAGAGACGAACGCAGATGTCGCCGCCGCCAAAGGTGGGATAGCCGTAGCTGGCCTGTCTCTGCTGGTACCAGCTGCCGCCGCTTTCAAATCTCTGCACCAGGTTCTGGTACTCGCTGTTGCCGGGCTCTAGGGATGCCGCCCTCCTGGCATGATCCAGGGCAGCCACGTTGTTGCCCATGGCGGAGTGGACGATGGCGCTGTAGTAATACCATCTGGCATTGCGCTCCTGGGGACGGATTCCCTCCAGGGCGTTACGGGCTTCCTTATAATAACCGTTGCGAATATAATTGCCCGCCGCCCGCAAATGCACGTCCTCTTCGTAGCCTGTGTTCCCGTAAGTCCCATTGCCGTAGGCCCCGCCGAACCCGCCGAAGCCGCCGAAGCCCCCAAAACCGCCAAAGGGGCCGTAATTCCCATATGGGCCCCGGCCGTCCTCGCCGGCGTAACCCCGGCCGCCCTGACCGCCGCCAAAACCGCCCTGGCCCCCATAGCCTCCGCCGTAGCCGCTCTGACCTCCATAGCCGGAACCGCCGTAGCCGCCAAACCCGCCCCCGGCATACCCTTCCGTCCGCTCCTTCATGATCTGCTGATAGGCGGCCTGGATCTCCTTGAACTTCTCTTCCGCCTGGTCCTTGTGGGGATTGTTGATGTTGGAATCCGGATGATACTTGCGGCTCAGCGCTCTATATGCTTTTTTGATCTCTTCCTCGGAAGCGTTTCTGCTCACCCCGAGGACACTGTATGGGTCTCTCATCTATCCGTTCCCTGTTTCTTCATTTCTTCCAGTTCTGTCCAAAACGCTTCCCCGATCCAGCTTTTGTTCCGTCCACCTTTGGCCATCACTCCAAACTTTCCCGATCCACCTTCTGCTCCGTCCATCTTCGACTATCGTTCCAAGCCTTCCCGGTCCACCTGCAGCCTCGTCTACCTTCGGCACCTCGTCCCAAACCATCCCGATCCATCTTCGGCCTCATTCATCTTCGGTCATCGCTCCAGGCCCTCCCCGATTCCGTCTTCGAAGCCCTATGCCTTCCGATCCATCTCGGATTTTTCCCCGGCCCTGCGTCTCTTTTCATGGATCATCTCGTACCGTCCCCAGACACCGGAATATAGGATGTTGCGCAGGATTTCCACGTTTTCCAGGATGGGCAGCTGCTCAAATTCCTTGCAGCACTCCGACAACATCATGGTAAGGATCATCCGGCAGTCCTCTTCGAACCCCGGCTCCTGGTATTTTTCCTTCAGCGGATTGTAGGTTCCCTTTCGGATATCCTCTTCCACGTCCTCGTAGGCGTCCATGATGTAAATGAACTTTCCCAGGTAAAATCCAAAACGACTCAGATTGTCCGCCCATTCGTCCTCCCGGCAGACCACGATCTGGGCCATGACCTGGCCGAACAGTCCCGCCATGGTATCGATGTCCGCCTTGCCGGAACGCTCCCCCTCGGTTATGTCATGCATGAGCATGCTGATCCTGCGGAACTTCTCCTGGTACTGCTCCGCCGTTTTCCGGGTCTTCCCTTCCAGGACCTGTCCGTAAAGCAGCTTGTGCAGCTTCCGTTCATCCTCCCAGTCATCCAGGCATTTATACCAGGTGAACAGCACGTTCATGTCCGCCATGTATTCCGTGAAAAGATTGGTCCTGGTTTCGTGCTTTTCAAAAGGATGGGCCGCACACTTGCAGCTCCCCGTCTCCGTCGGCGGATCGTACAGGCCGGTCAGGAGCATGAGCAGGAAGGTCATGTCATAGCTTAAGGAAATCCGGCCGGCAAGGCCGTATTTCCGCTTCAAGACCTGACACAGACCGCAATAATAGGAGTGGTAGACGGCAAACTCCTTGTATTTCATCTCCGACTGATTTACGATGATGTAACCAAACATATGACGTCCCCTGGGCTTTAAGTGTTCTTGATGAACCGGTTGCCGCATTTCCGGCAGGTGATCTCCACCCGCCCGTGTCCCCTGGGCACCCTGATCTTCTGTTTGCAGTTAGGACATTTGAATATGCGGTGCGTCTTGCGCTGGGCGAACTCCTTTTTCTTTCCCAGGAAAAAAGACCGGACCTGGCTTTCTTTTTTCAGATACCACTGATTCTCGGCGCTCCTGGAATAAACCTTCCTGGAAAACATGCGATAATAGGCATAGACCATGAGGCCCAGGGCCAGAAGATAGAAAATATTGGGCCCAAAAATGGAAATGATCAGAAACACCATGGCCGCACCCATGAGGAACTGGTTGAACCTGTCATTACCGTAGCGGCCCTGCATGAAACGGTAGAATCTCTCTCTCATAAAATGCCTCGCTTTCCGTTCCCGGAGTCCCGAAGCCGGAACCCCCTATGCACAATAGCAATTCAGGCAATCCGAAATATTGCCATACACATTATCCTACTCTTCCGGCAGGGGATTTACAATGTTTACTTTATAAACAATTCTAAAAAAATCCTAAAGAGGACGGGATGATCTGATCATACAGATCCAGGCCGAAGCTGGTCAGCTGGGGTGCGCTGGGAATCATTTTGTAGGTGCGCCGACCGTCCTCCCTGCGCTCCGCACACAGGAATTCCGCCTCCGGCCGGCCTTCTTCGCAAACCCGACGGGCGAAGGAAAGCAAGTGGGTCACGGTGAGCACCTTCACCCCCGCCTCCGTCAGGGCCCGGATGACGTCATAGGCGATCACCGAGCCCTCCTCCTCCGTGGTGGTGGCGAAGGATTCGTTCAGGAGCACCAGGGAATCATTCCCGAGGTTCGCAATGATGCGGTCGATGCGGCCCAGCTCTTCGTCCAGCCGTCCGCTGTTCATGGCGCTGTCCTCCCGTCTGGTAAAGTGGGTAAAAAAGTGCGGGAAAATGCCGCTTTCAAAGCGTTCCGCACTGACGAACATGCCGCACTGCATCATGATCTGGGCGATCCCCAGGCTCCGCAGGAAGGTGGACTTGCCCCCCTGGTTCGCCCCCGTGACGATGAGCAGCGTCTTCCCACGGATCTCCCCGTCGTTGCCCACGGGGATGCGGGCCCGATAGGTGGCCATGGAATACTCCGTCAGATTCTCATAGCAGAGACTGTCCTTCCCGCAGACCTTCGGATAACAGAGCGCCAGCCCCGTCCTGCGGCTGCGCACGTAAAGGTTGTAACAGGCCCTGTAGAAGGCACTCTCAAAATACAGCTGCTCAAAAAAATCCCGGCAGTCCTTCATGAAGGGGCCGAAGCAGCCCATGACGTACTCCACCACCTGATTTTCCAGCCGGTCCAGATCCTCCAGCAGATCGCTGGTTTTCAGGATGGTCGTGGGCTCCGAAGCGAAAGCCAGGGCCATTTTTTCGGAAAAAGTGATCTTTTCTCCCGATCTGCGCAGTTTTCTGCGGACGGTTTCCAGGCCGTCCAGCTTGAAATTGCCCAGCTTCAGCCCGTTTTCCACCGAAAAGCCCAGCACCATGCGGGTCTGGCGTACCAGCTTCCCGCCGTTTCCCGCCAGGGAATATTCCCCTTCCCCGTCACAGTAGAAACCGATATCCTCCAGAACCTTCCGAAGCTTTTCCTCTTTTTCCTCCGAAAATTCTTCCCAAAGTCCCCTGGCGAAGCGCCGCAGCCCCTCAGACCGGAATCCATCCCCATGGGTGCGGCACAGATTTTTCAGTTCAGACAGCGTGTCCGCAAACAGATGCAGCTGCCTGATCCGGGAAACCATCTGGATTCCCCGCTCCCTGGCGGCCCCGGGCTTGTCCCGCTCGTTCTTGCCCAGCTTCACCCATCGCTCCATCATGTCCCTGGAAAGACCATATAACCCCTTGGTAAAGTCCTCGTTTCCGAGAAAGTCCTGCAGGACGGCCTGCCGGTAATAAATCTCTTCCGGCGTCCCCAGGGGAGCGAGCATCACTTTTTTCAGCACGTCCTCCAGGTGACGGTCCGCCTCCTGGGCCTTCAGCACCGCACCTTCCCGCTCTTCCTGGTCCCTGGTGGCTGTCTGGAACAGCACCGTCAGCCACAGGTCGTTCACGATGCTGTCGCAATCATAATAGGAAGAAACTCCTTTCCAATCCTTATCGGCATACAGCAGACGGACCTTCATCGCCAGCCCTCCTTCTCCTTTTCCAGGCGTTTCCGCAGCGCCTCATAGGTCAGACCGTATTTTTCCACGATGTCCTCCGCATACCCCACGTCCAGGGCTTCATGCCGCAGGATCTGATAGGTCCGCTTATGGGCGTCCCCTTCCTCCAGCATGGCGGTCATGGTCACCACACCCTCCACCGCATTTCCCAGCTCCTTCAGGTGGGTGACGTAGACACCCCGGCACCGGTTCCCCATGAAATGCCGCAGCACCCGGGCCCCCATGACGCTGCCATCGTAGTGGGCCGCCGTTGTAAACAGCTCGTTGATGATGACGAAAGCCCCCTGCACCTTGTTTTCCATCATGGGTGCCAGCCGCTTCAACTCTTCCATGAGCCGGCCCCGACCCCCCGTCATGCTTTCCTCCATGGAAAAATGGGTGAGCAGTTTGCTGAATTCATGGAGATTGGCGGATCCGGCCGGCACGTCCAGCCCCATTTTGCCGAAATACACCAGCTGTCCCAGACTGCGGGCGAAGGTGGTCTTCCCGCCCTGGTTAGGCCCGCTCACCACGAAAAAGGACTCGCCCTCATGATAAACGAAATCATTACTGACCACGGGCCTGCCCCGCAGGGAATTGGCATGGGCCAGGGCCAGGTCGTACAGCCCCGCCGCCCCCATTTCCCGATCTTCCCGCCGCTCCGGCACGCAGAAAACGAATCCCCGCTCCTGCATCCTCTTTTCAAAACGGTAAAAAGCCAGATAATACTGGATCTCCTTCTCGAACCGTTTGACGTTTTCCTCCAGGAAGGTCGGAAAGCTCCGGGCGAATTTCCCGATTTCTTCAAAAAGCTCCGGATATTTTTTCCGATAAATGTTGAAGATCTCCTCCTCCAGGGCCGACATGCGCACCTCAAGACCGAAGGGGCCGTTGCCGGAGCTGCCTTCACCAAGGAACTCCTCATATGCGCCCTCCACCCTTCCCGGCGTGACGGTCAGGCGGTTGTTTTCGATGACAAGCACCAGCTGAAAGTCCTCCATGGCCTGCCGGATTCGGAAGGAAGCGTCCCTCCTGTCCTGAAACTCCTTCCCGGCGCTATATTCCTTCAAATATTCCTCAAAAGCCTTCAGCCCCCGGGAAGCCACGGGCAGTCCGGACAGATCCTCCCGCAGCCCTTCCACCGCCCTGCAATAACAGCAAACGGCCGCAGCGTACCAGGCGTCCTTCTGCAGGGCGCTCACGACGTTGAACTGATTTCTCAAAAACTCCTGGGTCTGGCGCATCAGGGCGCAGAACCGGTCCAGACTTTCATAGACTTCCGGATTCTTCACATCCCCGTAGATCTGCCTCCGATACTCTTCGCAAGCCGCCGTCTCAGGAAAACGGTAAAAATACGGGCCCACGTCATAGCCCGGAACCAGCTTGCGGATTGCCTCCAACAACTGGTCCAGGTTCAGATCCCACCAAAAATCCGGTGCGGACACGGCCTCCTTCCAGGGGCCCTCCAAATCCAAAATACTGAAATCTTTCATTCTAATCCCTATTCATATCACAGGCTTGCCCTAAAAAAAGGGCATCATCCTTTTTCTTCCGAATGATGCCCTCTGATCGCTTTCTTATGTCTTTACTTCTGAGCCACGTCCTTCATGGAGAAGCTGATGCGGCCCATCTTGTCCTTGCCCAGGCAGACCACGGTCACCATGTCGCCCAAGGTCAGCACGTCTTCCACCCGGTTGATGCGCTCTTTGGCGATCTTGGAGATATGCACCATGCCCTCCTTGCCAGGGGCGAACTCGATGAAGGCGCCGAATTCCTTGATACTGACCACCTTGCCCTTGAAGACCTGTCCGGCCTCGAACTCGGTGACGATGATCTTCACCATCTCCGCAGCCTTGTCCATCATTTCCTTGTCGGTGCCGCAGATGGAGACCTTGCCATCGTCGGTGATGTCGATCTTCACGCCGGTGCGGGCGATGATCTCGTTGATGGTCTTGCCTCTCTGGCCCACGACCTCGCCGATCTTCTCAGGATCGATCTGCACGGAAATGATCTTGGGCGCATAAGGGCCAACCCCCGGTCTGGGAGCCGCAATGGCCTTCTTCATGCAGTTTTCCATGATGTAAAGCCTGGCCTCCCGGCATCTGGCGATGGCGCCTTCCACGATGGGTCTGGTCAGACCGTGGATCTTGATATCCATCTGGATGGCGGTAATGCCTTCCGTGGTGCCGGTCACCTTGAAGTCCATGTCCCCGAAGAAGTCCTCCAGGCCCTGGATATCCGTGAGCAGCACGAAATCGTCATCGGTCTCCCCGGTCACCAGGCCGCAGGAAATGCCGCCCACCATTTTCTTGATGGGTACGCCCGCCGCCATCAGGGACATGCAGGACGCACAGGTGGAAGCCATGGAAGTGGAACCGTTGGACTCGAAGGTCTCGGACACGGTACGGATGGCGTAAGGGAACTCTTCCTCGCTGGGCAGCACCGGAAGCAGGGCCCTCTCCGCCAAAGCGCCATGGCCGATCTCCCGGCGTCCGGGCCCTCTGGAGGGCTTGGTCTCGCCCACGGAATAGGACGGGAAATTGTAATGATGCATATAGCGCTTGCTCACTTCGTTCTCGTCCAGGCCGTCCAGTCTCTGCTGCTCGGACAGGGGCGCCAAGGTACACACGTTACAAATCTGGGTCTGTCCTCTGGTGAACATGGCGGAGCCATGAACCCTGGGAATGATGTCCACTTCTGCGGACAGGGGACGGATCTGGGTGATCTCCCTGCCGTCGGGACGCTTGTGATCCTTCAGGATCATCTTGCGGACCGTCTTCTTTTCATACTGGTAAACGGCCTCGTCCAACATGGCCAGCCATTCTTCGTTCTCTGCGAAAGCTTCTGCGAACTTTTCGGTGACCTGACGGATATTTTCCTCCCGGACCTGCTTCTCATCGGTGAACACCGCCACTTCCATCTCTTCCGGAGTGACGATTTTCTTCATCTCTTCAAACATTTCTTCCGGGACGGCACAGCTGGTATAGGTGTGCTTCGGCTTGCCCACTTCCGCCACGATCTTGTCGATGAAAGCGATGACGGTCTGGTTCACTTCATGGGCCTTGTAAATGGCCTCGATCATCGTCGCTTCCGGCACTTCGTTGGCACCGGCCTCGATCATGATCACCTTTTCCCGGGTGGAAGCCACGGTCAGGTTCAAGTCGCCGATCTTCCATTGTTCCTGAGAAGGATTCACGATGAACTCCCCGTCGATCATGCCGATCTGGGTCATGGCGCAGGGACCGTCAAAGGGGATATCGGAAATACAGGTGGCGATGGCGGCGCCCAGCATGGCCACCAGCTCAGGACGGCAGGCGGGATCCACGCTCATCACCATATTGTTCAGGGTCACGTCGTTGCGATAATCCTTGGGGAAAAGAGGACGCATGGGCCTGTCGATGACCCGGCTGGTCAGCATCGCATTCTCGCTGGCCTTGCCCTCTCTCTTGTTGAAGCCTCCGGGAATCTTGCCCACGGCATAGAGCTTCTCTTCAAACTCCACGCTCAAAGGGAAGAAATCGATGCCCTCCCTAGGCTTCTCGGAAGCGGTTGCGGTGCTAAGTACGGTGGTCTCCCCATAGTGCATGAACGCACATCCATTGGCCTGCTTGCCCACCCGGTTGATATCCACCGACAAGGTGCGCCCGGCCAATTCCATTGAATAAGTCTGATACATTTTTCCTCCATTCTGCCGTCCTCTGCGGCCGTTTTCGCATTCTTTCCGAATGCGAAGTTTTTTTTACAAGGCTTCCGCCTCTTTTTTGCGGCGCAGAACAGACGATACCGAAACTACTGAAAAAAACGGAGCAAGCTTACGTCACCTTTCGTTCCCTCTTCCCGGTTCCGTCCTTTTCAGCGGTCTCGGAACGAATCTGTTCCGCACCTTTTCACAACGAAGGCGGAGCGGCCGGACAAAACCGGCAGCACTCCGCCCCCAATCATGAATTACTTTCTCAGTCCAAGTCTGTCAATCAGCTGACGGTATCTTTCGATGTCCTTGCTCTTCAGATAGTTCAGCAGACCGCGTCTCTGGCCAATCATCTTCAACATGCCCCGACGGGAATGATGATCCTTGGGATTGACCCTCAGGTGCTCCGTGAGCTCCTGAATCCTGGCGGTCAAAATCGCAACCTGAACCTCAGGGGAACCGGTATCGCCGGGGGTCCGGGCATACTCGTTGATCACCGCCGTCTTCTTCTCTTTGGAAATCATGGCTTTTTCCTCCTTTTCTCTTCTTTCACCGCCGAATGCCAAGGACGGGTCGGAGTCTCCATGTCCTGAGCATTGGCTACGGATGCGATGCCAATGCGGCGCACCCGTTCATACTTTGATATCATAGCATAGAACCCGAGAAATGTAAAGAAAAATTTTTCCCTTTCTTTAACGGGCCGAAGGCCTTCAGCGCTCGTTCATTTTCACCAGCTTGGCCGCCTGGTCGGCGGCGATGCAGGCGTCCAGGATCTCGTCGATGTCCCCGTTCATGACTTTATCCAGTTTGTAGAGGGTCAGGCCGATCCGATGGTCGGTCACCCGGCCCTGGGGGAAATTGTAGGTCCTGATCTTTTCAGAACGGTCTCCCGTCCCGATCTGGCTGCGGCGCAGCTCCGCTTCCGCATCGTGGGCCTTTTGCATCTCCATGTCATACAGCTTGGAACGCAGCAGGGCAAAGGCCTTGGCCTTGTTCTGCAGCTGGGACTTCTCCGTCTGGCTGTAAACCACGATCCCCGTGGGGTAATGGGTCAGGCGCACGGCAGAGTCCGTGGTGTTGACGCACTGGCCGCCGTTGCCGGAAGCCCGCATCACGTCGATCCGGATGTCCTTTTCCTCTATGACGATGTCCACGTCGTCCTCCACCTCCGGCATCACCGCCACCGTAACGGTGGAAGTGTGGATCCGGCCGCCGGATTCCGTCTCCGGCACCCTCTGCACCCTGTGCACGCCGCTCTCATATTTCAGGCGGGAATACGCTCCCTTTCCGCTGATCACGAAGTTCACTTCCTTCATGCCGCCGATCCCGATTTCATCCACGCTCAAGGTCTCCACCTTCCAGCGGCGGCGCTCCGCATAGTGCACGTACAGACGGTACATTTCCGCCGCAAACAGGGCCGCCTCGTCGCCGCCCGCCCCCGCGCGGATCTCCATGATCACGTTTTTATCGTCATTGGGATCCTTGGGCAGGAGAAGCACCTTCAATTCCTGCTCCAGAGAAGCCGCCCGGGCTTTGCTTTCAGCCAGGGTCTCCTTGATCATCTCCCGCATCTCTTCGTCGGATTCCTCTTCCAGCATCGCCAGAGAATCCTCCGCTTCCTGATTGCACTTTTTATATTCCCGATAAGCCTCCACCACAGGCGTCAGGTCGCTCTGCTCCTTCATCAGCTTCCGAAAACGCTCCGGATTCTGGGTCACCGTGGGCTCATGGAGCTCTTCCATGATCTCTTCAAAACGGTTGAGCAGATCCTCCAGCTTGTCAAACATTTTTTATCCTCCCAAATAGGTTCCAAATACCACCCGATCCAGGCCGCCGTAATCCTGCACCACTTCCACTTCCCGAAAGCCCGCTTCCGCCATCATGGCGCTGACCGCCGGGCCCTGGTCATATCCGATTTCAAAATACAATTTGCCGCCCCGTACCAGATATCCGCCGCAGTCCGCCAGAATCCTCCGGTAAAAAACGAGTCCGTCCCCGCTCCCGTCCAGGGCGGTCCAGGGCTCATGCTCCCGCACCTCTTCCATGAGGGTGGGGATCACGTCCGTCGGAATATAAGGGGGATTGGAGACGATGAGATCGAACCGGCCCGTCTCCGATTCCAAAGGGGCCACCGGTTCAAATAAATCTCCTTGTAAAAACAGAACCTTCTGCCGCAAAAGTCTCCGGGCGTTCTCTTCCGCCACCTTCAGGGCCTCCGGGGAAATGTCCACGCCCACGCCTTCACAATCGTTGGAAAAATGAAGAAGGCTGATCAAAATACAGCCGGAACCGGTGCCGAGATCCAGGATCCGCATTCCGTCATGGAGATCCTTTAGCACCTCTTCCACCAATATTTCCGTGTCCTGTCTCGGGATCAGCACATGCTCGTTGACCAGGAAATCCAGGCCCATGAAATTCTGCGTCCCGGTCAAATGCTGCAGGGGAACATGGGCGGCCCTGCGCTCCAGCAGGCGCTCTAGACGCTCCCCTTCCTCCCCGCTCACTTCTCTGTCTCCGTGCGCCAAAAGCGTATTGCGGTCCGTGCCGCACACAAATTCCAGAAGCAGCCGGGCGTCCAAATCCCCTTCCTCTATGCCGGATCCGGCTAATAACCGTCTCGCCGCTTCATAACATTCTCGATAAGTCATGGATTCTCCGTCTCGGACTCCTCTTCCGGCTCTTCTTCATAAAAGTCGGGAATCGTCTGCCCATTTTCCTCCGCATTGTCAAGCGATGCTTCCCCCTCCGGGTTTCCGAAATTTTGCTCCAAAAATTCCCGCCAGTCAAACACCGCTTCCACGGCAGCGATGGCCACCTCCACCATGTCCTTGTCAGGCTCCTTGGTGGTGATCCTCTGAATCAGCATGCCGGGAAGGGAAAGAAGCTTCACCAGGGCGTTGTCGCTCCGTCCGGCCAGGCGGATCACCTCGTAAGAGATCCCGGCCACCACCGGCATCAGCAGGATCCGCAGAGCCACCCTTTCCACGGGATTGTCCACCCGAATGAAGAAGAACAGAATGATGCTGATGAACAGCACGAAAAAGATGAAACTGGTGCCGCATCTCTTGTGAAGCCGGGAACAGCGCATCACGTTCCGAACCGTGAGCTCCCGGCCCCGTTCCAGACAGTTGATGCACTTGTGTTCCGCCCCGTGATACCGGTACAATCTCCGTATATCCTTCATGGCGCTGATGGCAAGCACGTAGATCAGGAAAATCAAGATCCGCAAGCCTCCCTCTATGATGTTCATAAGGGAACGATTATGGATATAGTCTTCCATCAGGGATGCGATATAATACGGAAGCACCACGAAAATCCCCACTGCCAGAATCACGGAAAAAACGGTCACCAGGGTCATCATCAGCTTTTCCGTCTTCTCGCTGGAAACCTTGCGTTTCCGGTCCGCCGTCTCTTCTTCTTCCTCATCGTAAAAAGAAGCGGAAAAGGTCAGGCATTTGTTGCCCAGGATCAACGAATCAATAAAATTAAAGATTCCCCGTATAAAGGGAATTTCCTTTATCTTGTGACCGTGCAGCACCCCCTGGTAACTCTCCAGTTCCACCTCGATCTCGCCGCTCGGCTTGCGGACCGCCACCGCATAGCGATCCCCGTTTTTCATCATAATGCCTTCCAGGACGGCCTGACCGCCGATTCCGGAATAGCAGGTGCGTTTTTTCGCCATCGCTCTCGCTCCCATCCTTCGCCGATTCCGTTTCCAAAAAAAACGTTCCGAAAGGAAAAGGTTGAGATATCGCTACCTCAACCTCTCTTCACAACTTATTTGCCGGTTATGCCATACTTCTTATTGAACTTATCAATACGTCCATCGGTTCTAGCGGTCTTCTGCTGCCCGGTGTAGAATGAATGGCACTTGGAACAAACTTCCACGTGGAGCTCCTTCTTGGTAGATCCGGTTACAAATGTGTTGCCACAGTTGCAGGTCACGGTTGCCTGATAATAAGCGGGATGAATTCCTTCCTTCATTGATCTCACCTCTCTATTTCAAATCATTCATTTTTCGTTCATCGTTCTCATCCGCACTGCTTATGGAACCACAAACAGCTAGGTTATTGTAACACAACTATTTAAAAACTGCAAGGCCTTTTTTGCAGAATTCATGAGATTCTTTTATAAAAACCGATTCTTCTTCACCAGGGAGACAAAATCTCTGTTGTTGCGGGTCTTGGAAAACATATCCAGGATCCGGTCCGTGGCCTCGTCGGATTTCAGCCCGTTCAGAGCCCGGCGCATGATGTTGATGGCCTCCAGTTCCTCTGCGGTGAGCAGAAGATCCTCTCTTCTGGTGCCGGATTTCTGCAGATCGATGGCGGGGAAGATTCTTTTCTCGGAAAGCTTCCTGTCCAGAACCATTTCCATGTTGCCGGTTCCCTTGAATTCCTCATAGACCACGTCATCCATCTTGCTGCCGGTGTCCACCAGGGCCGTGGCCAGAATCGTCAGGCTCCCTCCTTCCCGCATGTTGCGGGCGGCGCCGAAAAACCGCTTGGGCATGTGCAGGGCGGAAGGATCCAGGCCTCCGGAAAGGGTACGGCCGCTGGGCGGCACCACCTGGTTGTAGGCCCTGGTCAGCCTGGTAATGCTATCCAGCAGGATCACCACGTCTTTTTTATGTTCCACCAGGCGCTTGGCCCGCTCGATCACCATCTCGGACACTCTCTTATGGTGTTCCGGCAGCTCGTCAAAGGTGGAATAAATGACTTCCACGTTCTCTCCGACGATGGCCTCCCGGATGTCGGTCACTTCCTCGGGACGTTCGTCGATCAGAAGGATCAGCATATGCATGTGGGGGTCCCCCCGCAGAACGGACTTTGCCACCTCTTTTAATAAGGTAGTCTTGCCCGCTTTCGGAGGGGAAACGATCATTCCTCTCTGACCCTTGCCCACGGGGCTCACCAGATCCATGACCCGCATGGCCACGCTGCATCCGGGAGTCTCCAGCTTGATTCTCTCGTTGGGGAAAATAGGGGTCATGTCCTCGAAGTTCATCCGCTTGGCCGCTTCTTCCGTGGTATAGCCGTTGATGGAACGGACGAACAAAAGGGCGCTGAATTTCTCCTGCTGGGTCTTGATCCTCTTGTTGCCCCTCAAAATGTCCCCGGTCTTCAGGCCAAATCTGCGGATCTGGCTGGGCGCCACGTAAACGTCGTTTTCTCCGGGCATGTAGTTTTCACAGCGGATAAAGCCGTAGCCGTCCGGCATGACCTCCAGGATCCCGCTGGCTTCCACGCCGCTGTCCAGTTCTCTGGGATATTGGCTCTCGTCATAAG
>CANQPH010000020.1 GCA_947625675.1 uncultured Acetatifactor sp.
GATATCTTCCCAATGTACCGAATCAGATGCCTCGCCATCCACAAAGAAATCGCCCTTATCCTCCGGTTCTATGAATCCCCTGTGAAAATCATCGCCATGGATCACATAAACTGTCTTTTTAAACTGATCGACAAGATATCTTGCATAACTTTCTGAAAATGTCGACTTTCCACAGCCGCAGGGCCCCGAAATAAAAATAAGTTTTGCCATTTTCGCCTCACAATTCTTGTTTATCATTATGCTGTATCAACGAATCCCCCGCCAGGCAGATTAGCCTTGCGTATTTGTTTTCAGAATCCTCTGCGATCATAATATTTCCCTGCTGTATGTGATAGTCAATTCTTCTTGCATACCACCAGTCCCCCACACCCAGTTGATAGCCGCCCAAAATGTCGCCAATTAGTCTTGCCTCTTTGATCGGTTTGTGGGTAATCTTTTTCCACAACAGGAAATCATAAAAATCTTCCGGGACGCCGATGACTCTGCCATTGATGACCGTCCGGAGCGGGCTGTTTTCCTCGGCCAGTTCGCTCCACAGCATGGCATACATCCGCAATTCTTCTCTGGTCAGCACTTTTTCACAGGGAAGGAATCCCGCAAATTCTTCCGCCGAAATTTCGCCCCAGTTGCTGTAAGAAATAATGCCTTTCTCCCTTGCAGCGTACTCCGGCAGCTTCACCACACGAATCTCCGTTTCATATTTCAGCAGCATCCGGCATAGGCTATAAAGGCCACATCTGGAATAGGGAGCGTCACTGTACCAGATCCGAATCGCTTCGCCATCCTCCAAAAACTGAATCAGCCGATGCAGTTCATTTACATAGGCATCTCCGACTTGTTTCAGTTCCTCTTCCAATTCAAGGGATCTTCCGTACCGATTCTGCGAAAACAAAGAATAGATAAGTTCTTTCCGATAAGAACTGTCTACAGGCTTTTTAATATCACCTATGTCCAACATAAAACCCAGACATACCACTTCTTCCGCCGTTCCTTCTACCCATCCGGCAAAAGGTTTTTCCGGCGGTTTCTTTTTCCCAGCCCTCCAAACAGAAGTCGGCCCATTTGCTCCGCCCATCACGACCGTATTCTTAGCGGCTTTCATGGAAGCCGCTTCACTCTCGCCGAATAATACCTCAATCATGCTTCCTCGCATTCCGTCGCCGATCAGGCGGCATTTGAATTCCCGATTTCATATTCTCAACATTTCTCTGCAAAATGAGAATTTACTCAATTCAATTCAAAAAGAATCTTCTCATAGTCTTTTACATAGTACCTGATATTTTTGCGGCCTTTTTGAATAATCGTATGGCCTTCCGCTTCCAGCATTTCTTTTTGCGCTTCGATGCCGCCGGGATATTTCTCATTTAACTCCCCATTCGCTTTCAGCGTCCTCCAATAAGGCGTTTTATCCCCGGTACGCTGATAACTTGCCCACGCTGCAATAGATACAAAAATCCCGGCAGTAATCGGTTCCGTAAAATCTGCACCGCTTAATTTCGCAAAGTACTCACGGATTTTTCCAACAGTGATCACGCTTCCACAGGGAACAAGTTTCATTACTTTGTCATAGTCGATCGGCGGGGCAAAATACATTCTGCTCCCTCCATATTTTTCTATGCTCTTTTCGTCAGTGATCGTCTGGTACTTTGGCATATCCTTGCTGTCATTCAGCATAGCGTTAAAATCTTTTTTGTCTTCATTCGCCATAACCACACCTCCCGCCTCAAGCATAGCTTATTTTTATAAGCAATGCAATGAGACGGTTTTAAAATAATAATTTTTTCTTTGTCGTATCTAACATAGCCTTTCTTCCAATAGGGAATATTGCATGATTAGAGCCATGGCCGAAATCGTCACAATAAGCCACAGGAATACAATATTTTTTACCAAATCTTTCCAAAATTTCAAACAGAAGCGAGGATCGTCTGAATAATGTCCAAACAGCAAACCAGTATATCTATAGGTATCTTTATAAATATTCCTGCCGAATTTCACTCGGAATCCCAAACGCTCAATACCCTTTGCATACTTTTTATGGTTTACATGGCAAGTTTCATCAATCGTCTACCAAATATCTTTCACAAAACTCTTTTGCCGTCACTATGGAGATATTCTCAAACTGCCGTATCACCAACAAATCCTTATCTCCGCTGACAATATACATCGCCTGTGCATCTCTTGCACAATTGATAAACTTATCGTCATCTGGATCACGACATATTTCTATTTTGGATATGGGTTCTATGATTTCCATAGATCGGATAAGAGGATTCAGGATAGAAACATCTATATGCCCTTGCTTACGCCGCACCATTTCGCGTATGATTTCCTGATATTCATTCACTATCTCCATACTGGCACATGCCCTGATTCTCCCCTCTACAGAAGCCCTTAAAATTTTTCGGGGAAACCCGCCGAAAAATACGCCTGATATCAAAACATTGGTATCGACAACAATCCTCACTTCCGGCTCCTCTTCCTCACGCTCTTAATAATATCATTCACATCGCTTTCTTCATATCCGACTGATGCCGCCCATTTTTGCGCTTCATCCAATGATTTCTCAAGCTCTTGTACCGTGGGCATCTTCAATGTCTTCAGCACAATGGCATCACCAGACGCATACGCTATCAATTTATCCCCTGTATCAATAGAAAGCATTTTCCGTATGCTGACCGGAAGTGATATCTGCCCTTTCGAAGAAACAGTCAAAACCTGCATATCCATAAACATACCCCTTTCATAAAAAAATTGTAAGATTTTCTTACATATAGTATGCCATAAAAGTGTTTTTTATTCAAGCCTTTTATGTCCACCGACATAAAAGTATGATAATTTTCAAAGCTTAAAGGTCAATATCCATCCCCACGATCAATATTTTTTGTCTGCATACTCTATAAATCTCTAGTCATATACCCACAGGTAAACGGGAAAAAATCATATTTTTTTACGCCCGTATGGATAAACCCATAATGCTCGTACCATTTACGAAGAACATGGTTTTCCTCAACAATTCCTATATTCATCTTCGTGCAATTAAGCTCCCTGGCACGTACAAACGCATCAAGCAGCAGTTCTTCGCCAATTCCCTGATGACGATAATCCGGCAGTACGCAAATATTGTTCAGTTCACATTCCTGTTTGTCATTTATCAAAAGAGAATAATATCCTATCAGTTCTTCTCCCCTAAAATATCCGTACATAGGGCGATGTTCACCATATAAATGCCACTTTATTCTTTGTTCATCCGTTGCAAAAGCGGTAAACCTGGGAGCGTTTTCCTGCATGAAGCCAAACTGTCTGGCCACGGTTTCAAAGCTTTTTCTGATAACTTTGACACAGTCTTTGATATTCTCTTCTGTAATTTCCTTGATAGGCCACATTAGTTCTCTGGTGTCTATCTTAATGGTTTCGTTTGGCTCAGTTATTGCAACTTGAAATTCATCTTCATAAATGACTTTGCCGGGCGCTTCATCACATTCAGACTTGAACAGTTTTTTCCCATATTTCTCGGCCATTCTTCGGTAGAAAGACATCTCATGAAAAATACGATTCCCTTCAGCCGTATCTTTAAACCAAGTAACTGCGCCATCCGGATTTCCTTTCTCATAGAAAGGAGGCACCGGGAGAACCTTTTCAAAATATGCCCTGTTTTTCCAATATTCTTTTTCTTCTTCCTCTGACAATATCTTCGCATCCGCCAATTTCCCTATTGCGGTAAACAACCCTCTTGGTTGTTTGGTCAGATACGCTATGTCTTCCGTATGAACTCGAAAATATTTCATATGATCGGCCTCTTCAAACGTATTCGCTTTATACTCGCTTTTTTTCACTTCTATACTCCATCCTACTATATCCGCTTTTCCATTAATAGAAATTTGCCTTTTCTCCAACAGGCAACGCCGGTTTTTTGATAGCCATTTTTCATGTATAATTTCAACGCATATGGATTTTCGCAAAATACATCAAGCCGTATTGCTTTGACCCCGAGAGATTTTAGCTCCTCTTCAATATGTATCAATGTCATTTGCGCAATACCTTTATTTTGGCAATCCGGAGAAACACAAAGTCTATGGATTATCTTATAATTTTCACCTATATATTGCCATTTCCCGTTTTTGTGTTGTTCATCACATTGTTCATTTATGGCATAGACAACTACTATTATCTTTTCCTGCCCCATCTGGTTCACAGCGCTTTCCACCAGCTGCAAAACACTATCCAAGTCATCAATGGTTGCCAACCTGTATAATATTTCCATTGTTCATTTTCGCCATCCATTTTTTAACGTGGCCTTATTGCTTCACAAAAGGAAACTTGCCCTCGATAAAATGCCGGTATTCAGGCTTGTCGGCGGATTCTTCATATTCCTTCCGTATGGTTCTTTCAATCCATTCCAACCTGGCCTGACTGCTTTCCTCATATCGTAAAACTGAAATAAGCCCTTCTTTCTCCGCTGCGAGGATTGCCTCATAGGCATCCGGCACAAACTCGCAGGATTTGATGAGTACCGGTTCTCTCGATGCGGCCGCATCAGGTATCTGTACCTGAAAGCCGGAATCCGTTATTTTTTCCGCCGCATAAATATACCCTGACACGCCCTTATAGGTATCTATCAGCGCATTTGAGTAGTATTCTTCGATACGCTGTGTGCCGTCTTTATGAAACCCATAAGGGCCCCCATTTCGTCCATCTCCCGGAAAAGTCAAAGCCTGTTTCCTTGCAATACTTCTCAATCGCATTGCTGAGATACACCAGCACATTTTCCCGCTTTTTTGAGAAATATATCAATGGTATCCCATGATTTGAAATGTGCGGCTCCAGTACCTTAATTCCTCCTATCGGTGAAGCATGATAATACATTCCCGCAGCCTCCATTGCTACCATCTGTATTAAAAAAATTATTTTATCAAATATTCCTCGGTAATATATTGATCAGACCAAAGCTGATCAACCTTTTTATGTCAAATATATCGACTGACCATCCTTACAGATTTGCATCTGCTGTCTGTCCTTAATAACATATGCCTCTCCATATAATGTTGTTTTTCCATCGGCGATCATGATATAACTTCCATCATTCAAGGCAATAATCTCATGAGCGACGCTATCGGCAAAGGTGATGTCCTCAATCACACGCATGCCATCCAAGCGAGCATCCTTGAGGCTTTGCATATGCGGAAAAATATTTATGTCGGTTATTCCAAGGCCGGGGAGCCAACGCTCATAAAGGGGATCCAGAGCCTCTCCCTCCAATTCCGGGCCGGCATAGACCACATCTGCACAGTTCATGGAACCGGCGCTCCATGCGATTATAATTCCGTTATAGTCCGACAAATGCTCCTTCAGCCGGAGATTTTTCATGAATTTGTTTTGTGTAGGCACATGGCCGCCCATAAAAATCAGCACGTCAATTTTGTCCAGGTTATCAATGACTTCCGGGTTCCTGTTATCGCACATGTCGATGTCAGAAACGCTAAGCTTGCTCATAGGAAATGACTCCCTAAAGTAGGCACAAATATTATCATTTTTCTCATAGTCAGTCGGGTCTCCACAGATAAACAAAACGCTTGCATTTTCCGGCCAGATTGCTTTCAATCTATCCAGCAACCCATTGGTTTGAAGTAAAGGCGCCGGTATCCTGACCCCATTTATTTTAAAACAGCCGCCAAGACTGCTTGTCAAAATCGCTTTCATAACGTCCCCCTGATTGTATCAAGTTTGACGGTGACCCTGGCGCCGCCGTCGCTTCCGTTTTCCAAAAGCAGCTTCCCTCCCAGTTTCCCAGCCAGCAGGCTGCAGATGGACAGCCCCAGTCCGAAATGAGGGACTTCGCCTTCCTCGCTTTTCGTCCCTCTATAATAGGCCAAGGGGGCTTCTTTCAGATCCTTCTCCGAGAAACCGCAGCCATCGTCCGCCACCGTCAGCCACAGGAAATATCCGGCGGATTCACAGCGCCTTTTGGATTCCTGGCAATCTTTGGATTCATGTCTCCCCCCAGAGTCATCTATCCCCTCAGATTCGCAGTCCCCCTCGCAATCGTGGAAATCATCCCCCAACAGGATTTCAATCCGGCTCCTGGCGAAGCGTGCGGCGTTGGAAAGCAGATTTTCACAGATCTGGGTAAAGGCCTCCCGGTCCACCAGAAGTTCCTTTCCCGTCCACCGGCAGATAAGCTTTCTTTCCCCTGCGGGATACAAAAGCGCCGCCGTTTCCGATACGATCTGTTCCAGGGCGGAAGGCGCCGTCTCCCGCAGGCAGGGCTCATAATCCTCCAGCCGCTGCAGGGCGCTCATGGTATCCACGTATGCGTTCAGCCGGGAAACCTGGTTGGAAATTGCAGTGACGGAATGAAGCAGTTCCTCTCCCGCCCCGTCTTCCGCCAGCATCCCATAAAGCAGTTCCGCATTTCCCCGCAATACGGTGAGGGGCGTCCGCAGGTCATGGGCGAAGGCACCGTTCAGGCGCTTCCTTTCCTCCACGGAATCCCACATTTTCTGATGATTGCGCACCAGCTCCTGCCGCATCCTTTCGAAGGTGGCGCACAGCCTGCCGCATTCATCCCGGCCTTTATATTCAATGGGGCAGTTTAAGTCATTGTCCGCTATTTTCTGCATGGCCTGATCCAGGATGCGAAAAGGTCTCCGGAATTTCCAACAATAAAAAATCACCGCTGCGGCACAGAGGCTTAAGGAATACCAGAAAACGGCGGCCATGTTGGCCAGTCCCTCGAAAAAATCATACCTCTTCCGATCCGCTTCCTGATAAACCATCTTGTTCAGGTTTAAAACTTTGTAATCAACGGTTGCAGGCTCCTCATGGACGGCTTCGTATTCCCCCGTCCCAACCTCTGCCCATTGACTTCCTTCTTGTCCGTCCAAGGGCTCCAGCCTTAAGACATAATAATGCATTGGCGTATCCGCTTCCCCGTCCGTCTCCTCCGAATATGGCTTCAGGGTACCGCTGAAGGTTTGGAGCGAGACTTCCTCGTAATCTCCATGAACAATTTCCACGGGCACGGAGCGCAGGGAAATCTCGTATTTCGCCGCCACACTGTCCATGCCACGATTGGCCAGATTCGCCGTAACCCTCGTCAGCAGAAAGGCCGCAAGCAGTCCTCCCAGGCTGCAGAGCACGAAGGCCGCCGGTATGGGAACCCCGTTCAGATATCTTTTTATCTTATCCATTTGTATCCAATCCCCCAGACTGTCTCTATACATTCGTCACATCCTGCGGCTTTCAACTTCATCCGAATCTTGCGGATGTGTTCCATGATGACGGTATCGTCCCCGTCCCCCTCCAGCCCCCATATGCGCTCATAGATCCGCCCTCGGTCAAAGGTCTGTCCCCGATTCAGAGAAAGCAGGGAAAGAATCTCAAACTCCTTGCGGTTAAAATGGATTTTTTCTCCTCGGAAAAGAACCTCCCTGGCGGAATAGTCCACCGTCAGATCCCCGAAGATCTTCCGCTGGATCCGGCCGCTGCGCCGGTCCCTCCGCAGATGGGCGTCAATGCGGGCCCCCAGTTCCGCCAGGGAAAAAGGCTTCACGATATAATCGTCCCCTCCCGCTCCGAAAGCCTCCACCTTGACCGCATCTCCGTCCCGGGCCGTAAGAAAAAGAATGGGACAGCTGACCGCTTCCCGAATTGCCCGGCAGATCTCTATCCCATTCACCTGGGGCAGATTGATGTCCAGAAGGATCAGATCCGGCTTTTCCCTGATTCGGGCAAGGGCTTCCTCCCCGTCCAGGGCATAACTCGTTTCATAGTGATTGCGCTCCAGGAATCTCTGCAGCAGCCTCACCACTTCTATTTCATCATCCACCACCAAAATCCGATAACCCATGGAAGTACCTCCGCATTTTTAACCCTTTCTCCTGCCTCTCCTTCCAGGCTCTAACGTCCCCTTCCCTTCTTTTTCTCCGGCTTCCTGGGCCGGATCAGGCACTTTTTGTCATAGCCGATCAAGTCCGTCCTGCCCGCCTTTACCAGGGCCTCGTACACCAGATCATAATTCTTGGGGTTCCGATATTGGATCAGAGCCCTCTGCATGGCCTTTTCATGAGGATTGCGGCAGACATAGACCGGCTTCCCGTTCCGGGGATCCAGTCCCGTATAATACATCACCGTGGAAAGGGTGGAGGGGGTGGGGTAAAAATCCTGCACCTGCTCCGGCATGTAGCCCAGATCCCGCAGAAATTCCGCCAGTTCGACGGCGTCTTTCAAGGTGGAACCCGGATGGGAGGACATGAGATAGGGAACCAGGAACTGATCTTTGCCGAGCTGCTGATTCAGCTTCCGGTATTTTGTCGCAAAACGTTCATATACCGCCCTCTCCGGCTTCCCCATTTTGGAAAGCACCCTGTCGGAAATATGCTCCGGGGCCACCTTGAGCTGGCCGCTGACATGGTGTTCCACCAGCTCCCTGAAAAAAGTGTCATCCGGATCCGCCAGCAGATAATCGAAGCGGATGCCGGAACGGATGAAGACCTTTTTCACCCCGGGAAGGGCCCGCAGCTTCCGCAGAAGCTCCAGGTAGTCCCGATGATCCACCTCCAGATTGGGGCAGGGCCTGGGATAAAGGCATTGTCTGTTCTGACAGACCCCTTGGGTCAGCTGCTTCTGGCAGGAGGGATGGCGGAAATTGGCGGTGGGTCCCCCCACGTCATGGATATATCCCTTGAAATCCGGATCCTGGGTAAGCAGCCTGGCTTCCTCCAGGATGGATTCGTGGCTGCGGACCTGCACGGTACGGCCCTGATGGAAGGTCAGGGCGCAGAAACTGCAGCCTCCAAAGCACCCTCTGTTGCTGACCAGGGAGAACTTGATCTCGGCGATGGCCGGGACTCCGCCTTTTTCCTCATAGGAGGGATGATAGGTCCGCATATAGGGAAGAGAATAAATATCATCCATCTCTTCCGTGGTCAGGGGCGGCTGAGGCGGGTTCTGAACCACGTAGATTCCGTTGGAATAGGGCTCGATCAAGGGCTTTCCGCTGCAAAAATCCGTGTTCCGATGCTGGATCCCGAAGCTTTTCGCATACAGTGCCTTGTCTTCCTTCATTTCCTGATAAGACGGAAGGTGGATTCCTTCGTAGACCCCGCTGATGTCTTTGGTGCGGTAGACGGTTCCGGCGATAAAGGTGAGGTCTTTTACCTCGATCCCGCTGTCCAGAGCTTCCGCAATTTCCACCATGGCCTTTTCCCCCATGCCGTAGGAAAGCAGATCCGCCTGGCTGTCCAGGAGAACGGAACGCTTCAGACTGTCGGTCCAGTAATCATAATGGGCCATCCTGCGCAAGCTGGCCTCGATCCCCCCGATGATGATGGGAACGTCCTTGTAAGTCCTCCTGATCAGATTGCAATAGACCACCGTGGCGTGATCCGGGCGTTTCCCGATCTCTCCGCCGGGAGTATAGGCATCCGTCCTGCGGCGCTTTTTGGACACGGTATAATGGTTGACGCAGCTGTCCATGTTGCCGGCGCTGACCAGGAAGGCCAGCCTGGGTCTCCCCAGGACGGAGATGCTGTCATCCCGTTTCCAGTCCGGCTGGGCGATGATGCCCACGCTGAACCCATGGGCCTCCAGCACCCGGCTGATGATGGCATGACCAAAAGAGGGATGATCCACATAGGCATCCCCCACCACGTACACGAAATCCAATTGTTCGATGCCCCGTTCCTCCATATCCTGCCTGGAGACGGGCAAAAATCCCTGAGCCAAATTCATACTCCTATTCCCTATAAAAACACACGCTTTTCCCATGCTGCCGTTCCCGCAGATACTGCCGCCAAAAATTTCGCTTTTGCTGGATACCGCCATTTGAGAACTTCATTTATGCTGGATACCGCCATTTGAGAACTTCATTTATGCTGGATACCGCCAGCCTTTTGTAAATTCCACTTTTGCGGACACCGCCATTTTTAAACTACTGCTCCCACAAGCCGCAAAAATTTTCTATATAATAATCCGCCAGGGCCGCCTTCTCTTCTTTTTCCGCCAGAGAGTAGGCGTCCTCCACGGCGCAGACCTTCATGCCCGCCCGCTTTCCGGCCAGGATGCCGGGGACGATGTCTTCAAACACCAGGCACCTGGAGGGATTCACCCCCAGCCGTTCCGCCACCGCCAGGTAGATGTCCGGCGAGGGCTTGCCGTGCTCCACGTCGCAGCCTGTCATGATACAGTCGAAGTAGTCATGAAGACCGTGCACGTCGGCGATGTTTTCCACCAGCTCCCGGGAATTGCTGGTGGCGATACCCAGCAATATCCCTCTTTGCCGACATCCCGCCAGGAACTCTCCCACCCCTTCCTTCAGGGGCACCTGGTGCATGTATTTGTCCCAGGCCATCCGGTTCCAGTCATTTTTGATCTTTTCCAGGGAGTCCGATATCCCGAACCGTTCCTTAAAATAAGCGGCTGTCTCGGAAAAACTCATGCCCTCGATGGCCGCCTGCAGGCCCTCCGGCAAAGGAATGCCGAACCGTCCCAAATATTCGATGTCGATATCCCGCCACATCCACATGGAATCCACCAGGGACCCATCCAGGTCAAATATGACCGCCTCGATATTTTCCAGCATACCAAATTAACCCTTTCCTCTCGCCCAAGCCGCTGCAGCCAAGAAATAGTCCCTCTATCGGCCCAGTCGCTGTATTTTACATGGGCCCGGCCTTTGTGTCCCGTTCTCCATCCAGGCCCGCCGCCCGGTACAGTTCCCGCAATTCCTCCAGCGTGATTTCCCGAAACGCTCCCGGAGCCAGCCCTTCGTCCAGGACCAGGGGGCCGAAGGAAATCCGCTTCAGGTTCGTCACTTCATTTCCCACCGCCAGGAGCATCCTCTTCACCTGATGAAATTTGCCCTCCTGTATGGTCAGCAGGATCCGCCTCTCCCCTATCCGTTCCACCTTTGCGGGCAGGCTCCGTTCCCCGCCGCCGATTTCCAGGCCTTCCTCCAGTCTGCGGATTTCCTCCTCCGTCAATTCCCGGGCGATCTCCGCCAGATAGGTCTTGTTCACGTGCCGTTTGGGGGAAAGCAGCCTGTGAGCCAGTTCCCCGTCATTGGTAATGAGAAGCAGCCCCGTGGTGTCCTTGTCCAGACGACCAGCGGGAAAAAGATTCTTGTCCCCTACTCCGGGAAGCAGGGAAAGCACCGTGTCCGCCTCTTCATCCCTGGTGGCGGAGACAACCCCTTTCGGCTTATGGAGCATATAGTAAGCATATCTGCGATATCGGCAGGGAACATCGCCCACCGTGACGGAATCCTCTTCCGTCACCGCCCATTCCGGCCTTTTTGTCACAATCCCGTTTACCTTTACCGCACCGGCCCGGATCCGATCCTTCACCTGACTTCTGCTCCCCAAGCCGCAGTCGCACAAAAACTTGTCCAGACGCATTTTTTACTCCGTTCCTTCCTTTACCTGACATACTCCGCCCAGGAAGGGGCATATCCTATATTGTCAGCCAACCAAACGGCGCCGGGCCATGACACCGCAAAAAGGACGAACCGCAATGCCCCAAATTATCAAAAAAGCCTGTTATACGCTGCTCTTTTTATCCCTCATCCTGCTGATCCTGACCAACGCCCCCTTGAGCCTCTCCCTGGCGTCTCGGGGCCTTCTTCTGTGGTTTGAAAAAATGATTCCGACCCTCCTGCCCTTCATGATTCTCTCCGGGCTCATGGTCAGGCTCCGGCTGACGGAAGGCTTTGCCTCTCTCCTTCACCCCTTCCTGGCCCCTTTTTGGAAGGTGCGCAAAAATGTGACCTACGCCATGTTCATGGGCTTCCTCTGTGGCTTTCCCATGGGGGCCAAAGTGACCTGCGATCTGCTGAAGCGCCGCATGATCACAGAAAAAGAAGGAGAATTCCTGCTGGCTTTCTGCAACAATATCGGTCCCGTGTATTTTGTAAGCTTTGTCCTGCCTCTCCTGCACCGGAAATTGTTGTGGCCCTATCTCTTCGGCATGTACGGGCTGCCGTTTTTCTACGGCCTTGGGCTGCGGCACACGGTTTACCGTTCCCTGTACATCGGGCAAACCGATTTCAGCAAGAAAGAAGAAATTATATCCCGCACACAAGGACAGATCCTTCTCAAAGCCAAAAAACAGATTCCTCTTGGTGCAAAAGAACAAGCCTCCAACACGATTCGAGCGCACCAAGCGGAGCTGACTAACTGCGAAAAAAAGACGCCCCTCTCCCTGCTGGAGCAGATCGACGACTCCATCCAGGCAGCCCTGCAAAGCACCCTGATGCTGGGCGGCTACATGATCCTCTTCAACCTTCTGAACGTCCTCCCGATTGCCCTGGCACGGGCCGGGGCCGCAGCCGGTCTGAATAGAAGCTTTTCTCTTTTGCCTGCCATAGCCGCTCCTGTGCTGGAAATCACCGGGGGCTTGGGGCTTTTGGGGGACAGGATGCCCCTTTTGACCCTGCTCCTCTTGCCTTTCGGCGGCCTTTCCTGCATCGCCCAGACCTACAGCACGATCAAAGGCACCGACCTTTCCCTGTCAAATTATGTGAAGCACAAGCTGATCCTCACGGGAATCACGGCCCTGTACTATGGGGCCTGGGCCCTGCTTTCTCCCGCCACGTTCCTGAAATAATCTGATGCAAATGAAAGCGATCCGCAAGCCGACACTTTCTTCAGCTCATGATTGATCTGTCTTCTTGCCGCTTTCCGCAATCCGCCGCAAATCCAGGGCGATTCGTTCCGCCATAAATCATAAAAAATATAACGAAAACAAGGCCGGCGTTGTACCGACCTGATCCTTGTCTTGTCCAGACTCCCGTGCCGCAAGTCCTCTCTCCGACTCATCTGCCGCAAGCCCCGTTAAGCTCCCGTGCCCCGGCCCCGGTGCACAGAACACAAGCCCTTTCACGGCTCCCGAACCGTGAGTTCCCGCTCCGACCTGTCTGCTCCGAACCTCCGTCCCAGCTCACATGACGTCCAGAGTTCCGGGATTGTCGCCTTCCATGTCCGCCATGTCCTCATCCGCAGGATGGAGCTCGTTGCGGTTGGAAGTGATGATGTCCCGATAGTAATTCAGGGAACTGATCAGGTTCTCATAATTCGTGGAGGCGGTCTGCGTGGAGGAAGTGATGATGTTCTCCAAATGCATCAGGATATCGTCCATGTACTGCATGGCGGCCTGCTTCAGATTGTTCGCCTCGATGGTGGCGTTGTCCAGAATGCTCTGGGCCTGGGCCCTGGCGTCTTCCACCACCTGATTGGCCTGCTCATAAGCCCGCTGCATGACCTCGTGCTCGCTGATCAGCTCATTGGTATGAGCCGTGGCCTCGCTGATCATGGCGTCGGCCTTGGACTTTGCGTCGTTCAGAATGGCTTCCTTGTTGCTGATGATCTTCTGGTAACGCTTGATCTCATCGGGCGTCTTCATGCGCAACTCCCGCAGGAGCTCGTCCATCTGATCCTTGTTGACGATGATGTTGGTACTGGACATAAACTGCGGCTTACAGCTGTCCACATACTCTTCGATTTCATCGATCAGCTGTTCAATCTTACTGCTCATAACGGCCCTCCTCGTTCTATTTATTCCGCTTTATGCAGGTTTTTTCAATTCCCTGCATATCACGGGCCTGTCTGTGATATGCACTGATGAGTAGTATGAATGTTTACTTTCATACCGTCTTTTGGGATTTCTCTATCCCATATCGCTCATAGATCATGTCCGCCACGAAATCCGGCACGCACTGACTGATGTCCCCTCCAAAGCTGGCGATCTCCTTCACGCTGGAAGAACTGAGGTAAGCGTATTCCAGGTTGGTGGCCAGGAACATGGTATCCAGCCTTCCGCCGGAAAGCTTGCTGTTGGTCTGGGCCAACTGCAGTTCATACTCGAAATCCGTGATGGCCCGCAGCCCCCGCACCGCCACGTGGATGTTGTTCTCTCTGGCATAATCGATCAACAGCCCGCTGAAACAATCCACCTGCACGTTGGGAAGATCTTTGGTAGCTTCCTTTAATATCTTAACACGTTCTTCCGCAGAAAACAATGGGGTCTTTCCTTTATTGTTCAAAACACTGACGATCAGCACGTCAAAAACTTCCGAGGCACGCCGGATCACGTCCAGGTGGCCGTAGGTCACCGGATCGAAGCTGCCGGGATAAACCGCTCTTTTCATTTTCCCGTTTCCTTTCGGATAAATACATGCTTGTTGGTCTTGTAGCATTTCTCCCGCACCAGTTCATAGCCCAGGGAAGGAAGATAGGAAAAATCCGTTTTCAGTGCGGCTTCCACCACGATCAGAGTTTCCTCCGACACATAAGGCTGGCGGCGAAGCGTCTCCAGCACCCTTCTTTCCTCTCCCGATGCATAAGGAGGATCCATAAAGATCACGTCCGCATGCTTTTCATGGATCCCCGCCAGTCCGGCGCAGGCATCCTGTTTAAATACTATAGCACGATCCGTGAATTTCGTAAATACCAGATTTTCCTGGATACAGGCGCAGGCGGCCGGGGCGTTCTCGATAAAATAAGCCCGTCTGGCCCCCCGGCTCAGGGCTTCGATGCCGATGCCCCCGCTGCCGCTGAACACGTCCACGAAAATGCACCCCGCCATGTGCGGCTGCAAAATATTGAAAAGCGTCTCCTTGATGCGGTCCGTGGTAGGCCTGGTGTCCGGCCCCTGGGGCGTGCGCAGGGGGAGGCTTCTGGCAGTTCCCGCTATGACTCTCATAAAAAATCCTCCGAATGTCGCATAAATAATATCGCCGAAGAACATCGTTCCGCCGTGCAAAAAACCTTATACCCGGATCTTCGTTCCCTTGGTATCCCTTTTGTTGGCTTTTATATTGTTCAGCACGATCTCTTTTCCCTTATATTCCACGCTGACGGGCACGGAATTCTGGATAAAATAGACATTTTCCACGAAATCTCCTTCCGCCAGCTTCATGCACCGCACTCCCAGGGCCGCCTTCTTTTTCTCCGGAATCTCGCTCAGGGCGAAGCGCAGGAAGCATCCCTGATGGCTCTGCAGGACCACATTGTTCTGGTGGTGTATGGCGGCCACGCCGATGACGGTATCGCCTTCCGCCAGCTTGGTGGCGGCCACCGTGCGCTTGGCCACGTCGAACTCCCCGCCGTCCACCACCTTCATCATGGACTGGGCGGTGGCGAAGACCAGCTGACAGAGGTTCAGCTCCATCTGGCTGGTGACGCAGACGATACTCTCCTTCTCGGAACTGTAGTTGCTCACGTTGTCGATGGGCACTCCCTTGTCCCGGAACTTTCCAAAGGGCAGATCGGAAACCTTGACGGTATGAAGCTGTCCGGAATCTGTGAAGATGCAGATCTTCCCCCGGTTCTTGCAGGTGAATACGAAACGGTTCTCCGCCTCCGCCGCCTCCTTGTTGCGTTCATAGGTGCCCATGTCGATGGTCTTGGCATAGCCGAAACGATCCATGAGGAAGCAGACGTCCATCTCCTCGATCTCTTTTTCCTTGTAAACGGCCTCTTCCGCATTCTCGATCTGAGTGCGGCGCTTCCGTCCGTACTCCTTCTTGATATCGTCCAGCTCGTTCATGATCACCTGAGCCATGGAATCCCGCCGCTCCAGGATGTCCTCGTAACGGTAGATGTTGGCCATGGTATCCTCGTGCTCCTTGATCAGGGCATCGATCTCCAGCCCGATCAGGCGGTACAGGCGCATTTCCAGGATGGCGTTGGCCTGTTTTTCCGTAAACATGAGCTGGGCGGCCATGATCCTGGACTCCTTGGACTTGAAGCGGATGCCGTCCACCTTGCCCTCCACCAGGCAGGCCTTGGCCATGTTCCGGTCCCTGGAGCCCCGCAGGATCTCGATGATCAGGTCGATGACGTTGCAGGCCTTGATCAGGCCCTCCTGCACCTCTTTTTTCTCCATTTCCCGGGCCAACAGGTTGGTGTACTTGCGGGTGGCGATCTGGAACTGGAAATCCACATTGGCCTTCAGGATCTGCTTCAGGCCCATCACCTCGGGACGGCCCTCGTAGATGGCCAGCATGTTCACCCCGAAAGTGTCCTCCAGCCGGGTCTTCTTGTAAAGCAGATTGGTGAAGTTCTCCACATCCGCATCCTTGCGGAGCTCTATGACGATCCGGATCCCCTCCTTGGAGGACTGATTGGAAATATCCAGGATGTCCGCCGTTTTCTTGGTCTCGGACAGGGCCGCCACGTCCATTAGGAACTTGGCGATATTGGCGCCGATCATGGGATAAGGGATCTCCGTGATCACCAGATTGGTCTTGCCGTTCTTGCCCTTTTCATAGACCACCTTGCCCCGGACCTTGATCTTGCCCGTGCCGGTCTCGTAGATCTCCAGCAGCTCGTCCTGGTTGATGACGATGCCTCCCGTGGGGAAATCCGGGCCTTTCACGTATTTCATCAGCTCCCTGGTGGAAATGCTGCCGTCCTTCATATAGGCCTTCATGGCGTCGATGACCTCCCCCAGGTTGTGGGGCGGGATGCTGGTGGCCATGCCCACGGCGATGCCCTCGGAGCCGTTGACCAGCAGATTGGGGATCTTCACCGGCAGGACCGTGGGCTCCTTCTCCGTCTCGTCGAAGTTGGGCATGAAGTCCACCACGTCCTTGTCCAGATCCGCCAGAAAGGCCTCCTGGGTGATCTTTTGCAGTCGGGCCTCCGTATAACGCATGGCGGCGGCTCCGTCCCCTTCGATGTTGCCGAAGTTGCCGTGACCGTCTACGAGGGCCAGGCCCTTCTTGAAATCCTGGGCCATGACCACCAGGGCGTCATAGATGGAGCTGTCCCCATGGGGATGATATTTACCCATGGTATCCCCCACGATACGGGCGCTCTTCCGGTAGGGCCTGTCATAACGGATCCCCAGCTCATACATATCGTAGAGGGTCCGGCGCTGCACGGGCTTCAGGCCGTCCCTGGCGTCCGGCAGGGCCCGGGACACGATCACGCTCATGGCGTAATCGATATAAGATTTCTGCATCAGCTCCGAATATTCCGTCTTAATGATTCTATCGTCCATGTTCTATCCAAAACCTTCCTCATTTAGGTAATATCCAGCTCCGCATCCCGGGCGTGATCGTAGATAAAGGACTTCCTGGGCGGCACGTCGGTGCCCATGAGAAGCTCCGTCATCTCGGAAGCCAGGCGGCCGTCCTCGATCTCCACCAGCTTCAGAAGCCGGGTGGCGGGATCCAAAGTGGTCTCCCACAGCTGCTGGGCGTCCATTTCTCCCAGACCCTTGTACCTCTGGAGAGTGAAGGGACCCTTGTGCTTCTTGCGGTAACGCTCCAGGGCCTTGTCGTCGTACAGGTACTCTTCCTTTCCCTTGGCAGGCATGGCCTTATAAAGAGGAGGCATGGCGATGTAGACATGTCCCTCGTAGATCAGATCCGGCATGAACCGGTAGAACAGGGTGAGAAGCAGGGTGGAAATATGGGCTCCGTCCACATCCGCATCGGCCATGATGATGATCTTGTCATACCGCAGCTTGGTGATGTCGAAGTCATTGCCGTAGCCTTCCGAAAAACCGCAGCCGAAGGCGTTGATCATGGTCTTGATCTCCGCATTGGCCAGGATTTTGTCGATGCTGGCCTTTTCCACGTTCAGGATCTTGCCCCGGATGGGCAGGATGGCCTGATACATCCGGTCCCGGGCCGTCTTGGCGCTGCCCCCGGCGGAATCTCCCTCCACGATGAAAATCTCGCACTTGGAAGCGTCCCTGGACTCGCAGTTGGCCAGCTTCCCGTTGGAATCGAAGGAAAACTTCTGCTTGGTCAGCATGTTGGTCTTGGCCTTTTCCTCGGTCTTGCGGATCTTGGCCGCCTTCTCGGCGCAGCCGATGATATTTTTCAAGGTCTCCAGGTTGCGGTCGAAGTAACGGACGATCTCCTCCCCCGTCACCTTGCTCACCACCTTGGCCGCATCCTGGTTGTCCAGCTTGGTCTTGGTCTGACCCTCGAACCTGGGATCGGGATGCTTGATGGAAACCACCGCCGTCATGCCGTTGCGCACGTCCGTGCCGGTGAAATTGGCGTCCTTCTCCTTCAGTATCCCCAGCTCCCTGGAATAATTGTTGATCACGTTGGTAAAGGTGGACTTAAAGCCTGTCAGGTGGGTGCCCCCTTCGGAATTGTAAATGTTATTGCAGAACCCCAGCACGTTTTCATGGAATTCGTTCACGTACTGCAGGGCCACCTCCACGGTGATCCCCTCGCTCTCCCCGCTGAAATAGATCACGTCGGAAACGGTT
This sequence comes from uncultured Acetatifactor sp., assembly GCA_947625675.1. Taxonomy (GTDB): domain Bacteria; phylum Bacillota; class Clostridia; order Lachnospirales; family Lachnospiraceae; genus Acetatifactor. The sequence goes on from CANQPH010000020.1 coordinate 18,229, forward strand.
TCCCGGGACTTGTTCAGATCCTTGATAAATCCCACGATGCCATCGGGCTCGTGATAGACCACCTGTTCCGGAGTCTCCGGCCTCTTGTCCTCATAGCGGATGGTCAGATTAGGATTGAGGTAAGCGGTCTCATGGAGCCTGCTTTTCACCTCGTCCTCCTTGAACCTGGTTTTGTCAAAAATGGTATCGTCCGGCAGGAAGTTGATGGTGGTTCCAGTCTCCTTCGTCCGGCCGATCACGGGAAGCAGGCCGTTCTCCAGCTCCAGCACCGGAATGCCCTTTTCATATTTGTCCTCGTAGATCTTCCCTTCCGTCCGGACCGTCACCGTCAGGCGGTTGGAAAGGGCGTTGACCACAGAAGAGCCCACGCCGTGGAGGCCGCCGCTGGTCTTGTAAGCCGAATTGTCAAATTTACCGCCGGCATGGAGAGTGGTGAAGACCAGGCGCTCTGCGCTGATCCCTTTTTCATGCATGCCCACGGGAATGCCCCGCCCGTTGTCGCTGACGGTGGCGGAGCCGTCCGCCTCCAGGGTGACGGCGATCTCGCTGCAATAGCCGGCCAGGTGCTCGTCCACGGAATTGTCCACGATCTCGTAGATCAAGTGGTTCAGGCCCTTGGTGGAAACGCTGCCGATATACATGCCGGGCCGCTTCCGCACCGCCTCCAGTCCTTCCAGGACCGTGATGCTGGAAGCGTCATAGGTGTTCGTCTTTGCCATGGATACAAACCAATCCTTTTGCTGATAATTTCATTTCACAGGAAAACAGGGTGTCTGCGGGGCACCCTGTCAATACAAACAAATGTACGTTCCTGTTTCATTATACAACAACAGCCGTCCTTAAGTCAATGAAAAAAACAGGATTAATTGATCCAGATTTCCGTGAGGCCGGTGATGCGTCCGTTCTCATAGGTCAAAAGGTAAGGAGGCCGATATTGGGGATCCATGCCTTCATATTGCTTCAGATATTCCTGAAATTCTTCCTGATTTTCCGTATGATATCGTTCCACAACGTTGCTCCCGAAGAACTGACTGTACCAGTCAACAAAGTCGAAAGCGACGGAATCCCCCAGAGGCAACACTACCCTCTCCTGATCCGGATTGTAAATGAAATATCCGTCAAAAAAGAGTCCGTCCTGGAGATCCCGTTCCGGCACGATCACCCCCTGAGCGATCAGCTCCTGTTTTCGCTCCTCGTCAGCATCCGTCAAATATTCCAGGGGATCCACGGTGATCCCTTCCTCCGAAATGTCCAGTATCAGGGCGGCGAGATTGCCGGAACCCTCCAGGGGCCCGTCAGCCTCCTTTTTCTCCGCCATTGCGGAAGTGCCGAAAAACACGGCAATTCCCACCAAAAGCACAACACTCGCGATTATCGCTCCACAAGTTAATTTCTTTGTCTTCATAATCGATACGATCCTTTCTTCCATGGCGTTTTCACTGAAATAGTTGCATAAAGGCCGGAATTTTCCTCGTTTTTCTTCCAGGCCGATCAATATGTTGGCGTAAACGGACCGGAAAGACGGTCCGAACTGCCGGATCACGCTTTCGTCGCAGGCCAGCTCCATATCCCGGTTGAACAGGGCATACATGACCCAGACCAGGGGATTGAACCAATGAAGGCACAGAGCCGCCGTCAAAAGCAGTTTGGTCAATCCGTCCATGCGGTGAATGTGCACTCCCTCGTGGGTCAGGATGAGCTCCAGCCCCTCCTTCCCGCCCAGGACATCGTCCCGGAGGGCCTCCTCCCGGCGATAATCCTCTCCAGAGCCGCCTTCTCGAAGGGCACCATCCACAAAATCGTTATTTCGGAAGGCGTCACTTTCAGGGACACCCTTCCGGCGTGCACCATCTGCGAAATCATCTTTCCGGGGTGCATTGTTTTCAGAGGCAGTCTTCCGAGGTACGTTGTCCCGGAGTGCTTCCTTCCAGAAACCGCTCCCCGGCAGGAGGATGACGGGGCGCAGCAGTCCATAGGTCAGAGGGCTGCTGATATATTCTGATTGCCGGACGGTCACGATCCGCTGAAAGGATTGGGCCTCCAGCCAGGCTTTTACCGTCCCGTTCTCTACCGGCAGAGACTCTGCAAACCTGCGGCGGGCATGCAGATAAGCCGCCGCAAAATATCCCGCCAGCAGAAGCAGGCCAGCCAGCCATAGGATCCGCACCCACCGTTCCGTTTCCGTCCCTCCGAAAGCACCCGGCCAAAAAGTATCTGACCATAAGGCGTCCGTCCAGGAAGCACGCTGTCCGGCATCGCCGGGCCCGGAGGCGCCTCGGCCCAAGGAACCCTGCCAGAGGGCTGCCAGCCAGGAAATACCGGAACCAGCCCCGGCCATTCCGCCGACTGCTCCATCAGCCAGGCTCCCCTCCGCTTCCGCCCCGCCCAGGGCGGCATTTCCGGAGAAGAGAAGCGTCAGTTTCCCCCACACCGTCTCTGCCAGAACCGGCATCCTTCCTCCTGCCCGGTTCAGCAGGGAAGGGAAGTTCAGAGGAGAAGAAACGGCGAAGGGCAGAAGCAGCCGCAGAAGGGCCAGATCCCACAGAAGGCAGAACGTCCTTTTGGGAAGCCTGTTCAGGGCAAGGGCCCGCAGGAGCACGACCGCTCCAATAAGCAGTGCCCCGGAAACGCTCATCTGCAGCAGATTCATTTGAAAAAATTTTATGGGCAACAAACTTTCGGACATCTCTCTCACCACCCCTTGGGATTACTCCAACTCCTGCACGATTTTTTTCAGCTGCTCCAGCTTCTCCCCGGAAATACCCTTTCTGCCCAGCAGGGCTGCAAATAGCTTGTCCGCAGATCCGTCGAAGACTTTGTCGATCAGCTCCTCCGTCTCCGCCCTCTGCACCTCTTCCTTGTCGATCAGGGCATGGCACAGGAAGCCCGGTTCCGTTCTGGATACCGCCCCCTTCTTGATGAGCCTCTTGATCAGGGTATAGGTGGTGTTCACGTTCCAGCCCACCTCCTCCCCCAGGACCTCCGCAATGTGTCTGGCCGGAGAATCGCCCTCCTGCCAGAGCACGTTCATCACCTTTAATTCCGAATCAAAAATCTTAATGTCCATTTACGCCTCTCATCCTTCCTTTTCTTACTTTTCTTGCTTTCCTTGCCTTCGTTCCGTTGTACTGTTCTTTTATACATATTTTGTTGTTTCCTCATTTAAAAGAAACAACGAAACAGAATAAGACTGCAGTAGTATTCTTGTAAACATACTACCACAGTCTTATAATCTTGTCAATACTATTCAAGTAGTTTTTTATTACACCTCGTCGTACTTCATCTTCCGGCAGCAGGCGATGGCCAGAGAGCCGGGACCGATGTGGCAGGCCACGCTCAGGGACAGGGGATCGATATGAATCTCCGTGCCTGGATATTGGGCGGCCAGCTCCGCCTTCAGGGACTGGGCGGCCTCCTCGTTCTGAGTATGGGCGATGGAAAGCCACACCCCGTTGTCCGCCGTAATGCCGCCGAAACGATTCTCGATATCGTTATGGATGGCGTTCATCATGATGGTCTTGCCCTGAGCGGTGGTCCGGGCCTTGGCGAAGGCGTCCAGCTTCTCCCCCTGGATCTGCAGCACCGGCTTCAGGCGCAGCAAGGTTCCCAGGGCTGCGGCCGCCGGCGTGATGCGGCCTCCTTTTTTCAGGTAATACAGAGTGTCCAGCATGATATAAATGCTGCTGTTGAATTTATCTTCCTCCAGAATCTCCTTGATCCGGGCGGCGCTCCTGCCCCGTTTCGCCAGTTCCAGGGCGTCCAGCACGGACTGACGCTGGGTCACGGAGATCCGCTGATTGTTCACCACCTGCACCCTGCCATCGTACTCCCGGGCCAGCATGGCAGCGCTTTCGCAGGAACTGCTCAATCCGCTGCTCATGGGAATATGTACGATTTCGTCATACTCCTGCAAGAGCCGGTCCCAGAGATTCATCACGGATTCCGGCGTAGGCTGGCTGGTGGAAATATCGGCTCCTTCCTTCAGCTTTGCAAAAAACTCCGGCACCGTCAGGCTGATGTCCTCATAAAAAAGTTCCTCGTTGATAAAAAAAGGCATGGGGAGAACGGTGATTCCCCTTTCCCTGGCCTCCTTCTGGGAAATCCCGCTGTTAGAGTCGGTCACAATGGCTATCTTGGACATGGCTTTCTCTCCTGTTCTCATTCAAGTACACTTCACAATACAGTTTTCGGCGCACAATGTTCCGAAACCTTCCGGCTGCATATACTCATCCGCCGCCTTTTGTGCGCACATCTTTTACATTTTATATTCAAATACTTCGAAAGTCAATAGAATTTTCAAGATTCTGTGCCAAACGTCCGGCCAGAAGGGCGTGTTCCGGAGCTTCCAGGCCGGGATCCAGGGTCAGCAGCCTGTCCACCGCTTCTTTGGCCTTCTGAAGGATGGGGGCGTCTCCATAGATATCTCCCGTCCGGAAGGCGAATTCTCCGCTCTGCCGGATGCCGAAAAGGTCTCCCGGCCCCCGCAGTTTCAGATCCTGGGAGGCGATATAAAAGCCATCGTTGGAATGATTCAGGATTTCCAGGCGTTCCATGGTTTCCCGGTTCTCTTTGGCGCTGATGAAGATGCAATAGCTCTGATGCTCTCCCCGGCCTACCCGTCCCCGCAGCTGATGGAGCTGGGCCAGGCCGAAGCGTTCCGCATTTTCCACCATCATCACCGCAGCGTTGGGCACGTTGATCCCCACCTCGATGACGGTGGTGGAGACCAGCACCTGGATATCCCCTCTGGAAAACTCTTCCATGATGCGGTTTTTCTCCCCGGCCTTCATCTTGCCGTGGAGATATTCCACCCGGATCCGGTCCGGCAGAGCGGCCCGCAGCTTCCCGGCATAGTCCGCCACATTCTCGCAGTCCTCCAGCTCCCCTTCCTCCACCATGGGACAGATTACATAAGCCTGCCTTCCTTCCGACACCTGCCTGGCGATGAATTCATAGGCCTTGGGACGATAGGAGGTGTTTACCACGCAGTTTTTGATAGGTTTTCGATTGGATGGAAGCTCGTCGATCACGGAAATCTGCAGATCCCCGTAGAGAATGAGGGCCAGGGTTCTGGGAATGGGGGTGGCGCTCATGACCAGGACATGAGGCAGGTGCCCTTTTTCCGCCAGCCTCTCCCGCTGCTTCACCCCGAAACGATGCTGCTCATCGGTGACCACCAGGGCCAGGGAATGGTACACCACCTTTTCCTGGATCAGGGCATGGGTGCCGATGACCAGATTGGCTTCCCCGGACCGGATGCTTTCGTAAGCCTTCCGCTTCTCCCCCGCCGTCATGGAGCCCACCAACAGAACGGGACGGAAGGGCAGGCCATAGCGGGCCGTATAGTCGGTCAGTGTCTCAAAATGCTGGGCCGCCAGCACCTCCGTAGGCGCCATCAGAGCCCCCTGATACCCGCTGCTGACGCAAAGAAGCAGGGCCAGCACTGCCACGATGGTCTTGCCGGAGCCCACGTCCCCCTGGATCAGCCGGTTCATGCAGCAGGGACCCTTCAGATCGGCTTTGATCTCCTCCCAGACCCGCCTCTGGGCACCGGTCAGGCCGAAGGGCAGAGCGTTCCGAAAGGCTTCGGCCGCAGCCACCTCTTCCATGGGATATTCGTTGGGCACCTTTTTGGTCAGATCTTTATTTTTCTGTAAAAAGAATAGAAATGTAAAAAATTCATCGAACACCGCCCGTTTCCTGGCCTTCAGCAGAGAGGCCCGATCCTCCGGGAAGTGCATGTCGCAGAGGGCTTCCTTTTCCGACGCCAGAGCATAGTCCGAAAGGATCCAGTCCGGATAGGGCTCCGGCTGGAACTCATAATAGGTCAGGGCCTGTTTGACGGCCTTCTGAAGGGTCTGATTGGTCAATCCTTTGGTCAGTCCGTATCTGGGCTGGATGAAGCGCATCTTCTCCCTGTAGTCCGTCTCGGAGTACAGCCTGGGCTGTTCCATGAGCTTACTCCGGCCCCTGGTCTGCACCAGGCCCCGGAAAATATAGAAGCCGCCGGTTCTCAGCACGGATTTCAGGTAAGGCATGTTATAGAAGGTGAGGCTCATTCCCCCGGAAGCGTCCCGCACTGTGACGTTCAGGATCGTCAGGCCCCGCACTTTTTTCAGGTTGGGAATCCCCGCCACGCAGACCCGGACGGCCTCCACCTCCCCCGGCTTTGCGGCATCTATCATCACGGGTTCCCCAAAGGTCTCGTAATCCCTGGGAAAATGGCGGATCAGATCCCCCACGGAGCGGATTTCCAGTTTTTCCAATAACTTCTGCGTTTTCTCTCCGATCCCTTTCAGTTGGATCACGGGGGTCTGATCGTTCATAGGATTCTACTCCACGGAAATCACGTAATAATAGATGGGCTGCCCGCCGTACTGCAGTTCCACGTCGCAGGAAGGATAGGCACCCGCCACGTCGCTGCGCAGCTTTTCCGCATCCTCCTCCGTCACGTCGCTGCCGTAATAGATGCTGATCAATTCGGACTCATCGTCCACCATCCGGGAAATCATTTCCTCCGTCACGTTCAGCAGATCGCCACCCACGGAAAGCAGGCCGTCATCCCCGATTCCCATGAAATCCCCCTGCTTGATCTCCTTGTCATCGATCATGGTATCCCGCACGGAATAGGTGACCTCCCCGGTCTTCACGTTCCGGATCTCCTCCAGCATGGCCCCCTCGTTCTCGTCCACGGAAAGCTCCGGCACATAGTTGATCACCGCCGTGATGCCCTGGGGAATGGTCTTGGTGGGGATGACCAGAAGATTTTTGTCCGTCATCAATTCCGCAGCCTGATTGGCGGCCAGGATGATGTTCTTGTTGTTGGGCAGGATGAAAATATTTTCCGCATTCACCAGCTCCACCGCATCCAGGATGTCCGCAGTGCTGGGATTCATGGTCTGCCCGCCCTCGATGATGTGATCCACGCCCAGGCTGGTGAAGATCTCATTGATCCCTTCCCCTACGGACACCGCTAGAAAACCCACGGGCTTGGGGGGCTCCTCTTCCCTCGGCATGGAAGTCCCTTCCTCGGGAATCTCCTCCGCCGTCGCTTTTTCCGACATCTTGAAAAGCTTCTCCTGGTGCTCCAGGCGCATGTTGTCGATCTTCATGTTGGACAGGGCTCCGTACTTCAAGGCCCGCTGGATGGCCAGGCCGGGATCGTTGGTATGTACGTGCACCTTTACCACGTCCTCGTCCGCCACGCATACGATAGAATCCCCGATGGATTCCAGATAAGCTTTGAAGTCCATTTCCTGCTTAATGTTGAAAGGCTTGTTGAGCATGATGATGAATTCCGTGCAATAGCCGAACTTGATCTCCGCCTGGGCCTGGGCGTCATAGGAAGCGTTCCCCGTGCCCTGGGGCTTTGCGGCCGCCTCGCCGTTTTGGAAGTTCAAGTCCAATTCCTTGCCCAGGAAAGCGTCATAGGCGCCGCTCAAGACCTCCACCAGTCCCTGTCCGCCGGAGTCCACCACGCCGGCCTGCTTCAGCACGGGCAAAAGCTCCGGAGTCCGGGCCAGCACCTCCCTGGCCTGCTCCAGGATGGCCCCCAGGAACTCGGACAGATCGGAAGCCCCGTTGCCGGAAAGTTCCTTGGCCTTCTCCGACACGCCCCTGGCCACGGTCAGGATCGTGCCCTCCTTGGGCTTCATCACCGCCTTATAGGCGGTCTCCACGGCCCGGTCCAGGGCCTCCGTCAGCGCCGGAATGTCGATGATCTCCTTCTCCTTGATCCCCTTGGTGAAGCCCCGGAACAGCTGGGACAGGATCACGCCGGAATTCCCTCTGGCCCCCCGCAGGGAACCGCTGGAAATGGCCTTGCACAGGCCTTCCATGGTAATGTCCTCCCCCAGGGCGTTCACTTCCTTGACAGCGGACATGATGGTCATCGTCATATTGGTGCCGGTATCACCGTCCGGCACGGGAAAAACGTTCAATTCGTTGATCCATTCTTTCTTGGATTCCAGGTTCTTTGCTCCCGCTAAGAACATCTTCGCCAGCATCTTAGCATCGATCGTACTTAAAGCCACGGCAGATTTGTCCTCCTTAATCAATCACTCTAACACCTTCTACAAAGATGTTGATTTTTTCCACTTCCATGCCGGTAAACGCCTCCAGCTTGTATTTCACGCTGTCGATCAAATTATCGGACACTGCGATAATGCTCACACCATAGGCCACGATCACATGAAAATCTATGGTAAGCTTGTTGTTCCGGACGGATACCGAAATCCCCCGAGCCACGCTTTCCTTCTTCAGCAGGCGGACCAGGCCGTCCTTCACATTGACTCCGGCCATTCCTACAATCCCAAAGCATTCCGTAGCGACGCTTCCGGCATACTGGGCGATCACTTCCGTATCGATCACGATATTGCCCATGTGGGTATTCATAGAACCTTTCATTTCAGACCTCCTGTCATTTCCTTCCAGGGGAACGGACGCTTCGTCCCTCCCATGTTCCCACTTAATAAACTCCAGAATCCACCTGCTGCGCAGGCGCAGTGCTGACGCACTGTTCGATTCTGTCGTTACCATGTCAGGTGGAAGCAAATGTCCGCTTCGCGGCCGCTTGCTTCCCTGCTGACATCTCCAGAATCCGCTTGTTACACAGGCGCAGTGCTGACGCACTGTTCGATTCTGTCGTTACCATGTCAGGTGGAAGCAAATGTCCGCTTCGCGGCCGCTTGCTTCCCTGCTGACATCTCCAGAATCCGCTTGTTACACAGGCGCAGTGCTGACGCACTGTTTGATTCTGTCGTTACCATGTCAGGTGGAAGCAAATGTCCGCTTTGCGGCCGCTTGCTTCCCTGCTGACATCTCCAGAATCCGCTTGTTACACAGGCGCAGTGCTGGCGCACTGCTTGATTCTGTCGTTACCATGTCAGGTGGAAGCAAATGTCCGCTTTGCGGCCGCTTGCTTCCCTGCTGACATGGTATATTATACCTTGTTTATTCCAAAAAAGGAATATGGATTTTAAATTTTTTCTGAAAAAGAAATTTTCCTCTTGCTTTTCTGTTCCTTTTCTGTTAATATATCAATGTTGCGAGTGTTTTACTCGTGTTTTTAAAAAGCAGACCAAAGCGTTGTCACGCTGACGTTGAGGAGGTGTCAATATGGCTAAGTGTGATATTTGCGGCAAGGGCGTTCACTTTGGCAACAACGTGAGCCATTCCCATAGAAGAACCAATGCGATCTGGCATTCGAATATCAAGAATGTCAAGTGCAAGGTGAACGGCGGCAACAAGAGACTGCACGTTTGTACCAGGTGCCTGAGATCCGGCAAAGTGGAAAGAGCTTAATGCTCCTTTCCTGGTATCCCGACGGATACGTGAATAAGACAAAAAGAAAGCCCTTCCCTTGGCGGATGGGCTTTTTTAGTCTGTAAAACAATAATATCCCACAAACAAAAGCAATGCGATCATGATCAGGCCGACAAAACGGTTGTTCACGATGATCATCAGCATCATTCCCACGGCCACGAAAAACGAAATCAGGCCTGCGATCTTCTTGATCTCCATGCTTCTCTCCTGCGCAGGGCAGCCTTATTCCATTCTATGCCGGAAGTGCGGAAAATAGCATACTCCAGAGCAAAATTTTACAAGAAATTTACCTAGGGGATTTTACCTCGGCAAATTTCCCGCCGCAATCTTCCCATCGCAGTCCTCCAATGTTAATTCGACGCAGAGGAATCTTTTTTCTCGCCGTCCTTTTTCTCTTCCGGGACATCATCCTTTTTCTCTTCCGGGAATGCGATGTCCACGGCCTTGTCATCCGGCATCATCTCTTCCTTCTTGGACGTGAATTTGTCCACCAGATCCGGAATCATGTCGATGATCTTGGTCAGAGAATCCTGATTCTTCACGTTCACCAGCTTGGTGGCGCCGTTCTTGATCACCAGCACGGCGCTGGGCGTCATCTTGCCCCCCATTCCGCCGGCCCCGGAAGCCGTACCCTTCTGATCGTTGTTGCCGGCCCCGGCTCCCACGCCGAAGCTCACGTCCACCAAAGGCAATATGATGGTGTCTCCGACCTGGGTAGGCGATCCCACCACGGTTTTGGTGGATAACACCGTATCCATGCCCCGCAGGAGGGAATCCACCACTCCTTGCACCTGATTCTCCTTATCCGCCATTCTTTTGTCCTCCCTTTTTGATTTTCTTGATCCTTGAATACAGCCTGCGATCCAAGAGCACTCTCACTATATGATACAGAAAGACCGAAGCCCTCATGCGGCCCTTCAGATACAATTCGCCGGTCAATACGAAGCTGTCACTTTCAAAATCCGGGGTCACCACTAAATGATTCCCCAAAATCGGAAAAAGCATACCATAGAGCGCCATGCAGTAGCCCGTGGTGTCCGGGGAACCGGCGCTGAAATACAAATTCCCACTGACCTGCCTGGGACGCAGGCTGCGCAGCATTCTTCCCAAGCGGAAAAAACCGTGAGCCAACAATCCCGTCGTGTCCTCTTCCCGCAAAAGTTCCAGATAATATTGGAGATTGGAAAGGATTTGGCGAAACGTCCCGGTCAATCCCTCCGCCGTCTGCCGAAGCTGCTCCGCCTTGCTGCGGATCGCCTCCGTCGATCCCTGAGACTCTGGGGCATCCGCCTGGGTTTGACCGGCGCCCTCCTGTGACTGATCCTGAGTTCCCCCGGGCTGACCTGCGCTTTTTTCCGCCTGAGCTGTGCGTTCTTCCGCCTGGTCCGGATTTTCTCCAGCCTGACCTGTGCCGTCCTGCGGCTGGTCCGGATTTTCTCCTGCCTGAACGGTTTTCGCCGGGTTCGCTCCCCTTTCAGAAGCTTCCGAACCGGCGTTCCCCGCCTCGGAGGCCTTCGTTCCTGATGCATCGGAACCGGGTGCTCCCGCCCCTTGCGCTTTGGAACCGTCAGACTTCGAATCGAACAGCTTGATGCCCAGAACCTTTACCACCAGGCTCCCGGGATCCGGATATCGGTACTCCGCCCGGACCAGTCCCAAAAGCCAGCGGAACTTCACCCAGGCCTCCATGCTCTCCTCGTCTCTCTTCCCCTGGCCCACATAGGTCACCGGGTAAAACAACACAAGGAGCAAAACTGTCAACAGCAGCAGGAGAACCGCCAGCAGTATCCATCCTATTACGAACAATATTTTCCACAAAACACCTAGCATGACAGATACTCCCTCAGGTCACAGTCCCCCCGTTCCTTCCAGCACTCCTGTACCATCTGTTCCACCATCCGAAGAGAGTCCTCATAGGTTCTGGCGATGCCCACCACCACGGGCGGATGGGATCGGTAATAGGGCCAGGCCAGCGTCTTGCCGGCATAAATGTCCAGCTGGTCCGTGCCGTTCCTGGAAAGCGTGAGCAAATAAACTCTGGCCCGCAGAGGATTTGCGGACAGACGTTTTTTGATCTTATCCAGTTGCTTTTCCGTGATACCCTCGCCCACCCAGAGCTTTTCATGGTATGGGATCTCCACCGTCATCCCAATTCTCCTCGTCCAGACTGCCGCCTAATAATACTTTTTGCTGCCCCAGAGATTGCTTTTTTTCAATTCCAGATACTCCCCATAGGCCTTTTCCAGAATCTGCTTTTCATTGGCAAATTTCAAAAGATGGTATGCCTCATGGTACTTATAATAACCCGAGTCTACAAAAAACTCTTCTTTTTGTGGCTTGCTGTAATAACTGTCCGCCATCATTAGGTACCAGTGCACTTCCTTGTCCACGGTATCCTCCGGGACGGTAAAGGAGTACTCGCTCTTACCGATGTATTTGATGATAGAAGCTTTGGCCCCCGTCTCTTCCAACACCTCCCGAAGGGCAGTCTCCTTGTACTCCTCTCCCTCCTCCACGGTACCCTTTGGAAGAACCCAGCCTTCATACTTATTCTTGTAATTTTTATACAAGAGTAGAATCTTCCCACGAAAAATTACCACACCACCACAGCTGGTTGCTTCAATCATTGCAATTCCTCCTGATTGGTGTGTCAAAAACACTGACTAAATTCAGTATAGCCCAAAATCCACGTTATCGCAACAAAATTTTCTTCCATTTCTAAAAAACTATTCGACACCCCTTTTTTCATGACCAGTGGTATACTCCGGATAGGGCGGCGGAGCCGAAGTCTTCCCGGACAGCAGATCCGCAAAATACGCAAGGATTTCCCCCGTTTCCCTGCCGCTTTCCACGGTGAAGTCCAGCCGAAGGGCGGCCTCTCCCTTCCAATTTCCAACCGCCTGATGCAGGGACAGAGGAACCGAATTGTAAATGGTGTTCAGACAATGCCCGCAGTCCACCTCCACCGGAAAAGCTTTTTGATATCGATCTCTGAGAACTATCCTGCCTTGGGAGGAATCATCTTCCTTCCACAGCCCCTCCTTCTTTTTCCTGCGCAGGCAGCCGCCCGCAGTCTGGGCTACGCAGTTGGCGGTGACCATCATGGGAAGGTAACCGTAGATCACCTTTTCGATCTCCAGGCCGGGATTCCTGCTCTCCCGAAGGAGCCTGTGCTGTTCTCCCGCATTCAGCTCATAAGGCAGACACAGGCTGCACAGCTTCTTTTCCCAGAAGCGCAAGGTTTCCCGGTTCCAGAGATAAAAACAGGCGTCCGCCCCGACGGGCCTGGAAAAATGATGCTCCTTCAAGTAGGCATAGCCTTCCAGCGAGGAAACCAGACATCCGCCGATTTCGGAACCGGAGGCCGCCTCCAACACCTTTTGGAGATTATTCTCATCTTTCAGGCGCAGGATCCTGGGGAGTGCCAGAAAAATCTCACCATATTGGGATAACTGGGCCACAACGGGCTGCGAAGCCATGTCGCTGTTCACGTAAATTCTTCGTAGACTGACCCGGTCAATTTTCTTTTTCTCCAGCAAAATCTTCAAAGCCTCGCATTGTTCCAAGGTGCGTAGAGATACGGTCAGAGAAAGAGGCCGGGCGGTTCCGGAAATCCGGCTGGGGACGGCACGGGCAGGAACAAAACCGGAAAGTACCTGGTGAGAATCGGAACAAAGACCATGTGCGATTATGATCCGATCCTCCAGGGCCTGGATCCCCTTCCGCCGCAGTTCGTTCAAGGCCCCTAGGGAATAAAACACCTCCGGATCCAGCTGGATGGTCATCTCTTCTGGCGTGAACACGGTGTCCCCCAGCTTTTTCAACTGTCTTGCAATGTTTTCTTCAGTGATAGGTTGTTTCCGGGCGGCGGTGACGGGCTCGCCCGTTACAGAGACAGCACATTCCCCGCAGGTCAGCATCAAAGAAGCCGCCCTTCCGCTTTGAAACTCCGCATAAAGCTTCAAGGGAAGATGGGGCTTCGTCTCCAAATATTTTTGTCGGATCCCGGCAAGAAGCGCCTCATCGCTGCCACTGTAGGCGGGGCTTTCCAGAGTGACCATGTCTCTCCCGTTTTGTCGGAAAAAATAACCGTCCTGTAGTCCGCTGCGCATGCTGCGCATATAAAGCCGAGAAAGAAACTCCCGGTCCTCGGGGCTGACCCTATAGTTTGCAAGATTCTCCGGCCCCTTTTCGGCCAGATCATAATACAGATCCAAATATTTTCGGTAAATGGCCGTGACTCCGGCGGCATACTCCGGCTTTTTCATCCGGCCTTCTATTTTGAAGGAATCCATTCCCGCCTCGATCAATTTCGGGAGACAGTCGATGGTACACAGATCCTTCAGACTTAAAGGATAGCTTTTCAGCTTCTCCCGTGCGCCGAAAGGATAGCTTCTCGTTCGCCCCTTTGTGTCGCAAGGATGGCTTCCCGGCTTCTCCTGCGTACCATGCCTGGCTGGAAAGCCTCCTTCCTGCATTTCCACGGAATAGGGCAGGCGGCAGGGCTGGGCGCAGCGTCCCCGGTTACCGCTCCTTCCGCCCAACAGGGAGCTGAACAGGCATTGTCCGGAATAGCAATAGCACATGGCCCCGTGAACGAAGACCTCCAGCTCCAGTCCGGTTTTCTCCTTGATGCGTTTCAGTTCCTCCAGGGAAAGCTCCCGGGCCGGAACGATGCGCTCCACCCCCAGATCTTTCAGATATCCGGCTCCCCAGGGACCGGTCAGGGTCATCTGGGTGCTGGCATGAAGCTTGAGCCCCGGGAAATGCTCCCGGAGGAATAAAAATGCGCCGAAATCCTGGACAATGACCCCGTCCAGCCCCGCCTCATAGTAAGGCAGCAGATATTCATACAGCTCCTCCAGCTCGGAATCCTTGATCAGAATGTTGACGGTCAGATAAACTTTCCTGCCAAAAAGATGGGCATAGCGGATACAACCCACCAATTCCTCTTTCGTAAAATTTTCCGCATAGGCCCTGGCTCCGAACTTCGTTCCTCCCAGGTACACCGCATCCGCCCCCGCAGAGATTGCGCCGTAGAACCCCTCCGGGCTGCCCGCCGGGGCAAGCAATTCCACTTTTTTTCTCTCCATACACGAAAAGCTGCCCGCTTCCCACGGACAGCTCCACCTTTCCTTAAAAAAATCACCTTCTGTTGTTCGATCTATGATTGGATCTATTGTTGCCATTGCGGTTCCCGCCATAGGACTGGAACTGAACAGGGCTCGGGGACTGAGAAGCCGAATCCTGGTTCATCGTTTCCTCTGACTTTTCCTCCGTCCTCTTTTCAGCATCTTCCGCCTTTTTCCCGGCTTCTTCCGCTTTTCTCTCGGCCTCTTCCATTTTCCTTCCCGCAGCCTCCAGCTTCATCTGCACGGAAACCAGTTCATGCTTCAGATCATATACCTCTTTCTCCCTGGCCCGAAGCTCTTCCTCCAAAAGATCGATCTGCTTCTTGGCCTTGAGGTAATCGTCCGCCATGTTCAGCTGGAGCAAAGTATTCTGTAGGTCCAAAGACTGCCGCTGAAATCCTTCCATCCGGCTGCATTCGTTGATCTTGCCGTTCACATAGGAGGCCACCTTCTGAAGATATTCTTCGCTTTCATATCCAGCCAGGGTCAATACCTTGCCGCCGATAATCACTTCCACGTCTGTCTTGGAGGACATATGATTTACCTCTTTTCTTTAGATAAGTTCTAATCAATATTATATATCAGTTTACGGCCACAGGCAAGCTTTCTTTTACCTACAGTACAAAAAATTCCGAAAGAAACACCACTGCGCAGCACAGCACCGCCACCTTGAACAGGTCCGCTCCCAGCCAGGCGGCCAGGATACCGACCGCCAGCGCCAGCAAACCAGAAATAGGGCTTTGGGTAGCGTTCAGAATAGCCGGAAAAGTCATTACCGCCAGGGTGACATAGGGCACATAATACAAAAAAGAACGAATGAATTTATTTTTAATCTCCCTGCGGATCAGCGTCAGGGGCAGGACCCGGATGGCATAGGACACGCCCGCCATAATGAGGATGTAAATATAATTCACCGGCATTTATTTGTCCTCCCCTCTCTCCTGCCGCCCCGAAAATGAAACATTGGCAGACTCTTCCTCCCCGGGTTCTGCGGGTCTTGGAAAAAGAAGGGCCGCCCCCGCCGCCAGGATCACGGTCAGCAATATCGTCCGAGTCCCTTCCGACAGTTCGGAAAGCCCGGGCAGCTTGGAAGCGCCGAAGCTGGCCAGGAAGCATAAAAGCACCAGCCCCGCCACAATGCGGTCCTTCCGGGCGGGAGGGATGATGACGGCCAGGAACATCCCGTAGAGGGCCACGCTGAAAGCGCTGACCAATCTCAACGGCAGCAGATTGCCCGCAACGGTTCCCAAGGCCGTCCCAAAGGCCCAGCAAGGGGCCGCCGTCAGCACCGCCCCATAAGTGTAGTAGGGATTCAGGTACCCGGGCCTGGAGATGGCGATGCCGAACAATTCATCGGTGATGTCGAAGGCCATGAACAGACGGTGCCAGACGGAGATCCCAGGATACATCCTCTGGCTCATGGCGCAGCTCATCAACAGATATCTGGCATTGGCGATCAACGTTACCAGAGCGATCTCCAAAAAGGCCGCATGGGCGACGATGGTGGTAAAGCCGGCATATTCCCCGGCCGAAGCATTGCACAAGAGGCTTGCCAGAAAGGCCTGGAAGGGCGTCAGCCCTGCGTTTCTGGCGGCGATTCCCAAAGAAAAGGACACGGCCAGGTACCCCAGTCCGATGGGGACGCCGTCCCGCATGCCTTCCCGGAAAGCTTGTCCCATATTTTCGATCACAATATGATTTTGATGCTGCTTCATGAAAAATCCTTCCCAGGGGGCTATTCCGCCCTCACATTTCCCTTCTCATCGATCAAGACTCCCGGCGACAGTCTCCGAAGATAGTCAAAGAATTCCTTCTGCTCCGCTTCCTCTTCCAGATAATGGGTTTCATATCCCTCCTGCCTGCAGGGAAGCAAGGACAATTCCGCAAGCCCTTCCGCCGTAATTTTCAGTTTCAAAACGGAAGTGTATTTGGTCTCCCGGTTGAACCAGAAATCCCCCAGGCTATAGATTACTGGCTTTCCTTCCACGTAACCGAGTCCCTGGAGGACATGGGGATGGGAACCGATGATGATGTCGGCCCCTGCGTCAAAAAGTTCCTTTGCGATCTCCGTCTGATAGTCCTCATAATATTTGGAGTCCTCCGTTCCCCAATGCACGTAGGCGATGAGATAATCGCACCTTTCAGAGGCATCCTCCAGAATTTCCTTTATCCTGGCGGTATCGTACATTCTCACCACCCCCGGAGAATCCTCCCCCGCCTCCGGCGTATAAATCTTCTTTTCCGAACGATTGGCAGCCACGAAACCGATCTTAAGCCCATCACAGACAAAATAAACAGGCCGGGAAGCCTCATCCAAATCTTCTCCGGCCCCCACATAAGGGATCCCAATCTGCCGCAGCGTTTCCAAGGTATCAGAAAAAGCATCCGCGCCGAAATCATAGACATGATTGTTGGCCAGGGACACCAGATCGATCCCCATTTCCTGCAGGATGACCTCCCTTTCCGGAGCGGCCCGAAAAGTATAATATTTGCCCGCTAACGCCTTCCCCCTCGTGCTGACGGGATATTCGTGATTGAGCATGCTGATGTCGGCGTTCCTCAACGTTTCCAGGATTTCTTCCGAGAGACATTGCTCCAAATCTCCGCCCAGTTCATCATAATGGTCGATCACATACCCGTCCTCCGTCAGACAGATATCCCCAGCGAAAGCCAGATCCACCACACCGTCCGCCGCATCCCGAAGGTAAATGAAATGAGCGGCCGCCGTTTCCTGATTTTCCAGGTATCCCAGACTCCTGTCCGCCAACACCCGCAAAGAACAGCCCGTGGCTTCATAAAAAGCGGCCGACCAGCCGGAAAGTACGGACTCACCGAAATCTCTGCCTGCGTCAGAAGGCATGCCCTCGCCAGAGGGCATGGACTCATCAGTGGGCATGCTCTCGTCAATGGGCACAGATTCATCAGTGGTTGCGGCTTCGCCAGAAGACATGGTTTCTGCGGATGAAACAATGCTCTCCAGCAGTTCCAGATCATATTCAGTCAGAAGCCAATCCAGGAAAGCGTTCAAATCCACTTTTTCCCCAGAGTTGATTTTCTCAGGAGAAATTTCCCCTGAGAAAATTTCTCCTTGGGTACTCTCCTCCTCCTGATTTCCCGGCTTCTCCAGAAAAGGAGGCTGCTGTGCCAAAGCCTCACGGAGCTCGCTGCGCAGCGCAGACTTACGTTCTTCCAAGAGACGCCGCTCTTGTTCCAAACGCTCTTGTTCCAGCTGCTCTAGCCGTTCCTGCTCCAGGCGCTCCTGCTCTAGCCGTTCCCGCTCTTGTCGCTCTTGCTCCAGCCGTTCCTGCTCCTGCGGCTCACCTTCCAGGCTCTCCTGTGCAGCGGTCTCTTCCGCTCCGTCCGCCGGGACTATCGATTCCGAAACCGCAAGCGCCGGCTTCGAAGCATGGTCCCCTTCCAATCCACATGCGCTTAAGACCAGAATGAGGATGCTCAAAGCCGCAATACACCTGAAATGATATGTTATTTTTTTAGAAATATATCTTCTCCCGTTCAACATGAAGAGATTATAGCACAGACCTGGAAGAGATTCCAGTGTTTCTTGCACAAACAGATTCAAACCCGCATTGCCGGAACCGTGTGTCCTTATTTTCATTTCTTTGAAAAACGTGGTCTTTGCCATAATAAGTTCCCATCCCTCATCTTTCGGACTCAAGTACAAGCCCCTCCGGCGTAAGCCGGTATATCACGCCGCAGACCTCTGCGATGTATTTTCTGTCGTGGGATATACTGATCACCGCCCCTGGAAATCCTCGTATCATCTCTCTGATCACCGGCCCGGACAGCGGTGAAAAATTCCTTGTGGGCTCGTCCAGGATCAGGATATTCGCACCGGACATGCTCATTTTCAAAAGGAGCACTTTCGCTTTCTGTCCGCCGGATAGCTCACGGATGGGATGCGCCATTTCATCCGCCGTAAATTTCAGCGAACCGAGGTAGATTCTGATCCTCGTGCGCTCTTCCTTTCCGCCGGACCTGTCCAGAAAGTCCACCGGCGTCATGGCCAAATTTAAAAGCTCCTCGTAGTTCTGCGGCATGTATTCCGCCCGGACATCTTTCCTCTCCATGAGTTCCCCGGCGATCTTTTTCAACAGGGTGGTCTTCCCGGCGCCGTTCGGCCCGACAATGCAGATCTTCTCCGGCCCCCGGATCCGCAGGAAAATATTTCTCGCCAACTGCCTTGCGCTCTGCCCATCCCCCGGCGTCCGCAGCTCATCCAGGGAATACTCAAGAACCGTCTTGCCGGAAGGCATGCACGACTCCTGGTCTCCCAGCTTAAAGAAGATGGCTTCCTCCTGCTCCGGAAATTCGGTCATCTCTTCATCCTGCCGGGCGAACCGCCTGCCCATCGCTTTGACGGTGTGCATTTTATCCTTCAGATTTTTGGCTGCGCCGGGGTTCTGTCTCGTAATCGTCGCCTGGGCATAGTCTACGCTCTGGTATATTCTCCGAAATTTCTCATCCCTCAGCTTCTTTTCCCTGCGGTCATTCAGCGCCTGCTGTTCCTGCCTCTCGAAGCTGTGAAGCCGCTTTTCCACGTAATCACGGTAAGGCATTTTCACAACCGTATATCTGCATTTTGTTTTCCGTCTGATCTGCTCCAGATGCACCACCATGTTGGCGGTATTTTCAATCAGCGTCTCATCATGGGAAATAAAAAGCACGATCTTTTTCCAATCCTTGATCACCTTCTCCAACAGTTCCAGAGAGGCGAGATCAATATCATTGGAAGGCTCGTCCAGAAGCAGCGCAGTGGGCTCCTGCAGCAACAGCTTCATCAGCTGAGCCTTTACTTTTTCCCCGCCGGAAAGACTGTCCATCCTCTGCTCCCGGTAAAAAAAGTCCGAAACTACGCTGAACTTTCCGGCCAGTTCCGCCAGCTCCTTCGGCGTCCGGTTCCAGAAGCCTTCTTCCTCCGTGAAGAATTCATATAATGTTTTCTTCCCGTCCTGATCCGGCAGCTCCTGGGGCAGATAACCCAGTCTTTCGTTCCCGAGCACGCGGATTCCTCTGGCCTCCACATATCCTTCTATCAGCGCTGGGTCATAAAGCCACTTCATCAGGGTCGATTTACCGTTTCCCTCCTCCCCGATGATCACCGCCTTGTCCCCGTCATTCAATACCAGGTTGAAATCTTCCAGTATCACACGCAGATCTTTTCTGTGGGTGATGGTAAGTCCGTTTATCTGTAACATGATCTCCTCCTTTTCTCGAGCGAAAAGATTCTCTCCCTGCCCAATTCCCTGCCCAATGAACAGTTCATTCCTTCACGCAAATCTGCGCATCAAAACAGGCCCGCCCTGCATACGCAAAACGGACCCGCAAAAAGAAACCTTTTTTTCAGCCAAAGAAAAAAGGAAACCATCCACGAGATCTTCTAATTTAAGCGTACACAACCGTGTGCCTCCCGGAAATCCCGGGAAAGCATCACAACAAGGAGCCTGTCCATGCAGATCCTTTTCCAATATGTGCTTCACTTAAATCAAATTATCTGTTGATCATTTCCTCACCATGCACAGCCTTTATTTTTCTCTGATTTGTCCTAATCAATATACCATTTCGCAGATGGTTTTGTCAATCTTATTTTTCCGGTGATCCATAGGGAAACTCCAAGGAAAATCGAAAGAAGCCCAGCATCCGCCGGATGGGATGCTGGACCACCTTCGCAATTATTCTGGCCACTGAATGACTCAGTTCTTTTTTCAAAAATATGCAGCTATTCCGCAGAATTACTGGATTTCCTCCGTGCGGAACAGGAACTTCACCTGTCCTTCCATGTCCTCCGCCCCTCCGGCAAAGAATTTGTAGTGTTCGGACACTTCTTCCATTGCCTGAATACGGTCCATCAGACTCTCCAGGTCTCCGTTGACCGCCTCCGTCAGCTTCTGAATTCCCTGTTCATTGAATTCTTTCAAACCGTCGGAAAGCTGCATGGAACCGTCCCGAAGCTGTGTAACGCCGTCAATCAGGGCGGGCACGTTGGATTGCAGCGCAAGGATGCCGTCGGAAAGCTGCGCTGCACCGGCGGATAATTCTCCCGTTCCGTTCTTTAAAGTATCGGTGCCCGCTTTCAATTCTCCCGCACCCTGGGCGGCGGAAGAAACCCCGGCGGTATAAGTCAGAAGTCCTTGGTAAAAGGTCTGATAGCTGTCCAAAGAGGCCTTTAGGGAAATCACGGATTTCGCCCCTTCCGATGCCGCTGCCAGCTGGGACTGCACCTCGGCAGAGGCCATATTTTCAGAAATGGCATTCCTTACCTGCTGCTCCGTGGTGGAAGCGATGGTCTCTTGCAGGGCTTCGCTGTGCATCTGGGTTTCCACATTGTCATCGATCAAGGCAAGTACGTCCGGGGTGCCCATTTGCTCCTGGATTTTGGCCTCTATCATCCCGGCCACCTGTTCGCTCTGCATCTGCTGCTCTATAGCCCCCTCAATCATTGTCTGGACTTCCTCGCTGATTCCAGGCGCATCGCCCCCGCTGATCTCCCCGCTTCCTGCGATCAGCGCTTCATAAGCGGCTTTATCCATATGAAGGACGGACTGGATCACCTGTTCCGCCACCTGTTCCCGGACCGCCGCCGTTACCTGCTGTGTCACCTGCTCCTGAACTGCCGATGTCACTTGCTGCGTCACTTCTTCCCGAACCGCCGCCGTCACCAATCCTTCGATTTCCGGCCGCTTCGCTTCCACCGCCGCCGTCACCGTGGCCAGGGCCGTTTCATAAACCGCCGATTCATCCAAAGAAGCGATCACCCCGTTCAGGACATCGCCATAATTTTCAATGGTCAAAGCCGGCACCGCAAGTCCTGCGGAGGAAAGCTGGGCCGCCGCCGTGGAAAGCAAGGTTTCAAACACCTGTCTGGCGCCTCCGTTGAGCGCACCGTTGTTGGAAGCCAGGGTGTTCAGCCCATCCCTCAGTTGGGCTGCCCCCGCCTGGAGGCTGGCCGCTCCCGCATCCAATTCCTTGGTGCCGTCATTCAAAACCTTCGCACCCGCTGCCAATTCATCCACGCCATCCGACAATTCTCCGGAACTCTCCAGCAATTCGGAAAGACCGTCATAGAGTTTGGAAGAACCGTCCAACAACTGTCCCATGGCATCCGTCAATTCTTCCATGGATCCGGAAAGCGTTCCCAGCGGATCGGAATCCTTTTTCTCCTCTTCCGCTAGATCGCTGAAGAACTCATTGGCGGCCAGGGTGACGGTCATGCCCAAAGAAAAATCCTTGGCGTCACAAGCAATTTCCACGTAGTCCGGGAAGTTGATCTGATCCTTTGCCAGGTCGTCGGTTTCCTGGGCACCGGCGGCTTCCTG
Organism: uncultured Acetatifactor sp.; assembly: GCA_947625675.1. Taxonomy (GTDB): domain Bacteria; phylum Bacillota; class Clostridia; order Lachnospirales; family Lachnospiraceae; genus Acetatifactor. Next base: position 40,019 of record CANQPH010000020.1, read on the forward strand.
GAAGTCCGAGCCTTGGGAACTGAGCTTTTCCTTCTGCAGCCCCAGATCCTCCTGCAGACCGGGGAAGGCCAGGCCCAGGACGATGGTGCGGTCACCGTCGTTGATCAACTTGCCGTTGGAAACTTCCACGTTGGAAAACACGTTGTTGTCCAAGATCAGTCCGGTCAGCATGATGAAGGGAACATATATTTTTTCCTGTTTCCCATTGATCTCCACGGTTTCATATTGGTGATTGGCGTAATCGAAACGGATCTTCACACGTCCGCTTTTTCCGGCCAGTTCGGTAGGGGAAACGGGCACGCCGTCCAGCTCATAGGATACGCTCAATTCCACGGGCAGCTCCTTGTCCGCAGTACCCTGATAATAAATATCCTTTCCCTGGGCATTCCAGAGCAAAGTACCGTCTTCCTCCAGGGTATAGGTTTCCTCTCCCTCTACATTCTCCACGTCCTGAAGATCGGTTCTATCCCGCAGGATCTGGCTTCCCTTTTCATTTTGAAGCCAGTCGCTGACAATGATCTTCCGGACGGAACCCTCCGCATCGGCCAGCACGTAGACGGTTTCGTCCTTGGATGCCGTTTCCGCTTCCCCATCTCCGCTGGAAGCGGATTCCAGGGCGTATGCGGGGACGGAACAGCTGCCCGCCGTCAACGCTGCGCCGAGGCAGCCGGCCAGGAGCACCGTACCGATCTTTTTTCTATAATGAATCATCTTTTTTCGGTTCCATTTTTTCATGATAAAACGACCTCCCGTTCTTTCTTGGATTGATTGTGAGTGTTCTGTTTTTTCTGTTTCTTATGGCCCCTCATCCCCAGCGTGGTGGCGCAGATCAGCCTGTCGCACAGCAGCAAAAGCGCCGGAAGAATCAGGATGACGGCAAACATGCTGATCACGGCCCCTCTCGCCATCAACATACACATGGAGCCGATCATGTCGATGTCGGAATAAAGGGCCACGCCGAAGGTGGCGGCGAACAGCCCCATGCCGGATACGATGATGGAAGGGACGGAGGCGGAAAGCGCCGTCCTCACGGCCTCCTTCTTCCCGTTCCCGCAGATCCGCTCCTCTTTGTACCGGGTTGTCATCAGAATGGCATAGTCCACCGTGGCGCCCAGCTGAATGGTGCTGATGCAGATGGGTGCGATGAAGGGAAGGCTCTGTCCCAGATAATGGGGCATTCCCAGGTTGATGAATATGGCCGTCTCGATCACGGCGATCAGGATAAAGGGCAGGGAAAAGCTTTTTTCCACTAGGGCGATGATGAAGAAAATGGCGATGATGGAAACGGCGTTGACCACCTGGAAATCCCGGGAGGTGGTGTCGATCATGTCCTTCATACAGGGAGCCTCTCCGATGAGCATGCCTTTGGGGTCATATTTTTTCAGAATGCCGTTCAGGTCATCGATCTGAGCATTCACCGCATCGCTGGCCACCTTGTATTCGGAATTGATCAGGAGAAGCTCCCAGTCCTCGCTCCGCAAAAGCCCCATCAGGGACTCCGGCAGGATTTCCATGGGGACCCTGGCGCCCACCAGGGATTCCAGCCCCAGGACGTATTTCACGCCGTCCACCTGTTCCATTTCATCGATCATGTCCCGCACCGTCCTGGAAGGCAGGGAAGCGTCCACCAACAGCATATGGGTGGAAGCGATGTCAAAATCCTCCGACAGCTTGCTGTTGGCGATCACATAAGCCATATCCTCCGGAAGGCACTCCCCCAGATCATAATAAACTTCATCATTGGTCTTGCTGTAGCCATGATAGGCGGGCGGGATGACCAGGACTAAAAGCACCAGGAAAACCGGGAAAATCCGCACAATTCCTCCGGACAGTCTGTCGGTATTGGGAATCAGGGATTTGTGCTTCGTTTTCTGCAGCGGTTTGTCGAAGACCAGGATCAGGGCCGGAAGGACGGTGACGCAGCCGATGACGCCCAGAAGCACTCCCTTTGCCATCACGAGGCCCAGGTCCCGGCCCATGGTAAAGGACATGAAGCACAGGGCGATAAATCCCGCTATGGTGGTGATGGAGCTGCCCACCACTGAGGTCAGGGTCTCCCGAATGGCCGCAGCCATGGCTTCCTGTTTGTCTTCCTGCAGACTGCGCTGCTCGTTGTAGCTGTGCCACAGGAAAATGGAATAATCCATGGTGACCGCCAGCTGCAGGACGGCGGAAAGGGCCTTGGTAATATAGGAGATCTCTCCCAAGAAGTAATTGCTTCCCATATTGAGGAAGATCATCATGCCGATACTGATGAGAAATACAAAGGGAACCAGCCAGCTGTCCAGGAACAGGAGCATTGCGATACAGGCCAGCAGCACGGCGATTCCCACGTATACCGGCTCCTCTTTTTCACAGAGATCCTTCAAATCCGTAACCATGGCGGATATGCCGGATACGAAGCACTGGCTTCCGGCAATCTGTCGGATCTCACGGATGGCCTCCATAGTCACGTCGGAGGACGTGGAGGTATCGAAAAAGACCGCCATCATGGTGGCGTTTTCCGTATTGAATTCCCGGTAGAGCTTTTCCGGAAGAAATTCCATGGGCAAGGTCAGATCCGCCAGAGAATCATACCAGAGAACGGTCTCCACGTGCTCTACTCCTTCCACCTTTTCCTTCAGGGCGGCTACATCCTTTTCGGACATGTTTTCCAGAATCAGAAAGGAGAAGGCGCCCTTGTCGAAATCCTCCAGAAGCTCCTGTTGGCCGATCACGGTTTCCATGTCCTCCGGCAGATAGTTCAGCATATCATAATTGATTCTTGTATTCACCATTCCCAACGCCGACGGAATCATGAGAATCAGCGCCAGTACCAAAATGGGAATACGGTATTTTACCACTGCTCTTGAAAATTTCATTATCCTTCCTCCAGTCCTTTTTATTTTCTGCCGCAATTATATGCACCGGGACTTGTCCTGAAAATGGGCAAAAAAAGCCTCCATGCCCAAAAATCAGACACTGGAGGCCTAAATGACTGGATTTATAAGAAGAATTGGTTACCGGACGCTTTCTTCGCAGCGGGAAATCATCTGCTCCACCATTCCCTTTTTGATCTCACAGATGCGGACCAGGGTGCTGCGGATATCGTCGTCCATCCCGTTTCTGAGCCACCCGGAAATGATTCCGAAGCCCACGCTGGACAAATATTTCTTGATCACTTCCAGATCGGAGTCAGATACCCTGCGCCCGTTCAGAACCATGGTCACGTAGGAATCGATCACATAGTCGCAGACCTTCCAGAGATACTGCTCGTAGATTTCCCGGTTGATGGAATTGTAGATATGAAATACGGCTTTCTTTTTGGAAAGGGCCGTCTCGACCACTTCCATCAAACAATCCTCTATTTTTTCCACCGTGGGGTAGGACCGGATGAGATCCTCCGCATCCTCCATGACCATATCTTCCACCAGCTTCGGGATATCCTCAAAATAGTAATAGAAGGTATTGCGGTTCACCCCGCAGTCCGTCACGATATCTTTCACCGTGATCTGGGAAAGGGGCTTCTCCATAAGCAGCTTGACAAAAGATTCCCTGATCGCTTTCTTGGTAAAATTCGCCATAAAATCTTCCTCTTACATGACTTCAAATTTTCAAAACATCTTCCGAAGCGCCGCCTTCAGCACTTCTCCGGAATCCATGTCCTCGATATTCGGGATGGAATTCACCGCCTTCAAGGATTCCGCCTGTCCGTAACCCAGGGATACCAGAGCCTCGACGGCCTCTCTCTTCTGGGGGCTGTCCGCCGTCACGGCCGCACCCCCCAGACCGGCGACTTCCCTTCCGATGCCGGTATCCTCCATGCCGATCTTGCCCTTCAGCTCCAGGATCAGGCGTTCCGCCGTCTTCTTGCCGACGCCGGGGGCTTTGGAAATGGCCTTGACGTCTCCGGACAGGATGGCAAAGCGCAAGGAATCCGCATCCATGGCGGACAAAAGCGCCAGACCGCCCTTGGGACCGATGCCGCTGACCGTCAGGCACTGTTTGAACAGAGATAGCTCATCTCTGGAAAGAAAACCATAGAGCAAAAAGGCGTCCTCCCGCACGTTGGTATAGGTATAGAGCTTCACCTGCTTCCCAAGGCCCGGCAGCCTGGCCGCCGTAGCGCCGGATATGTTGATATTGATACCGATTCCTCCCACATCCAGCACCACGTTGTCCTCGGCTATGTCTTCCACGATTCCGTTCACATAAGCGATCATGTTTCTTATGCTCCTTACTTACTTTTTACTTCCCTGCAGGCACGAGCTCTTTCGTCCGAAGCAGCTTCCGATACACGAAGATCCAGCAGGCCAGATGCACCAGGAAGGTCAGGCCCCAGCTGATGGGGTAGGACCAATACAGACAGCTCAGGGTATGGATGCTTTGGAAAATGGTATAAATCCAGACCACCCGGAACAGACAGGCCCCGGTGAGGGAGACGATCATGGGCATGATGGAATAGCCCATTCCCCTCATGGAGCCCACCATCACGTCCATCATGCCGCAGAGACAGTACAGGGTGCAGATGATGCCCATCCGCAGGACGCCGTACTGGATCACCTCCGGATCGGAGGAATAAATATGAAGGATCGGGTCGGCGAACAGATAGACCAGGTTGCCCATCACCAGTCCCACCAGGATCACGGAGGATTCACAGATCAGGAGAATCTTTCCGATGCGCCGGAATTTCAGGGCCCCGTAATTTTGTCCCGTGAAGCTGATGGCCGTCTGGTAGAAGGAATTCATGGCCGTATAGACAAAGCCCTCTATATTGGACCCCGCCGTATTTCCCGCCATGGCGATGGAACCAAAGGAGTTCACGGAGGACTGGATCAGCACGTTGGAGATGGAGAACAAGGCGCCCTGCAGTCCCGCCGGGACGCCGATCTGGATCATTTTGAGCAGTTTGTCCCTGCTGATCCGCAGTTCCCGCAGTTCCAGATGATACACGCCCTTGGAACGCATCAGGCAGCGTAGCACCAGCAGGGCGGACATGGTCTGGGAGATGGCCGTGGCCAGGGCCACTCCCGCCACTCCCATGGAAAATACGATGACGAAGATCAGGTTCAGCACCACGTTGATAATCCCCGCCGCCGAAAGATAGTATAGGGGACGTCTGGTGTCGCCGATGGCCCGCAGGATGGCGCTGCCGAAGTTATAAACCATCATGGCGGGCATGCCTACGAAATAGATCCGCATGTAAAGGACGGAATGATGGATCACGTTCTCCGGGGTCCCCATGAGCTGCAGGGCGGGACTGGCCAGCAGAAACCCCATGAAAATCAAAGCCGTGCCGCTGACCAGGGCCGTGGCGATGGCCGTATGCACCATGTCTGAAAGCTCGCTATTCTGGCCGGAGCCGTAAAATCTGCTCACCAGCACATTGGCCCCTACGGACAGACCGATGAAGACGTTTACCAGCAGATTGATCAAGGCGCTGGTGGCCCCCACCGCCGCCAAGGATTCGCTCCCGGCAAACCTTCCCACCACCACGATGTCCGCCGCATTGAAGAGAAGCTGCAGGATGCCGGAGAGCATCACGGGAATGGTGAAGATCAGGATCTTGCCCAGGAGCGGGCCGTTACACATATCTATTTCATACTTGTCTTTTGCGGGAGCATTACTTCCCATGCAAAGTCATCTCCTTTTAAGTTTTTAAGATATTTTCTGAGTCGGAATTTTTTCAAACGTTAAAGTACCCCATCCGGCCTGACCGGATGGGGAATTCTCTCTCTAATTCTGGGAATTGATATAATTGATCAATCCGCCTTCCGCAATGATCTTCTGCATGAATTCCGGGAAAGGCTGTCCCTGGAACTGCGTGCCCTTGGTGCGGTCATAGATGATGCCGGAATCGAAATCCACCTCCACCACATCCCCCGCATCGATGCCCTTGGAAGCCTCCGGACATTCGATGATGGGCAGGCCGATATTGATGGCATTCCGGTAAAAAATCCGGGCGAAGGTTTCAGCGATCACGCAGCTGACCCCTGCGGCCTTGATGGCGATGGGGGCGTGTTCCCTGGAGGAACCGCAGCCGAAATTCTTTTCCGCCACGATGATGTCGCCCTTCTGCACTTTTCGGATGAACTCCTTGTCGATGTCCTCCATACAATGAGAGGCCAGTTCCCCGGGATCGGAAGAATTCAGATATCTGGCCGGGATGATCACGTCTGTATCCACGTTGTCCCCATATTTAAAAACAGAACCTTTTGCATTCATGTCGTTGTTCCTTTCTTTTTCTTAACTATTCGTCCAAATTGCCCTGGCAAACAGGCCGACGGGATGTCCGCTCCACAGTGCCTACAACTGGCAGGGGCAAGCGATCCTTCCCGCCACGGCGCTGGCCGCCGCCACTGCCGGGCTGGCCAGGTAAACTTCGCTCTTCACATGTCCCATCCGTCCCACGAAATTACGGTTGGTGGTGGAAACGCATCTCTCCCCTTCCGCCAGGACGCCCATGTAGCCTCCCAGACAAGGGCCGCAGGTAGGAGTGCTGACCACTGCTCCGGCCTCGATGAAGGTCTTCAGAAGGCCCTCCTCCATGGCCTGGAGGTAGATGGCCTGGGTGGCGGGAATCACGATACAGCGCACTCCCTCCGCCACATGTCTGCCGGACAACACCCTGGCGGCGGTACGCAGATCCTCCAATCTGCCGTTGGTGCAGGAACCGATCACCACCTGATCAATAGAAATGGGCTCCTTGATCTCGTCGATGGTATGGGTGTTCTCTGGCAGATGAGGGAAAGCCACGGTGGGCCGCAGTGTGCTCAGATCGATGGTATATTCCTCATCATACACCGCATCCTCATCCGCTTCAAAGACCCGGTACTCCCTGGATGAGTGCTCCTTCATATAGGCGACGGCGATCTCGTCCACCGGGAAGATGCCGTTCTTGCCGCCTGCTTCGATGGCCATGTTGGCGATGGTGAACCGGTCGTCCATGGACAAGTTCCGGATCCCCTCTCCCACAAATTCCATGGATTTATACAGGGCTCCATCCACGCCGATCATGCCGATGATATGTAAGATCACGTCCTTGCCGCTGACCCATTCCGAAGGCTTCCCC
>CANQPH010000021.1 GCA_947625675.1 uncultured Acetatifactor sp.
CTCCGCAGACGACAACATCCTGATCGTACAGCTTTTTCCCTCTCTGAAACTCTTTTTCTCCGTTTACCAGAACTTTACCTTCTTGAATCACAATTTTGGCTTCCACGCCGCTGTCCAGTTCTCTGGGATATTGGCTCTCGTCATAAGCTTCCTGGGGACGATAAGGTTTCTGGACGGGTTCCGTCCCTTCGCCCCGGCTCCCGTCGCCTCGGAAGGATTCTGCGCCCCGGGCCTCCGTGTTCTCCACGCTGCGGACGTATGCGTCGTTCCTCGCCTGGACGTCTCCCCGCATGTCGCTGCGGTTTCCTCCATCGCCCCGCCCCGAATTCTCCGGGCGGCCGCCGGGAACGTTCCGGTTATAGCCCTGATTGTTTCTATAATTATCATTGCGGGATCCGTTGTCCGGCCTGCCCGCATCGTATCTGCTGCCGTTTTCCACCCTGGAGGGGGACTGGCTCTCGTTGCGGACATAACTCACCCTGGAATCCTTCAGATCGTTATTCACTTTGACAATGGTACGGGAAGCCGGCTTGCCGCCTGGAACCGCCCCTTCCGGTCTCCCCTGCTTGGGCCTGGAAGGATCGGGCCTGGTCTTCTGCCCCTCCGGCCTGGCTGCGGATTTCTCCGCCGCCTTCTCTGCCGCCTTGGCTGCTGCCGCTTTCTCCGCTTCCGCCTTTTCCGCCGCTGCCCTGGCTGCCGCCGCTTTCTCCGCTTCCGCCTTCTCCGCCGCTGCTCTGGCTGCCGCTTCCTTCTCCGCTGCCGCTTTCTTTTTCACCGCTTCCCTGGCTGCGGACTTCTCCGCTTCCGCCCTGGCCGACGCTTCCGCCGCAGCCTTATCCTTCTCGTCCTGCTCCAGCATCAGATTGATCAAATCCGCTTTCTTCATAGAAGAAACTCCCTTCAATCCTCTGGCCTTTGCAAGCTCTCTCAAATGAACAAGCTGCAACGATTCATATTTTTCCCTCATAAATTCCTCCTGACTGATTCAACATCACGCACATAACCTCTTTTCCATAAATCATCGAAAACTGGGATTCATCAATCCAGATGTGTCTTGGACGAAAGACCATGACGTCAAGATTTGATAGATTCATTACACGAACCCATTATAATACACTTTTGGTAAAATAGGAAGTAAAATTTTAAATTTTTTCAAAGAAAGTTTGGCAAAAATACGACTTGCGCCATATTACGAATTATTATATGATTATAAGCACGAGACGGAAGGAACCCTTTTAAGGGTTTATTTTACCTTGAAAAGGAAACCAAGCATAGGCAAAAGGGCTCACATCACAACGTGATGTGAGCATCCTGCGTAAGAAAGCGGTTGGGAAAGCTAGCTTTCCCACACGCTTTTTCACGCAGGATGTCCATGCCGCCTGCGGCGGCAAACCCTTTTGCCACAAACCCTTTTGCCAATTTAAAAGACTGGAGGACATTATGACCACGAACGAAAAAGCATTGCTGCTCCACGAGCAGTGGAACGGGAAACTGGAAACCACCGCCAAGGCCGGAGTGAAAACCAGAGAAGATCTGGCCCTGGCCTATACCCCCGGCGTTGCGGAGCCCTGCAGAAAGATCGCCGAAAATAAAGAAGACGTTTACCGCTATACCATGAAGGCCAACACCATCGCCGTCGTCTCCGACGGCAGCGCAGTCCTGGGCCTGGGCAACATCGGCCCCCACGCCGCCATGCCGGTCATGGAGGGCAAGGCCGTCCTGTTCAAGGAATTCGGCGGAGTCAACGCCGTTCCCATCTGCCTGGACACCCAGGACACGGAAGAAATCATCAAGGCCGTGACCTGGATCGCTCCCGGATTCGGCGGCATCAACCTGGAGGATATCAGCGCCCCCAGATGTTTCGAGATCGAGGAACGCCTGAAGGCCACCCTGGACATCCCGGTTTTCCATGACGATCAGCACGGCACCGCCATCGTGGTGCTGGCCGCCATCATCAATGCTTTGAAGATCACCGGCAAGGAAAAAGAGGCCTGCAGGATCGTGGTGAACGGCTCCGGCGCCGCCGGCATCGCCATCACCAAGCTGCTGCTCTCCTACGGCTTCGTGGACATCACCCTGTGCGACAGCCGGGGCATCGTCTCCAAGGACAATCCGAACCTCAACTGGATCAAGAAGCAGATGGCGGAGGTCACCAATCTCCGCAACCTGAAGGGAACCCTGGCCGATGCCCTGAAGGGTGCGGACATTTTCATCGGCGTCTCCGCCCCCGGCGTGGTCACCTCGGAAATGGTGGCTTCCATGAATCCTGAGCCCATTATCTTCGCCATGGCCAACCCCGTGCCGGAAATCATGCCGGATGTCGCCAAGGCCGCCGGAGCCCGCATCGTGGGAACCGGGCGGAGCGACTTCCCCAACCAGATCAACAACGTGCTGGCCTTCCCCGGCATCTTCAAGGGAGCGCTGGAGGGACGGGCCCCTCAGATCACGGAGGAAATGAAGCTGGCCGCCGCCCTGGCCATCGCCGGGCTGGTGCCGGAAGAAGAATTGAACGAGGATAACATCATGCCGGAGGCTTTCAATCCGGAAGTGGCGGAAAGAGTGGCCGAGGCCGTGAAAGCCCATATTCGCCGATAGTAGGTCGTAAAATCCGATCATGCCGTCCGCAGGGGAGAATCATCCCTGAACGGGCGCCCCCGGCTCTGGTATGCACAATAGGGAATGGAAAGGAGAGAGGCGGAAATGTTTGACGATCCCTTAACCTTATATAAGCTGATCCTGCTCTATATGCTGAACCGCTCCTCCACTCCCCTCACCGCAGCCCAGATCAGCGATTTCATTCTGGGCAAGGAATACACCAACTTCCTGACCCTGCAGCAGGTCATCGGGGAATTGACGGAGGCGAAGCTGATCACCACCAGGACCATCCGGAACCGCACCCAGCTTTTTTTAACGGAATCCGGTCTGGAAACCCTGCGTTTCTTTGAAAACAGGATCGGCGACGCCATCAAACATGACGTGAATTCTTATTTGAAAGAAAATGAAATCACCCTGCGCAACGAAGTTTCCGTGCTGGGTGATTATTACAAATCCACCTCCGGGGAATATGAAGCCCGGCTGGTGGCCAAGGAGAGGGGGATCTCTCTGGTGGACATCACCCTCTCCGTTCCCACGGAAGAAATGGCTTCCTCCATCTGCGACAACTGGCAAAAGCGCAGCCAGGAGGTCTACCAGGCGCTGGTAAAGCTACTGTTTTGACGCCTCCGCCTTGAGCCGCTTCATGTGTTCTCTGATCTTCACTTCGTATCCGTTTCCGGAAGGCCGGTAAAACTCCCGTCCCGTCAATTCATAAGGAAGATATTGCTGTTCCACGTAGTGGTTCGGATAATCATGGGCATACTTGTAGCCGATGCCATGGCCCAGCTTGGCCGCCCCCTTGTAGTGAGCGTCCTGCAGATGCCCGGGTATGGGGAGGTTCCCGGAGCGGGCCACCTCCTCCATGGCCTCCGAAATGGCGATACAGGCGGAATTACTCTTGGGGGCGCTGGCCACGTAGGCCGCCGCCTGGGAAAGGATGATCTGGGCCTCCGGCATGCCCACCCGCTCCGCCGCCAGGGAGGCGTTCACCGCCACCGTCAGGGCGTTCGGGTCCGCATTTCCCACGTCCTCCGCAGCGCAGATCATGATCCTCCTGGCGATAAAGGTCACGCTTTCCCCGGCATACAGCATCCGGGCCAGGTAATAGACCGCCGCATCCGGATCCGACCCCCGCATGCTCTTGATAAAGGCCGATATGGTGTCATAATGGTTGTCCCCGTTCTTATCATAACGAACCGCCCGCTTCTGAATACATTCCTGGGCCACCTCCAGGGTGAGATGAATCTTCCCGTCCTGGGCCCTGCTGGTGGTCAGAACTCCCAGCTCCACGGCGTTCAGGGCCTGCCTGGCGTCCCCGCCGGAAATGTCCGCCAGGAAATCCAGGGCGTCCTCTTCGATCACCGCATCATAGGCCCCCATTCCCCGATCCTTGTCGTATACCGCCTTGACCAGGAGCTTGCGGACATTCTCCCGGGAAAGGGGCTTCAATTCAAAAATGATGGAACGGGAAAGCAGAGCTCCGTTCACCTCGAAATAAGGATTTTCCGTAGTAGCTCCGATGAGGATCAGGGTGCCGTCCTCCACAAAAGGCAGGAGGTAATCCTGCTGCCCCTTGTTGAACCGGTGGATTTCATCGATGAACAAAATGGTACGCTTCCCGTACATCCCCTGAAGCTCCTTGGCCTTCTCCACCACCTCTTCCATGTCCTTTTTGCCCGCCACCGTGGCATTGATCTGGGTGAATTGGGCGCTGGTGGTGCCTGCGATGACCTTGGCCAGGGTGGTCTTGCCGGTGCCCGGCGGGCCGTAGAAAATAACGGAGCTGATCTTATCCGCCAGAATGGCCCGGTACAGGAGCTTGTCCTTGCCGATGATGTGCTCCTGCCCCACCACCTCTTCCAGACTCCGGGGCCGCATCCGGGCCGCCAGGGGAGCTTCTTTTTCCATATTCGCAGTCCTCATGTACTCAAACAAATCCATTTCCATTCCCGCTTTCTGAAATGCCCCTTTCTCTTCTTCTCCCACCGCAAATTGCCTTCGCAAGTTGCCGCTGCTCCTTGCTGCCACAAGCTACCGCCCTGTTCCTTCCCACAGATTGCCACAGATTGCCGCAGCCCCAAATTGTCACTGCACATTGCCGTTACAAGCTGCCGCTGCCCCTCGCTACCTCACCTTATAAACTATGTTCCGATAGGGCTTCTCATATCCGGCGTGGAGGATCCGCATCTCCATGCCGCCGCCCTCCTTCTGGGTGAAACGGTACTGGAGATAGGCCCCATCCCGATAGGCGAAGCTTTCCCCGTCGTCCAAGTAGTGGTCGTAGATTCCCTCTCCCGGGAACACCTCCAGGACCAGCTTATCCAGGGGCTTCTCCCCCACGTAAGACATTTCCTCCATGGTCGGAATCATGCTGCCCGCCTTCACGTAAATGGGGCAGGTGTCCAGAGGGGCTTCCCGGACGAACCAGACGGGGCCCTGCTTCTTTTCTCCGGTCCAATAATCGTACCAGAGGCCTTCCGGCAGATAGACCATCCGCATCCTGAGCCCCTGGGTCACCACCGGCGCCACCAGCACCTGGCTCCCCACCAGGAATTCGTCACTGCAGACTCTGGCATACTCATCTTTTTCATAATGGAACACCAACGGGCGCAGGATGGGTGCGCCGGTCTTTTCCTCTTCGTAAAACAGATCGTAAAAATAGGGGATCCAGCGGTAACGGAGCTTCACGTATTTACGGTAGATATCCAGCACCTCCTCGCCGAACTGCCAGGGCTCCTGCCTCCTGCTGCCCAGGGCGGTGTGGTTGCGGAACAGCGGGGAAAAACACCCCACCTGCACCCAGCGGACGAGAAGCTCCGGCGTGGTGTCCCCTCCGAAGCCGCCGATGTCCGTGCCCACGAAAGGCATGCCGGACATCCCCAGGTTACACAGCTGGGGAATGGCCATCTGCAGATGGGCCCACATGCTGGTATTGTCCCCGGTCCAGGCGGTGCTGTATTTCTGAGTGCCCGCATAACAGGCCCGGGTGATGACGAAGGGTCTGCGCCCGTCCAGAGCCTTCAGCCCCTCATAAGTGGCCTTGGCCATGAGATGACCGTAAACATTGTGCATCCTGGCATGGTTGGAAGCCTCGTCCTCATCCGTGAACACCACGTCCTCCGGCAAAGGCCCCCGGAAGCTGGCGGGCTCGTTCATGTCGTTCCAAATGCCCCGCACTCCCAGACCCAGCAGAAACTTATGATTATTGCCCCACCAGGCCCGAACCTCCGGCCTGCCGAAATCCGGATAAACCGCATCCCCGGGCCAGACCTGGTTCTGGTACACCGCCCCGCCCGGCGTCCTGGCGAAATACTCCCCATCGATCCCGGCCTCGTAGATTTCGTAGCCCTCTTCCTTTTTCACCCCGGGATCTATGATGGTCACCGGCTTGAACCCCCGCTGACTCAAGGAAGCAAGGTAAGCCCCGGGATCGTTGTGATACCGTTCCAGGTTCCAGGTGAAAACCTTGTAATGATCCATGTAATCGATGTCAAAATGAATGGCATCGCAGGGAATGTCATTGCCACGCATCCCGTTTGCGATCTCCTCCATGTCCTCCTGGGTCATGTAGCCCCAGCGGGACTGATGGTATCCCAGGGTCCACTTCTGAGGCAGAGGATAAGTGCCCGTCAGATAGGTGTATCCGGCAAGCACCTCCGGCAGGCTGTCCCCGACGATATAATAATAGTCCAGGTTCCCCTCCATGGCCCCGAAATAATAATACTCTTCTGATTCCTGGCCCATGTTGAAAAAGCCCTTATAGGTGTTGTCCAGGAAAATCCCGTACACGTGCTCCTCCGTCAGGGCCATGAAAAAAGGAATGGATTTGTACAGCGCCTTGAAGGTGTCCACCTGGGGATCCGGATTGTCCGTGTTCCACATCTCATAGTCATAATGGCGCTTGTCCAGGAAGCCGGTCTTGTCCCCCAGGCCGTAGAAATGCTCCGAGCCCTGGAGCTTCTTGACGATCTCCACCGCCGGTTCCCGGCCCTGCCGGACGGCGCTGTGTCCCTCGCTCTCCAAAAGCTTCAAGTATTCCTCGCTGACCCTCTGGAGGGGCTTCCGCTTTCCCCGGTAGTCCCCGCAGACCTCCCGGCCCTCTTTATCATAAAAATCCACGTAAAAGCCGGAACTCACCCTCACCGATACTTCTCCCGTGTGAATCCACAGCCCATCCGTTTTTTCCTCCGTCCGAAGCTCCACGGGCAGACGCTTGTCCCCTTCTATGGCCTTGGAACCGATTTTTTTCGTTCCCAGCCCGCAATACACGTTGATGATCTTCGGGGTCACCGCCGTGACCACCGCCTCCGTCCCTTCAAAATCCAGGATGACCCTTTGGTCCTCCTTATGGTATTGGCTCAATGCTCCAAACTTCATATATGCTTCTCCTTTTTTTCAAAAAAATGATTGGGGTTGCCCTCACAGTATAACATTTTTATGTTTTCCCCACAATACCCCATCAAAAAAAGAACGATGCAACATATATTATTAGTGAGGGAATGTCGCTTCAGACGATAGATTCCTTCCATCCTGTCAGAGCAGACTGGGCAGTGAAAAGAATACTCGCACTGCCGGGAAAGGAGAAACATGAGTCAAAAACTGGAAAACATACTGAACCTGGCCCTGGAAACCCCGGAAGGGATCCGGGAAGAGACAGAAAACCTGAACGTGGGGTACGACAACGGAAAGCGCACCTGGGAACTGATCGTAAAATATCACGGCAGCCTCGATTCCCTGGCCGCCCTCGGCGTGAAAGCAGAGCCGCTGATCCTGGGATATGCCATCCTCACCGTCCCGGAGGATCTGGTGGACACCATAGCGGCCCTTGACGAAATCGAATATGTGGAAAAGCCCAAACGCTTTTATTACAGCGACCTGACGGCCTGCGCCGGGCAGGAGTTCGGGGCGGAGTCCTGTATCCTGCCGGTAACCCTGCGGGATCCTTACCTCACCGGCCAGGGCGTGCTGATCGCCGTCCTGGATTCCGGCATCGATTACGGGCGGAAAGAATTCCGCAGCCCGGACGGCACCACCCGCATCCTCTTCCTGTGGGACCAGGCCCTGGACAGGGAATTTGACAGCGCTCAGATCAACGAGGCCCTGACCGCCGCCCCCGGGGAGGCCGCCGCCCTGGTTCCCAGCAGGGACCGGAACGGCCACGGTACCGCCGTGGCCGGAATTGCGGCGGGCAGCGGGCCAGGATACGAAGGGGCTGCCCCCGGGGTCAGCCTCCTGATCGTAAAGCTGGGGACGCCGAGTTCCGCTGGCGGCACCTCGGACGGCGCCGCCGCTGGCAGCCTCGTCAAGACCACCCAGATCATGCGGGGCGTGACCTACGCCCTGCGCAAAGCCCAGGAATTGTCCATGCCCTTGGTCATCAACTTAAGCTTCGGCAACAATTACGGTTCCCATGACGGCACTTCCCTTTTGGAACGCTTTTTGGACAACGCTTCGGAAATCGGCCAGACCGTCATCTGCGCTGGCAGCGGCAACGAAGGTAATTCCTCCGGCCATGCGGCCGGAAACGTGGCGGACCGTCCCGTAACGGAGCTGGCCGTGGCGGATTATGAGCGTTCCCTGAGCATCCAGCTCTGGAAGCACTACGCCGACCGCTACCGGATCAGCCTGCGCTCCCCCGGCGGCGTCATCAGGCAGCTGCCGGACACTTTATCTTCGGGAAAATATACCATGAGGATGGAACAGACGGACTTGCTGATTTACTTCGGGGAGCCCACCCCTTACTCGGCGGACCAGGAAATCTATTTTGAAATGATCCCCGCCGCCGGGCCCTACCTGAACAGCGGCCTGTGGCAGATTCGGCTGGAACCCGTGGAAACGGTGACGGGACAATATTATCTGTATCTTCCCGGTTCCGAAGCCAGGAACCAGGGGACAGGCTTTACCGGACCTTCCCCGGAAGCCACCCTGACCATCCCCTCCACCGCCGCCAGGGTCCTCACCGTGGGGGCCTACGATTCCGCCCGGAACTCCTATGCGGATTTTTCCGGCAGGGGATACGGGAACGAGATGCGGCCGGCCGGTGCCGTGTCGGCCCAGCCGGTGAAACCGGACGTCGCCGCCCCTGGAGTGGACGTGCTGGCCCCGGATCTCTACGGCGGATTCCAACCCATGACCGGCACCTCCTTCGCCGCTCCCATCGTCAGCGGCTGCGCCGCCCTGCTGATGGAATGGGGGATTCGGAAAGGAAACGACCCTTTTCTCTATGGGGAAAAACTGAAGGCCTATCTGAGGAAGGGAGCCCGGCCCATCCGGGGAGAAGACGCCTATCCCAACGCCAAGACAGGCTTCGGCGCCCTCTGTCTGAAGGACTCTTTCCCTGGCTAAAATTTATTTTTCCAATCCACACCCTCCGCAAAGCGCCAGAGACCAAGGAATCCCCTTCGGGACTTCCTTGAATTCCCTGGAAACTTCTGCGAAATTTCCAGGGAATTCCTCTCTCTTCCCCCTCCGTTTTCCTTGACTTAAATTGTGGGAATGGGTATAATGACGAAATAGAAAGGATGAAACCATGGCAATTCACGAAAACGTTCCCACGCTCGAACACCCCGTATCCATAGAAACCTTTACCTCCGCCGACGCAGCCCTCTGGCAGCCCCACAGTCACTGGCACGAGGCGCTGGAGCTGATCCTGGTGCAGGAGGGAAGCTTTTCCATCAAAGTAGAACATCAGGTACTTCCTCTGCAGGCGGGACAAGGAATCTTTATCAATCAGAACAGAATACACACCATCGTCCTGAAGGCCAACCAGGAATTTTCCGCCACCTCTACCCGCTTTCTGCCCAGCCTGGTCTTTCACGGGGACAACAGCGCCATTGCGGACCGATATCTCTCCCTGGTGCTGGAATCCCCGGACATTCCTTACCTGGTTCTGGACAGGGAGAGCCGGGACACCGGAGATCTCCTGCTCCTGTTACGGCAGCTGCTCCTCACCTGTCAAAACCGGAATTTCGGCTACGAATTGGACGTGAAAGCCATGTTCTGCCGCCTGTGGAAGCAATTGGCCCTCCTGGCCCTATCCAAAAGGGACGTTTCCGGGCCCCAGCCCTCCCATTCCGACAACCTTCGGATCAAATCGGCGCTGCGGTTCATAGAGGAACATTTTGCGGAACCCCTGACGCTGGAAAACATCGCTTCCTCCATCCACACCAGCAACAGCGAATGCTGCCGGTGCTTCAAGCGCACCCTGGGCGTGACCCCTTTTGAATATTTGTTAAAATATCGGGTTTACGAAGCTTCCATCCTTTTATTAACAGAAACGGCGACGAACCAGTCGATCTCCGGTCTCGCCGCCTCCGTGGGCTTCAACAGCCCCAGTTATTTCAACAAAAAGTTTAAAGAGTATCTGCACTGCACTCCCAAGGAATACCGGGAAAACTACCTGCAGACGCAACAGTCCGGAGTCAGACCAAAACCGGAGCGGATCCTATAGCGGAAACATTCCCGCAATCAGAACCGTTCCCATAGGCAGAACCGCTCCCGCAATCGGAACCGTTCCCATAGGCAGAACCGCTCCCGCAATCGGAATTCCTGCAGAGTTCATTCGCTCCAGAAGGTTCGGAAGAGACGGATCCCGTAATCCGTATCCCGGGCCCCTGCGGTCTCCACTGCGGAATGCATGGCCAGCTGAGGCAGTCCGATGTCCGCAGAAGGGATGGAAACGTGGGCCACGGAGATGCGGCCCAGGGTGGAACCCCCGGAGATGTCCGACCGGTTGGCATAGGTCTGGCAGGGCACCCCGGCCCGTTCGCAGAACTGACGCACCCGGGCGGCGGTCAGGCCGTCCGTCGTATACTTCTGGCTTCCCTGGAATTTCAACACGATCCCGCCATTCAGATAAGGACGATTGGTGGGATCCGATTTTTCCGGATGATTGGGATGCACCCCGTGGACATTGTCTGCGGAAAGCAGGAGGCCGCCAGCCACAAGGCGCCGATACTCCCCTTCTCCCAGGCCCAGGGCTTCGCACAATCTGCACAGCGTCCCTTCCAGAAAATCGGAATCCGCTCCCTGTCTGCTTCCGCTCCCCACCTCTTCGTTGTCGAACACGGCGCAGACGTTCAGGTACTCCTGCGGAGTGCCCTCCAAAAAGCCTTTCAGGGAAGCGAAGACGCACTGCTGGTCGTCCAGCCTGGGCGACAAAAGGAATTCTCCCGAAGTTCCTAGGAATCGTCCGGGTTCATTGACATACAAAAAAAGATCCTGGCCGCAGATCCGCTCCGGTTCCACCCCCGCCGCCCGGGCCGCCCGAGCCAGCAGGGAAACATTTTCCCGGGGCTCCCGGCTTTCTTCGCATTTCTGGAGTTCTTTGCGCTCCCGGCTTTCTTCGCTCTCCGCCAGAGATTCCCGGGCCGGGAACCTTCCCCCATACAGGGGAAGCAAATCCACCTGGGCATTCAAATCCGTTCCCTTGCCTGCGTCTCGGGTCAGGTGAACGGCCACATTGGGTATCACCAGAAGCTCCTCCTTCAAGTTCACCAGGCGGGTTTCCAAGCCTTCCCCTTCCCGCACGATAAGACGTCCGGCCACGGACAAGGCCCGGTCGAACCAGGATGAGGGAATCATTCCCCCGTATTTTTCCACATTCAGCTTCACATACTGGTTCTCCACCAGCATTTCGGGATTTTCCTTGACCTTGAAACAGGGGGAATCGCCATGGGAGGCCGCGATATGAAATCCCTTCCAGGGAACCGCACCAGGTGCAAATGCAGAAGGCTCCGAAGCCGCCCCTCCCGGTGCGAATACGGAACCCTCCGAAGATACCCCTGCCGGTGCGATTGCGGAAGGCCCCGAAGCCGGGACCTGAGCCGGGATATGCAGAGCGATCAGGGAAGAATCATTTCTCGTCACGTAGAATTTTCCCTCTCCCCTTTTCCTGCCCTCACGCCAATCCCGGAAATACTCTTCCTTCCGCCAGTCTTCCCCTTCCAGAAGCTTTCGATACCCCTGATTTTCCAACATTCCCGCCCCATTGGCAACCGCATGAAAACAGGTGGGGCTGTTCGCAATAAACTCCAGCAATTCCCTGGAAATCGCCCGATATTCTTCTTCCTCTTGGTATTGACTCATGACGCACTTACGATCCTTTTCCTGAATTTGTCGGCATCGCCTACCGCTGGTACACCACCCGTTCGGCGATCTCCTCCGCCGTCTCCTTCCCGCAGCAGGCGGCGATAATCTCCAATCCAAAGGGAATGGAACAGCCCATGCCCCTTCCCGTAATCACGTTTCCGGAAACTACACTGGCCTCCCGTACCACTTCCGCCCCCTCCAGGTGAGACTCCCAACCGGGATAGCAGCAGGCCTTCCGGCCCTTCAGGATCCCCCGATGGCCCAGAATGCTGGGAGCGGCGCAGATGGCCGCCACGAACTTCCCTGCCTGATAAAAGGCGTCCAACTTTTCCATCAAAGGGACACAGTTCTCCAGATTCTCCGTTCCCCTCTTGCCGCCCGGGAGAATCAGCATGTCCATGGCCTCGAAATCCAGCTCCGACAATCTCTTGTCGGCCCATATCTTGATGCCATGAGAACCCGTCACCTCCAGATCCTCCCCTATGGAAACCATGGTGATGTCCAGCTTCGCCCTGCGGCAAAGATCCACCACCGTCAGTCCTTCAATCTCCTCAAATCCATCCGCCAAAAAAATTGCCAAATTTTTCATACTATTCTCCCATTCATTCGTCACGGATCACCCGCACGCATTTCACCGGGGTGCGGTAATTGTACTTGCTGATCTTGATGCCGGTCTTCTTGTTGCTGGCATGCACCACCCTGCCGCCGCCGATATAGAGGGCAACATGATTGATGGTGCCCCGGCTGTCGGAATAGAATACCAGGTCGCCGGGCAGCAGTTCCGAGGAACTGATCTTCTTGCCGTCGCCCGCCTGGGCTCTGGAAGTCCTGCTCAAAGAAATGCCGTAGTGCTTGAACACGCTCTGCACGAATCCGGAGCAGTCCGTACCCTTGGTCAGGCTGGTGCCGCCCCATTTATAAGGATTGCCCACAAACTGCTTGGCATATTCCACCAGATCCACCCGAAGGTTGGACACGCCCATGCCGTACAACAGCTCCGACATGGTGACGGCGGTATCCAGCTTTTCCTCGATCTCCACGAATTCGGCGCTGATATATCCTTCCTCGTCATCCAGGCCGACCTTGATCCAGTCATCTACAGTATCCAGATATTCCAGTTCTTCCCCTGTCAGCACCTGGGTCAGCACTGCGCCGTCCATGCTGGCTTCGTCTCGGATGTTCACGCCGTTTCCGGTCACCCGGGCCACGGTGCTCACCAGTTCCTTCGCCTTTACTCTGGCGTCCGGCCCCGTCAGCAAATAGGATTTTTCCGGATCTTCCAGGGAATGTACCTTTACATAGCCTTCCACCTCTCCGGACTGGATATGGGCCCAATCATCCACGATCTCCAGGATCTCACAGGCGCTGGCCTTGGGCATCTTGCCCACCAGCTTTCCATCCAAAGAAGGGGACTGCCGGACATTCAGATTGCCGGACTCAATGTCCGCAATTCCCAGATTCGTATAACCCCAAAAGGCGTTCTGGGCTTCCTCCGCCATGGCCAGATAATCCGCTTCCGACATGTCCTCCCCCAGCAGCGCTCCCGCACCTACGGAGGGCATGATGTCCTTCACCACGTCCATATTCTCCCCGGCGGCGGAAGAGGCTTCCGGGGAAGAGGAATTCCCGGGGAATACATCGGCGGATGAATTCCCGGCAGGGGCGCTCCCAACAGACGAATTCCCGTCAGACGAGCTCCCGGTAGCGGATACCGGCAGGGAACCTGTCAGGCAAACAGCGGCGCACAAACCAAATACCCAGATTTTTTTCCCAATTTTGCCAAATTTCATCTCTTGTTTCCTCTATTAACTGTCCGTTACAAGTTATTACGGATTTGTTAAATCTCCAGAACAAATTATAACAAAATCTCCCTTCTTTTGTCAACCATCTATTAAAATATCCACAAAAAAATCCTGTGGAAATTTCTGTCAGCGGGAATGCTTCCCCTTCAAATTTTCCACAGGATTTCTTATTTCGTTCCGCCTGCGCATGGAATGGCATTTTCTAGGCGTTCTCTTCCTCCGTCATGATGGCGAAGGCGATGTTGGTGGCGTGGTCGGCCACCCGCTCCAGGCCGGAGACGATGTCGGAGAACATCATGCCGGCTTCCGGCGTGCATTCTCCCTTGGCCAGGCGGGCGACGTGGAGCTTCTGCAGCTCCTTCTCCTTGGCGTCCACCCGGTCTTCCAGGCTGGAAATCTCCTGGAGATATTTGTCGTCGCTGCTGACAAAGGTCTCCACGGCGTACTGGATGATCTGATTCACCATGTCCAGCATCTCCCCCAGTTCCCTCTGGGCCTCCTTGCTGAAGGAAGCGCCGGTCTCTATCCGCTGCCTGGCGGCGTCCGCCACGTTCTCCGCATGGTCGCCGATTCTCTCGATATCGTTCACCACGTGGAACAAGGCGCCCAGGCTCTTCAAATCCTCGATGGGCAGGGTGGTCTGATTGATCTTGACCAGGTAGCCGGTGATGGCGTGGTTCAGGAAGTTGATGTTTTTCTCCACCTCGTAGACTTCCTGGATGTCCTCTTCGTCCAGGGTGATCAGGGCGTTCATGGCCCGGTTGAGGTTTTCGCTGGCAAGGGAAGCCATACGGTCCACCTCCTTGATCACCTCTACCACTGCCGTGGCCGGGTTGAACACCACTTTTTCACCGATATATTTCAGCTGATAGCTCTCCCGATAACCGATCTTCTTGTCCTCGCCGGGCACGCACAGACAGGCCAGCTTCACGATCCCGCCGGAGAAGGGAAAGAGGATGATCACCTGGAAGATTTTAAACAGGGTATGGGCATTGGCCACAAACCGTCCGTTGTCCGCCGAAATCAGCCCGATCAACCAAATCACCTGATCCCGGGCCACGAACAGGACGAGGTAGATCACGACGGTGCCGATCACGTTGAAAAGCAGATGAATCATGGCCGCCCGCTTGGCATCCTTTTTGCCCGCCAGGGAAGCCAGCAGGGCGGTGGTGCAGGCGCCGATGTTGCAGCCCAGGATGATGTAAAGGGTGATGGGAAGGGCCAGCAGATCCTGGTTGGCCAGGAGCAGCACGATACTGACCGTGACGGAAGAGCTCTGAATGATCGCCGTGAGGACCATGCCCACCAAGGTGGCCATAAAAGGATTGCGAAGGGAACCGAGAAGTTCCGTGACCTCCGGGACGTCCTTCATTCCTTCCATGGCGGAGGACATGGTGCTCAAGCCCACGAAAAGGATGCCGAAGCCCACGATCACTTCCGCTCCTTTTTTAATCCTTTCTTTTTTGCTGAACATCGCCACCAGGACGCCCGCCAGAAGGATGACCGGAGCGATCTTCGAGAGATTGAAGGAAACCAGCAGCGGGGTGATGGTGGTACCGATATTGGCGCCGAAAATCACACCGGCCGCCTGATAGAGGTTCATCAGGCCGGAGTTGACGAAGCTGACCACCATGGCGGTGCAGGCGGAAGAAGATTGAATGATGCCCGTGAAGACAATTCCCACGATCATTCCCGTAAATCGATTGGTGGTAAAAATCTCCAGAATATGGCGGAGCTTGGCGCCCGCCACCTTTTCTATGGAATCGCTCATCAGATCCATGCCAAAGAGGAAAAGACCCAAGCCTCCCGCCATGGACAACACGATACTCATACTCATATCCAATCTTCCCTTCCCATAGTTCAGATTTCAACCTGACGCTTCTATTTTAAAAGATAATGAGAAAAGATACAACTCTTTTTTACAAAATAAAAACGTTTTTGTAACAACTCGGCTTGGGTACGGCTGAACTGTTACTCCTGACCTTCCTTCCAGCGCATCCCCGCCTGAATATCCTCTTCCACCTGGGCCGCCAGGGCCGCCACGTCGGCAAAGCGCCGTTCCGGCCGCCGAAATTCGCAGAGACTGACTTCGATTTCCTGTCCGTAAATTTCCTCATCGAAATCATAAAGGTAGGATTCCACCCCCAGGCTGCGCTCCGCAGTCACCGTGGGCTTGTACCCCACGTTGCTGACGGCGTAATGAGGTTTCTCCAGTCCCCCTTTTTCCAGGAGGCGCACCTTGGAAAAATAGACCCCGCAGGGCGGCAGAAGCTTGTCCGGAGCCGGATGGAGATTGACCGTGGGCATGCCGAGCCGCCTGCCCAGCTGCTTTCCGTGCTCCACTTTGCCCAAAACCGTATAAGGCGTGCCCAAAAGTCGGCTCACGCAGGACATATGGCCCGCCTCCAGCTCTTCTCTCACCAGGGATGAGCTGATGACCTGATTCTCCAGGCGCACCTTTTCGATGATCTTCGTCTCAAATCCGCAAAAGGCGGACATTTCCTGCAAAAGCTCCGCATTTCCCCTGCCTTCGGCCCCGAAGGAAACGTCCTCCCCCGCCGCCAGGAACCGGACTTGCAGCTGATTCACCAGCACCTCCCTGACAAAGATACGGGGAGGAATGGCCGCCGTTTCCCGGTTCAAGGGAAATTCAATCAGAAGGTCGATCCCCATTCGCTGGAAGATCTCCCTCTTTTCCTCCAAAGTGTTCAAAACCTTTCCGTCCGCCCCCGCAAAAAGAACGGAAGGAGGGGGATCAAAGGTGAAAACACAGGCCGACAGGCCCTCCCGCTTTTTCTCCAGAATCTCCTGTAAAAGGCGCTGATGTCCCAAATGCACCCCATCGAACTTCCCTATGGTCAGCGCCATGGGAACGGCGATCTGAAAATCCAGGGTATTGGAAATAATCTCCAAAGATTTTTACTCCTTATTCATCCGTTTAATCGTCATTCATCCGATTGGCAGCCAATCGCCCGATTGACCATCTTTTATCCGTTTGGCCGTCAATCGCCTGATTGGCCATCTTTTATCAGTTCGGCCGTCATGGGCAGAACTCAGTCCCCGGGCGGAAACATTTTCACCGGTTTATAACGGCCCGTCTCCGGTTCATAGGCATAGAGTCCCCAAAAGACTCCCTTCTCATCATAAATCCGGATGCGCTCTCCCCCGCCGTACTTCAATCCCTCCGCCGTATGCTCCGGCAAAAAAGGATTCCCGTTCCGAAGGAGCGTCTGGTGCTCCCCGCAGACGTGCAGCGCCGCAGTCCCGGGGAAACAGGCGTCCACGGGAATCAAAAGGCCGGACAGGTAGCCCGCATCCTTCCGCCGCTGTATTTCGCTTAAAGGGACGGCGTCCCGGAGCCCGAACTGCCCCACTCGGGTTCGGAGCAGATGCTCCATGGCCCCGCCGCAGCCCAGCTTCCTGCCGATATCGTCGCAAAGGGTGCGGACATAGGTTCCCTTCGAGCAATGCACGCTGAATTTCACCCGGGGAAGCTCCATCTCCAGGATCCGGATCTCATAAATTTCCACCGGACGGGGAAGCCTTTCCACCTCTTTCCCGGCCCGGGCCAGCTCGTACAACTTTTTCCCGTTCACCTTCAGGGCGGAATACATGGGCGGCACCTGGTCATAGGCGCCCTGAAAACCCAGCACTGCTTCCCGGATCTGCTCCTCCGTGGCTTCCACGGGATGGGCTTCCAGTACTTGTCCCGTGGTATCCTGGGTGTCCGTCCGGATTCCCAGGAGAAGCACCGCCGTATATTCTTTTTCCTTATCCACCAAAAGGTCGCAGAGTCTGGTGGCGCTGCCCAGGGCCACCGGCAGGACGCCCTCCGCCGCCGGATCCAGGGTGCCGGTATGACCGATTTTTTTCTGCCCATAGATCCCCCGCAGCTTCGCCACTACGTCATGGGAAGTAAAACCGGCTTCCTTGTATACGTTGAGGATCCCGTTATACATCTTCTTCTCCATCCAATTGCTGTTGTATATGGAGGGACAGATTGTTCACGCAGTCGTGAAAGGTTCCCTTCATGGTGCAGCCCGCCGCCCTGGCATGGCCGCCGCCGCCAAAATACTTGGCCACCTTCGCCACGTCCACCAGTTCATCTGAACGCAGACTGATCTTATATTCCAAAAGGTCGGTCTGGTACATGAAAATAGCGCAGTGAATGCCCGTAATATTGCGCAGCTGGTTCACGATTCCTTCCAGATCCGCCGGAACCGCCTCGTAAAAATCCATCATTTTCCGATCGATGCAGCTGACGATGCACCGCCCGTCCATGAAACGGATGCTCTCGATCAGGGCCCGCCCCAGGATCTGGGCCTGCCGGTAGGTCTTCTGATAAAAAGTTTCCTCGATCAGCCTGGGAAAAGGGAAGCCGAAGCTGATCAAATGGGCGGCCTTTTCCATGGTTTCCGGGGCGGTATTGGAATACTGGAAAACCCCGGTATCATGGATGATCCCGATATAAAGGGCCATGGCCATGTCCCGGTCCAGCCGCTCCTTTTCCAGCAGATCATAGATCATCTCGCTGGTAGAGCTGGCCAAGGGCTTCACTTCATTCACATCGCCGCAGCCGGGATTGCTCACATGATGGTCGATGTTGATTCTTTTTGCGGCTCCATTAAAATATTTTTCCCCATCTCCCAGCCTGTCCGCACTGCAGTCCAGGCAGAAAAACACGTCAAAGGGGGCCTCCTGCCCAAACTCGCTGTCAATCTCTTCATAGCCCGCAATCTCGCTGAAAATGGCGGGAGGCTTTTCCAAAAACACCTTGATATATGTATCCGGCAGACATTTCCGCAAATACTGGTACAGACCCAGGCAGGCGCCCACGCAGTCCCCGTCCGGCCGAACGTGCCCGCCGATGCCGATCCGCTTCGCACCGCCGCATTCCTGTAAAATGTTCATCTCTATCTCCATTCCTTCCAACACGCTGTTTCTTAGCGCATAACTATGATAAGCCCCGCATATCGAACACGAGGCTTACCAAACTACAATCTATTTCCTATATCCGTTTCTCCAACGTCAGCCCTTCCACATCGGTCTCCGCTTCCTCGGCGCCAGCTTCAACCTCGTCTGCATCCGCTTCCGCTTCCTCGGCATCTACTTCCGCTTCGTTGGCGTCCGCTTCCGCTTCGTCAGCCTCAGCCTCGGCTCTGACAGCGTCCGCTTCCGCCCTGTTGGCATCGTCGGCGGCGATCACCTCGTCAATTTTGTGGGACATATTCACCCCATATTCAATGGACTGATCCATCACAAAGGTAATGTCCGGCGTATTTCTCAGGTTGACCACCTTGGCCAGACGCATCTTGATGAATCCCATGGCGCTTTTCAGGCCCTGCAGGGTGGCGGTCCGTTCCTCTTCGCCGCCCAGCACGCTGATCCATGCCTTGCAGCTCTTCAGATCGGGGGCCACTTCCACGGACACCACGCTGGTGAAGGGACTGATCCTGGGATCCTTGATCTCGCCCCGGATCACCTCCGCCAACACCTTCCGCACCTCTCCATTGATCCTCGTGTTCTTCACACTATTTTTTCTCATACACTATTCTCCATTCCGAAGCGCTTGCGCAATCAGGGCAAGACGGACTTCGCCTCGTCTCGAAAAATTCGCAAATGCGATTTCTCACCTGCCATCTGGGACATTTGTGTCGCTCCGGCACAAATATCTGTGTGAAAAAAGAGCCACCAAGCCCATTCCCCACGCTGCCCCTCTTTGAACAGCTCCACAATCCTTTCAGATGATGAGGCCGCCCTTAAACCAACTCTTAGAAGAATTGCAAAGCAATTCTTTCCGCTGACGGGGCCGCTATGCCGAAACCTTAGAAGAATTGCAAAGCAATTCTTTCCGCTGACGGGGCCCTCCCCGTCAGCGTGGTACCTCCACCATAACATACGCTTCCACGATGTCCAGCTCCTGCATCTGGTCGAATCCGGCGAAGACCAGGCCGCATTCGTAACCGGCCCGAACCTCCTTCACGTCGTCCTTGAATCTCTTCAGGGAAGCCAGCTCGCCTTCGTAAATCTGCTTGCCCTCTCTGGTGATCCGGATCTTGCAGTTTCTCTGGAACACGCCGTCCAGCACGTAGGAACCGGCGATGTTGCCGATGGCGGACGCCCGGAAGAGCTGCCGGACTTCCGCATGGCCGATCACCTTTTCTTCAAAGATCGGATCCAGCATTCCCTTCATGGCGGCCTCGATATCCTCGATGGCCTGGTAGATCACCTTGTACAGACGGATATCCACGTTTTCCCGCTCCGCCGTGGCCTTGGCCGTGGCGTCAGGCCGCACGTTGAAGCCGATGATAATGGCATTGGAAGCCCCCGCCAGCATGACGTCGGATTCGTTGATGGCGCCCACGCCGCCGTGGATGCACTTGACCACCACTTCCTCGTTGGAAAGCTTGGAAAGGGACTGCTTCACCGCCTCCACGCTTCCCTGCACGTCCGCCTTGACGATCAGGTTCAGCTCCTTCAGATTGCCTTCCTTGATCTGGGAGAACAGATCGTCCAGGGACATTCTGGACTTGGTTTCCTCTATCATTTTTTCCCTGTTTTGCGTTAAATATGTCTCCGCATAAGTTTTTGCCGTCTTGTCGCTGTCATGGGCCAGGAACACCTCTCCGGCGCTGGGCACGTCGTTCAGGCCCAGGATCTCCACCGGCATGGAAGGAGTGGCCTCCTTCACCCTCTTGCCCTTGTCGTCTATCATGGCCCGAACCTTGCCGCTGCTGGCCCCTGCGGAAATAAAGTCTCCCACATGCAGGGTTCCCTTCTGCACCAGGACGGTGGCCACCGGGCCCCTGCCCTTATCCAGCTCCGCCTCGATCACCAGGCCTCTGGCCCGTCTGTCAGGATTGGCCTTCAGTTCCAGGAGATCCGCAGAAAGCAGGATCATTTCCAGCATTTCCTCGATTCCCTCGCCGGTCTTGGCGGACACGGGGGCGAACACGGTGCTGCCGCCCCAGCTCTCGGCCACCAGGCCGTACTCGGTCAGCTCCTGCTTCACCCGTTCCACGTTGGCGGAGGGCTTGTCGATCTTGTTCACCGCCACGATGATCTCCACCCCTGCGGCCTTGGCGTGATTGATGGCCTCTATGGTCTGAGGCATCACGCCGTCGTCCGCCGCCACCACCAGGATGGCGATGTCCGTGGCGTTGGCGCCACGCATACGCATGGCAGTAAAGGCTTCATGACCCGGAGTATCCAGGAAGGTGATCTTCCTTCCGTTGATATTCACCATGTAAGCGCCGATATGCTGTGTGATGCCGCCGGCTTCCTTGTCCGTCACGTTGGTCTTGCGGATGGCATCCAGCAGGGAGGTCTTGCCATGGTCCACGTGACCCATGACGCAGACTACGGGAGGTCTCTCCACCATGCTGGCTTCATCCTCCTCATCCTCCCTGAGCAGTTCCTCGATCACGTCCACCTTGACCTCCCGCTCACAGAGGATTTCGTATTCCATGGCAATGTTTTCCGCATCCTCATAGGAAATCTCCTGATTCACGGTCACAACCTTGCCCTGCAAAAACAGCTTCTTGATAATGGCGGCAGGCTGCATGCGCATCTTATCCGCCAGATCTTTAATGGTGATATTGTCAGGAAGGGTGATGACTTTGATCACCTCTTCCGCTTCTTCTTCCTTCTTTTCGGGCTTGATGAAGCGGCCGGGCTTCTTCAGCTTCTCTTCCTCTTCATAGACCATTTCCCTGCGGGAACGCTTATCCTTCTCCTGGCTGATGCGCCGCTTATCCTGCTCCCGCTTCTTCTCCACGTCCTTGGAAGGTGCTTCCGACGCAAAGCCTCCAACCGAGTCTTTACCTCTGGTGCGACTTCCCGGCCCCGCATTTCCTCTGCCGCCCTGGCCAAAACTCGAACCGCCCCGGCCATTGCCTTGACCACCGCTGCGGCCAAAGCGATCCGTTTGCCCGCCTTCAAAACCAGGTCTGCCAGGTCTGCCAGATCCATCCGTTCTGTTGTAGCCCGGTCTGCCATTGCCTGCACCTCCTCTGCCCTGACCCGTGCGGCCGCCCTGGGTGCGGTCGCCGGACTGACTGCGGTCCCCATAGGACGGGCGGTCACCGGACTGACTGCGGTCGCCATATGGCATGCGATCGCCATATTGTCCTCTGCCGCGGCTGTCCCGTTCTCTTCCATCCTGAGTGCGGCCTTCCCGGCTGCGGCCGTCCCGCTCTCTCCCATCCTGGGTGCGGCCCTCTCGGCTGCGGCCATCCCGTTCTCTCCCATCCTGAGATCGGCCTTCCCGGCCGCGGCCGTCCCGTTCTCTCCCGTCCTGGGTGCGGCCTTCCCGGCTGCGCTCTCCGGACTGAGGACGTTCCTTTGCAGTTCTCTCCCGAGATTCCGAAGGACGGGACTCCGTCTTCTCCATCGGCCGTTTTTCGGAGGTCTCGGCCCCCCGCTCCAATGCGGTCTTGCCGCCCTCTTTTTCCACTGCGGTTCCGCCAACGGTCTCCGGGGCGGAAGTCTGCTCTGCGGCGGAATGCAAAACCTCCTTCGCTTCCTCTCTGGCAAGCAGCGCCTCTTCCGACTTGCTCTCCGCAGCTTCCTGTCCCTTTGCTTCCTGGGGCTTGGCTGACGGTTTCTCCGCCGAACGAGGTTTTGGAGCCGGCTTGGACGGCATCATCTGCACGCTGGGCGTGGGAGACGGAGGGGTCAAGGGCTTGATGGGCTTGACGGGCTTCACAGGCTTCTCCTGCTTTGTCGAGGCTGCCGTGCGGTTCCTCTGGACGCCCTGAGCGCCGCCCTTCCCACCGTCTCGCTCCGAACGGGACGAGCCCTGGCTGACATAGGAGGTTCCGGTATAGCCGCTCTGGGTGCTGTAATTTCCCCTGCCCTGAGTGCGGGTCCCTCCAGCGGACGAGGCGGCCCTGCCCCCTCCCATCTTGGAATTCTGCTGGTTGCTCACGATAATGATCTTTTTCTTCTTCTTGGGGGCTTCCGTCTCGGGTCCCGCCTGAGAAGCGCCTTCCGTCCCCTGCGTTCCCGCCGGTTTATGATTCCCCAATTCTTTCCTCACCATTCCTGCCACATCGTCCTCCAGAGAGTTTTGCGTCGTGCTGACCTCCACTCCCTTTTTCCTTAAAAATTCTATCACTTCCCGGCTGGGTCTGTTCAACTCCTTCGCCAGTTCCTGTACTCTTATCTTCGCCATGCTATTATCTACCTCCGTTCGCCCTTTCTTCCGCTTCCAGGAGCTTCCTGATCCCCTCCGCCAGTCCTGCATTGATGACAGCCACCGAAGACCTCAGATCTTTTCCGATCGCCTGTCCCAGGCTGGCCTTGCTGCCGTACAGATAAAAGGGAACCCGGTAAAAACCGCATTTGTCGGCAAATAGTTTTCTGGTGTTGTCCGAGGCGTCCTCCGCCACCAGCACCAGCATGGCTTTGCCGTTCTTCACCGCATTCAAAGTCTGCGATTCTCCGCTGGCCACGTTGCGGCCCCTGGCCGCCAGACCCAGCAAGGATAACACTTTATTCTGATTCAAGCTTTTCAAACTCCTTCTCTAAGGCGGCAAATTCCTCTTCCAGGGTGCGGTATACCTCTTCCGGGATACTCATCTTAAAGGAACGTTCCAACCCCTTGTTCCTGCGGGCCTTTTTCAAACATTCCTCCCGCTTACAAAGATATGCGCCTCTTCCATTCTTTTTTCCTGTGATATCCAGACAAATGGCGCCGTCTGCGGTTTTCAGCACTCGGAGCATCTCTTTTTTCCCCCTCATCTCCCCGCAGCCAACACATTGTCTCAAAGGAATCTTCTTCGCCATGTTCCGTCACACCTTATTCTTCCTGTCCGGCAGGATCGGATGTGTCCGCTTCGTCCTGCATGTCCCCGTCGGGCGCATCGGTTTCCTCCGTCACATCGTCATAAATCGGGCCGTCTTCCTCGTAACCTTCTTCATAGCCGTCCTCGTACTCGCCCTCCTCATAGCCTTCTTCGTAATCGTCCTCGTACTCGCCCTCGTATTCTCCATCGTAATCATCGTAATCGTCAATGTAGTCCTCGTAACGGAAGCCGGGAGCGTCCTTGGCCTGCGTTTCCGATTTTATGTCAATTTTATAGCCGGTCAGACGGGCCGCCAGACGGGCGTTCTGCCCCTCTTTGCCGATGGCCAGGGAAAGCTGGTAATCCGGCACCACCACCTTGGCGGTTTTTTCATCCGGATCTGCGAACACCGCCACGATCTTGGCCGGGGAAAGCGCATTCTGGATCAGGTTGCCGGGGTTTTCGTCCCAGTTCACGATGTCGATCTTCTCCCCCCGCAGTTCGTCCACGATGGCGTTGACCCTGGAACCGTTCACGCCCACGCAGGCACCTACCGCATCCACGTTGGGATTATTGCTCCAAACGGAAATCTTGGTACGGCTCCCGGCCTCTCTGGCGATGCCCTTGATCTCCACGACGCCGTCCCTGATCTCCGTCACCTCCGCTTCAAACAGCCTTTTCACCAATTCCGGATGAGTGCGGCTCACGTTGATGCGGGGGCCCTTGGGCGTGTTTTTCACTTCCAAAATATAGACCTTGATACGCTCCGTGGGACGGAACACCTCGCCCTTCACCTGTTCATTCTCGCTGAGCAGCGCATCCGCCTTGCCCAGGTTGACGCTGATGTTCTTCCCCATGTATCTCTGAACCACGCCGGTGACGACGTCCTTTTCCTTTTCAAAATACTGGTTGTAAATAACGCTTCTCTCTTCCTCGCGAATCTTCTGGAGAATGACATTCTTGGCGTTCTGGGTGGCAATTCTTCCGAACTCCTTGGATTTGATCTCCACGTGGACGACGTCCCCCACCTGTGCCTGGCTTGAAATCTCTCTGGCGTCCTCCAGGGCGATCTGCAGAACCGGATCCTCCACTTCTTCCCTGGTCTCCACCACTTCCTTTTCAGCATATACCAGAAAGTCGCAGGTCTCCCGGTTGATCTCCACCTTCACGTTGTCATTTTTGCCAAAATGATTCTTGCAGGCGGTCATCAGAGAATTCTCAATCGCATCAAAAAGCGTGTCCTTGCTGATCTCCTTCTCCTTCTCCAGAATATCCAGCGCTTCCATTAACTCCTTGTTCATTTTTCCTGTTTTTCCTCCATTCTCTCAGCCATGCTAACCGGCTGTCATGCTGACTCTCGTTAAAAATCTATGGTCAAACGCACCAATGCGATCTCGCTCCGTTTAAAACTCCTGGGGGTGAATTCTGGGTTTTGAGACGCTTCCGCACTCCCTGCGGCCTTTGCGCCCTGCTCCTTCTCCTCCAGGATCGTGATCCGCTCCTCGTCGAAGCTGTCCAGAATCCCGATGAACTCCTTGCGCTTCTCTATGGGCTTGTAGAGCCGGATCTCCACTTCCTCTCCCAGGCTTTTCTGCAAATGCTTATCCTTCTTGAGGGTTCTGCCCAAGCCGGGACTGCTGATCTCCAGAATATAGGCATCCGGGATGAAGTCCTCCCTGTCCAGTTCGTCCGAGAGGGCCCGGCTGACCGCCTCGCAATCATTGATGCTGACTCCGTCCGGCTTGTCAATATAGGCCCGCAGATACCAGTCGCCGCCTTCCTTCACATATTCCACGTCATAGATCTCCACGCCCATCTCTCTGACGATGGGGGTCAAGAGCGCCTCCGTCCGAGATTCATACTCTTCTCTCCTGGACATGCCTTTTCCTTTCCCTCTTCCTCTCCCGCAAGAGCCCCTGCAACAAGAAAGAGTGGCTTTCAACCACTCTCATCTTCCATACCATTCACTTTACGTCAAGTATAAACTTCCCCTTGGCAAATGTCAATACTTTTTTTATAAAATAACCTCTTGATTTTCTGGAGATTTGTGATAAAATATCGTTATATTCATAAGGCACGGGGCATTAGCGCAGCTGGGAGCGCGCTACATTCGCATTGTAGAGGCCGTGGGTTCGAATCCCATATGCTCCACTTTTTTCAAATCCGAACGTTGGCGGGCGTCAATGTTCGGGTTTTGTGCGTTTTCCTCCTTGTCAAACCTTTTCCCGAATGATAGACTATAAGCAGACGCAACACCGCCAATGCAAAGGAGGAAGCCATGCAACAAGAAGCCATGAAACAGAAGGCTGCGGGGCCGGAAGCCGCAGGGCCGGAAACCACAAAGTCAGAAGCTGCGAAACCAGAAGCTGCTGAGCCGGAAATTGCAGAGCCAGAAGCTGCGAAACCAGAAATTGCGGAGCCGGGAAAAAATCGGCGCAGGACGACTCCCCGGCAGATAGCCGCCATCATCGCCATCGTCCTGCTGGTATTATTGTATCTGTCCACCTTGATCGCCGCCCTTTTCGATTCCACCTCGTCCGGCACCTTTTTCCGGCTCAGCCTGATCGGCACCTTCACCATCCCGCTGATCACCTGGGTCTACATCTGGATGTACGGCAAACTGACCGGAAAACATTCCATGGCGGACCCGCCGGAGGAAGGGGGCGCTCCCGAGAAAGACGATACTCCCACAGGAAGCGGATCCCTAAAGGGAACGAAACCTTAACGAGAAACAGCACTGCAAAGGGAAGCCGCCGAAGTAAACAAATCATAAAAATAGGGTGTGGTTCATTCCACACCCATTTTTTGTAATTCCGCTTCCGCCTGCTCTTTGTCCAGGAATCGGATGCCCTGCATTCCCAGGGCCTTCGCCGCCTCCACGTTTGCCGGAGTATCGTCCAGGAAGACGCATTCTTCTGCCTTCAAACCATATCGTGACAGCAGAAGCTTGTAAATGGCCGGATCCGGCTTGATCATTTTTTCTTTATAAGAAAGGATCCCTCCGTCGGTATAAGGCAGGAACTCCAGGGCCTCCGCACATTCCGTCTCTGCCTTTGCCGAAAAATTGGACAGGTAGTATACCCGATATCCTTTCCTCTTCAGCTCCCGCACCCAGGGGATCGCATAGGCCCTTGGCACCACCATGCCCCGGACGTTGGCATAAGCGCTTCGCAGCTCCCGCTCGATTCCGGGATCGTTCCGCACAAAGGCTTCCATCAGCTGCTCCACCGTCCAATATCCCCGATCCAACTCCGCCCAGCAGGGATGCAGGGTGCTGGCCCTGCCAATCCGCATGGCCATTTCCTCGGAATAACCCTGATCCATCAGAAACTCTTTCCAGCGAAAGTCAGTGAGTACGTTGCCAATATCAAAGATGACGTTATGAATCATGTTCAAATCCTTTCTCACAATTCCAAACGGACGTCCCTTCCGCAAATACGCTCAATTAATTCTTTCCAACCACTTTCTATTTTCCGTGCTCGTCCCCCAGGTATCCAGCGCCAGTTCATAGGTCTCTGACACCTTCCTCTTAAGCTCCTTGATATCGTTTCTGATTTCAAGCTGCCCAGCCTGCAAAGCGCTCGTCACAGATTTCAGCTGCTCCACGTCCACCTCGATTTTGGATGTGCGAAGTTTCAAATCGCTCACATCTTCTTTCAGGACACGCACTTCTTCCTTCAGGACCGACACGTCCTCCTTCAGGACACGCACTTCCTCCTTCAGGACCGCAACATCTTCCTTCAGGACTGCCACATCTTCCTTCAGGACCGCCACGCCCTCCTTCAGGACACGCACATCTTCCTTCATTTCCCGCATGTCCTGCTTCATTTCCTGCATGTCCTCGTACATCGCCCTCAATAATTCATTATCAGTCATATGCTCACCTCACCTTTGTTCTGCTTACAAAAAACGTCGGTAGCATTAATTTATCCTAGATAAAAATAGCCTGTAGGAAAATTTCCGCAGACTTATGATTATCATGGCTAAAATTTCATCTTTTGTAAAAAAGGCAAACACCTTATCTAATGTAATGCGGAAGGGACAGCCGCAAACTCAGTATAACACAATTAAAATCCATTTACAAGAAAATATCTCAACGCATATCCCAATTACATTCCATGACGTAACAGTTCAGCCAGGGGCCTCCCATCACAATTCCATGATCTCCATCAGCTTCGCTGCAGCCAGAGGTCTTGGGCCCCTGGCCCTGCGGACCACGCAGAGCTCCCGCTTGGGAATGATGGTGTTGAAGCGCAGTTCAAACAGCTTTCCGGATTCGATTTCCTGTCTGGCGAAGTCCCGGACCACGCAGCCCACGCCCAGGCTGCGCAGGGCAAACTGAACGATCATGTCGCTGGTGGCCAGTTCAAACTCCGGCCAGACCTCCACCCCTCGTCCGGACAGGAAAGCGTCCATGCGGCTCCGGGTGCTGGTATCCTTTTCCAGGAAAATCAGCGGAAGCTTTTCCAGATCCTTCAAATCCAGCATCCTGTTTTTATAGGGAAGGAACCGCCTTCCCGCCACGAAAATATCCTCGATCTTCCGCACGGGGATGGATTCCACGCCAGGCATTTCCGCAAACGGGGAACTGACCACGCCGAAATCGATCCTTCCCTCTTCCAGGAACTTCAAGGTCTCCGGCGTGGGGCCGTTGGAAACGATGACCTTGATATCGGGATATTTCTCGTGAAAACGTTCCAGATAAGGAAGAAGGTAAAAACGAAGGGTCATGTCGCTGGCGCCGATCCGGATCTCCCCCAGCTCCAGGTTCATCATCTGGCGCACCTTCTCCACTCCCAGCTCTATCTGTTCATAGCCTTTTTCCACATAAGAAAATAAAAGCTTCCCTTCCTGGGTCAGGACGACCCCTCGGGAAGCCCTGGAAAAAAGCCTCACTCCCAGCTGTTTTTCCAACTGTTTGATGGTCTGGCTCACGGCAGGCTGGGAAATGGACAGCTCACCGGCAGCCTGGGTCACGCTGCCGGTCTTCGCCACATAATAGAACATCTTATAGGATTCCAGATTGCCGATCATCGCTTTAACGGACTCTTTCTGTAAATAATGTCGTTCCGGCCGGGGCCGTTGCTGATCATGGTGATGGGATATCCGATCTGCCCCTCGATGAATTCGATATAGCCTCTGCAGTTCTCCGGAAGCTCCTCGTAATTCCGGATGCCTCGGATATCCGTCTTCCAGCCGGGAAGCTTCTGCAGCACCGGCTTGGCCTTCTCCAGCTTTGCGGTCACCGGGAATTCCGTGGTCACTTCCCCGTCGATCTCGTAGCCCACGCAGACCGGGATTTCATCCAGATATCCCAGCACGTCCAGCACGGTAAAGGCCACGTCCGTGGTTCCCTGGAGTCGGCAGCCATATTTGGAGGCCACGCAGTCGAACCAGCCCATGCGCCTGGGTCTGCCCGTGGTGGCGCCGTATTCGCCGCCGTCGCCGCCCCGGTTGCGCAGCTCATCGGCCTCTTCCCCGAAGATTTCGGACACGAAAGCCCCGGCTCCCACCGCGGAAGAATAAGCCTTGCACACCGTCACGATCTCCTTGATCTCATAGGGCGGAAGCCCTGCGCCGATGGCGCCGTAGGCGGCCAGGGTGGAGGATGAGGTCACCATGGGATAAATGCCGTGATCCGGGTCTTTCAAAGTGCCCAGCTGTCCCTCCAGCAGGATGGTCTTGCCCTCCTTCAGGGCCTGGTCCAGGTACAGGGACACGTCACAGACGTAAGGAGCCACCATGTCCCGGTATTCGTGGAGGGTTTCCAGCAGCTGCGCCGGATCCAGGGCCGGTTTGTGGTACAGATGCTCGAAGAGCACGTTCTTCAGCTGACAGACCCGTTCCGTCTTCTCCTTCAGGAGTTCCTCCTCGAAGAGTTCGCTGACCTGGAACCCTATCTTGGCAAATTTATCGGAATAGAAAGGGGCGATCCCGGACTTGGTGGAGCCGAAGGACTTGCCCGCCAGCCTTTCTTCCTCGTATTGGTCGAGCAAAATATGATAGGGCATCACGATCTGGGCCCGGTTGGACACCAGGATCCTGGGCATGGGCACGTTCCGGTCCGTAAGGGACTTGATCTCCTGGAACAACAGGGGAATGTTCAGGGCCACGCCGTTGCCGATAATGCTGGTGGTATGACCGTAAAACACGCCGGAAGGCAGGGTGTGAAGGGCGAACTTCCCGTAATCGTTGACGATGGTGTGGCCCGCATTGGCCCCTCCCTGAAAACGGATCACGATATCCGCCTTTTCCGCCATCATGTCCGTGATCTTGCCTTTGCCCTCATCGCCCCAGTTGGCGCCTACGACTGCTTTTACCATAACTTGGATTCCTCCTTCTTCCTCATTCACTCTTTTCCATCCCAACAATAGGTGCACAGCTTTTCCTTGGGAATTCCCACGGAATCTATCATGTCGTCCAGGCGGTTGTACCGCAGGGAAGTAAAGTTCAGCTGCTTTCCGATCCGCTCCACCATGTCCTCATATTCCACCGTGGCGGGATTCACGTAGGCCTTCAGGTCGATGGTGCGCCCTTCCTTCTCCATGTCCCGGAGCACCCTTCTGGCGATCAGATCCATCTCGGAAGAAGATCTGGAAAAATTCAGATACTTGCAGCCGAAGAGAAGGGGCGGGCAGGCGGGCCGGATATGCACCTCTTTCGCACCGCTCTGATACAAAAACTCCGTGGTCTCCCGCATCTGCGTGCCCCGGACGATGGAGTCGTCGATGAGCAGCAGGCTCTTGCCCTGGATCAGGTCATGGACGGGCAGCAGCTTCATCCTGGCGATCAGATTCCGCTGGGTCTGGATGGTGGGCATGAAGGACCTGGGCCAGGTCGGGGTGTATTTGATAAAAGGCCTGGAAAAAGGAATTCCCGACTGATTGGAATATCCGATGGCGTGGGCCGTGCCGGAATCCGGCACCCCGGCCACGATATCCGGCTTCACGTTGTCCCGCTCCGCCAGCTTGGCGCCGCAGTTGTAACGCATCTTTTCCACGTTCACTCCCTCGTAGGATGAGGAAGGATAACCGTAATACACCCACAGGAAAGTGCAGATCTTCATTTCTTTACCGGGGGCGGCCAGGGTATGAACCCCTTCCGGAGTCACCACGGCGATCTCTCCCGGCCCCAGTTCCCGAACGTCCGTATAGCCCAGATTTAAATAGGCGAAACTCTCGAAAGAGACGCAGTAAGCGTCCTCTTTTTTTCCAATGACAATGGGGGTCCTCCCCAGGCGGTCCCTGGCCGCATAGATTCCCTTGGGCGTCAGGATCAGGATGCTCATGGAGCCCTTGATCATCTCCTGGGCGTACCGGATGCCTTCCACCAGGTTCTCCTGCTGGTTCACCAGACAGGCCACCATCTCCGTGGCGTTGATGTCCCCGCCGCTCATTTCCAGGAAATGGATCCGCCCGTTTTCCACCAGGGTCTGCTCCAGTTCCTCCATGTTGTTGATCTTGCCCACCGTGGTGATGGCGAAGGTCCCGTGATGAGAGCGGATGATCAGGGGCTGGGGTTCATAATCGGAAATACAGCCGATGCCCAGGTTCCCCTTCATGTCGTTCACTTCTTTATCGAATTTGGTACGGAAAGGGGCGTTCTCGATGTTGTGGATCGCCCGGTCGAATCCCTTGTCCCGGTCATAGACCGCCAGGCCCGCCCGACGGGTTCCCAGGTGGGAATGATAATCCGTTCCGAAAAAAAGATCGAATAAACAGTCCTGCTTTGCAGCTACACCAAAAAAACCACCCATTCCATTTTCTCCTTATGCTTCTATCAAACGTTGATCTGGGCCTTCATCCCCAGGAGCTCTTTGTGTGCCTCCAGGATGGGCCGCACCACTCCGGACAGGAAGGCGTCCACCTGTTCCCTGGCCCGTCCCACATACCTGGCCGGCTCCATGGCCTCCTGCAGCTCCTCCAGGGTCATGCCGAAGGAAGGATCTGCAGCGATCAGCTCCAGCAGATTGTTGTCCTCTCCCTTCGCCTTCACGTTATAGCCCGCCTCCATAGACAGCTCCCGGATCCGCTCATGCAGCTCCTGCCTGTTGCCGCCCCGCTTCACCGCATCCATCATGATGTTCTCCGTGGCCATGAAGGGCAGCTCGCTCCGCAGGTGCTTCTCAATGACCTTGGGATATACCACCAGGCCGTCCACCACGTTCAGGCACAGATCCAGCACCCCATCGATGGCCAGGAAGGCCTCCGGGATGGACAGCCGCTTGTTGGCGGAGTCGTCCAGGGTTCTCTCGAACCATTGGGTGGCGGAAGTAATGGCCGGGTTCAGGGCGTCGATCATCACGTACCTGGACAGGGAGGCGATGCGCTCGCTCCGCATGGGATTGCGCTTGTAAGCCATGGCGGAGGAACCGATCTGGCTTTTTTCAAAAGGCTCTTCCACCTCCTTGAGGTGCTGAAGCAGCCGGATGTCGTTGCTCATCTTGTGGGCGGAGGCGGCGATGCCCGCCAGCACGTTGGCCACCCTGGTGTCCACCTTCCGGGAATAGGTTTGTCCCGACACGGGATAACACTCCGCAAACCCCATCTTGGCGGCGATCATGGGATCGATCTTGTCGATGGTCTCCTGATCCCCGTCAAACAGTTCCAGGAAGGAAGCCTGGGTACCGGTGGTCCCCTTGGATCCCAGCAGCTTCATGCTCCCCAGCACGTGCTCCAGATCCTCCAGATCCAGACAGAACTCCTGGAGCCACAGGGTAGCCCGCTTTCCCACGGTGGTGGGCTGGGCCGGCTGGAAATGGGTGAAAGCCAGGGTGGGCTGGGCCTTATATTTGTCCGCAAAGGCGGTCAATTCAGCCATCACGTTGATCAGCTTCTTTTTCACCAGCTTCAGGGCCTCCGTCATCACGATGATGTCCGTGTTGTCCCCCACGTAACAGGAAGTGGCCCCCAGGTGGATGATGCCCGCCGCCCTGGGGCACTGCTGCCCGTAAGCGTAGACGTGGCTCATCACGTCATGGCGCACCTCCTTTTCCCGGGCTTTCGCCACCTCGTAATTGATATCCTCCGCATGGGCCCGAAGCTCCTCTACCTGCTCCGGGGTGATGACAGGCTTGCCATTCTGGGACAAACCCAGCTCCATCTCCGTCTCCGCCAGGGCGATCCAAAGCTTCCGCCAGGTGCGGAACTTCATGTCCGGTGAAAAAATATACTGCATCTCTTTGCTGGCATAGCGCTCAGAAAGAGGACTCTCGTATCTGTCTGTGCTCATTTCGCATCCTTTCTTCTTGTTCCGGCATACCGTTTTCCATCGGGCACGGAACCGGTCTCCCGCCTTCATCCGGTACAGGCCCAGTTCCCTACTTCCATCGGACAATGTTCCGTTTCCCCGCTTCCATCAGACACAGGACCGGTCTCTCGCCTTCCTCTGGTACAGGCCCGGTTTCCTGCTTCCATCGGGCACGGAACCGGTCTCCCGCCTTCATCCGGTACAGGCCCAGTTCCCTGCTTCCATCGGGCAATGTTCCGTTTCCCGCTTCCATCCTGTACAGGCTCGGTCTCCCGCCTTCCTCTGATGCGGCTTGGGTGCCCTGTCTTCCGTCAGGCCTCGAATTCCCCCCGGATGTCCTCCTCCGGCGGCTCTATGGGATAACGCCCGGTAAAGCAGCCCTTGCAGATTCCTAAGCCCTTCACGATCTGGTCCAGCCGCTCTTCCCGCAGATAAGCCAGGGTATCGGAACCGATCACCCGGCGGATCTCCTCCAGGCTGCGGCCGTAAGCCAGCAGCTGCTCCCTGGCGGGCACGTCCGTGCCGAAATAGCAGGGCCAGAGAAAAGGCGGGGAACTCACCCGCATATGCACCTCTTTGGCCCCGGCCTCCCTAAGCATGTGGACGATGCGGTCAGAGGTGGTGCCCCGGACGATGGAATCGTCGATCATGATGATCCGCTTGCCCTCCACCGCCTCCCGGATGGCGTTCAGCTTCACCTGCACGCTGCTTTCCCGCATTTTCTGCCGAGGTTTGATAAAGGTTCTCCCCACGTAGGTATTTTTTACAAAAGCGGTCCCGTATGGGATCCCGGACTGGAGAGAATAGCCCAGGGCCGCACAATTTCCGGATTCCGGCACGCCCACCACCAGATCCGCCTCCACGGGGGAATCCAGGGCCAGGTATTTTCCCGCCAGAATCCTGGAATCATATACGCTCATGCCGTCCAGATAGCTGTCCGGCCGGGCGAAATAAATGTACTCGAACACGCATCGGGCCTCTTTGGGCACGGGAAGGCAGTGGCTTCGGTCGGACACCAGCCCCTTCTCCGGGGAAATGGTCACGATCTCCCCCGGCAGCACGTCCCGCACGAATTCGGCGCCGATGGTGTCCAGGGCGCAGCTCTCGCTGGCCAAGAACCAGGTTTGATCCCGTTTGCCGATGCACAGGGGCCGGAACCCGTAAGGATCCCTGGCGCCGATGAGCTTCCGGGGGGACATGATCACCAGAGAATAGGCTCCCTGGAGCTTCTTCATGGCCCTTCCCACCGCTTCCTCCACGGTGGAGGAATTCAGCCGCTCCCTGGCGATGTGGTAAGCGATCACCTCGGAATCGATGGTGGTCTGGAAAATGGCCCCGGTATATTCCAGCTCCCTGCGCAGCATGGGGGCGTTCACCAGGTTCCCGTTGTGGGCCAGGCCCAAGGTCCCTTTCACGTAATTCAACACTAACGGCTGGGCGTTCTCCCGGGTGGAGCTTCCCGCCGTGGAATACCGCACATGGCCCACGCCGATGTCGCCCTTCAGCTTCTCCAGCTTCTCCGGGGTGAAAGCCTCGTTCACCAGGCCCATGTCCTTGCCGGCCAGAACCCTGCCCTTGGGGC
The DNA here is from genome assembly GCA_947625675.1 of uncultured Acetatifactor sp. Lineage (GTDB taxonomy): Bacteria > Bacillota > Clostridia > Lachnospirales > Lachnospiraceae > Acetatifactor. The sequence goes on from CANQPH010000021.1 coordinate 34,107, forward strand.
CCGCCGTGTCGCTTACGGCGATGCCGCAGCTTTCCTGGCCCCTGTGCTGCAGGGCCAACAGCCCATAATAGATGGTGGACGCCACGTCCCCGCCCTCGAAATCGTAGGCTCCGAAGACGCCGCATTCCTCCCGGACCTTGTCTTCCGCCTCTTCCCACACCATGATCTCATCCTTCATTGCCGCTGCAATCCCTCCCGGCCTTCCGCTTTTCCAGACCTTCCGCTTCTGGAGCGCTCCGGCGCTTCCGGCCTTCCTTTTTCTGATCCCCTCTGCTCCTACCGGTCTTCCATTTTGGAGTTCTCGCCCTGGGAACCCTGCCGCTTCCGCCCCCGCTCTTGGAAGTTCCACAGCCTCCGGTCTTCCGCAGTTTCCGAACCAATCCTTGGGGGCCTCTGCTGTTTCCGCCCCCGCTCTTGGGTAACCTCCGCCAGGTTTTCCGCCCGTTTTTCAGAATGTGCGCACAATGAATGAAAAAAAGGCGCACCATCCCCATACTGCCATGGGCGCCTTTGCCCAACCGGCTTTGCCGGCCCTATTCTATGCCCGTCCTCAATCCAGTCCCAGTCTCCGGAAGACCTCGTTGTAGGCCTCTTCCACGTTGCCCAGATCCCTGCGGAACCGATCCTTGTCCAGCTTCTCGTTGGTCTCCACGTCCCAGAGCCTGCAGGTGTCCGGGGAGGTTTCATCCGCCAGGATGATCTGTCCATGATAACGGCCGAACTCGATCTTGAAATCAATGAGCTTGATCCCGGCCTGCAGGAAATAGGCCTTCAGCACATCGTTCACCTTGAAGGCGTACTTCTTGATGGTCTCGATCTCCTCCCAGGTGGCCAGATCCAGGGCCCTGGCGAAATAAGAGTTGATCAGGGGATCGCCCAGCTCGTCATTTTTATAAGAAAACTCAATGGTAGGCTCTGTGAAAGGAGTGCCCTCCGGCACGCCCAGCCTCTTGGAAAAGCTGCCGGCCGCCACGTTCCGGATGATCACCTCCAGGGGCACGATCTCCACCCGTTTCACGGCGGTCTCCCGGTCGCTCAGCTGCTCGATGTAGTGGGTGGGAACCCCTTCCTTCTCCAACAGCTGGAACACACGGTTGGTCATCTTGTTGTTGATCACGCCCTTGCCCACGATGGTGCCTTTTTTCACCCCGTTGAATGCGGTGGCGTCATCCTTGTAGTCCACGATCAGCACGTCCGGATCATCCGTTAAGAACACTTTCTTGGCCTTACCCTCATAGAGCTGCTCCAGTTTCTTCATCGCTTCCTCCATTCTTCTGCACCCGGTACACATACATTTGCCGATGCAGTTTCCGCCTGCGCCATTTCGACAGATGCCCCTGCATACCGCTTTTTCAAACACATTCTAAATTATAGCCTACCATCCCCCAGAAAGCAATACTGCAAAATCACCATTTCCGAAGGGGACGCTTCCCAAAATCTGCTTAAAGTCACAAAGAATCAGCCCGCCATGCTGCGGTATCCCGCCTTCATGGCCTGCAGCATATGCTCGTTTTCGTCCTGATACCCTCTCTCGTCCTCCTGCCGGAAAACGCTCCGGGCGGACAGGCGCCGCTCGTCCGCCGTCCGCTCCCAGCCCAGGTTCAGCCCCTCCACCTCTTTTTCCAATTCCAGGGCCAATTCCTGGTATTCCGGATGCTCCGCCGCAAAAGACACGTAATCCTGAGATTTCAACTCCATCCGCTTCGCCGCCAGGAAGCACTTCAAGCTCTCTTCCTTCCCGTCCGTTTCATAAGCGGTGTAAAAAGCCTCCGCCGCCCGGTCATACCGCATCAACCCGGCATAGGCCACGCCCTTATTGTGCCAGATGGCGGATTTCAGCTCCGCCCCTCCCCAGGCCGACTCCTCCCAGGCCTCCAGGATGCCGTCGTACTCCGCAAGGGCCGTCCCGTACTTGCGCAGCTCCAAAAGCTGGTCCACCCGCAGCTTTCGCTTTTCCAGGACGTTCAGCCCGGCCCCTTTTTTCAGCGTCCGCTCCACCTCCTGGAGGATTTCCTGGTCATAAAAACCCACATAATCCAGGATCCGGATCACGAAGGCGCTCAGGGAACCCTTGTGATGCACCATCCTGTACAGTTCCTCCGCCAGGCTTTTCAAACCGCACTCCTGATCCAGCCAGGCAACGAGCCGATCTGACATCAGATCCACGTCCAGGAGATAGGCGTTCTCCTTCAAGCAATAGCAAAGCTCCTCCACGCAATAAACCCGCAGCCCCAGCCCTTCCAGACAGTAGGGGACAGCCCCATAATTTCCCACGCTCAAACTGACTTTCATTTCCACACTCACTTTCCCAAAGGTTCCGTTCCGCTCCCCGACATCCGATTTCACTTCCTCGAATACCAGATCCCACTCATCGGACTTCCGGCGTCCTCAGACCTCCAGTTCCTCCGTCCACACCTGATGGCTGGCTTCCCGAAACTCCCCGAAGCCCAGGTCCTCCACCGTGATTTCCATTTTTTCCACGGAAGGCATCCGGGCCTGCAGAAGCACCCGGGAAACCGGGTAATGCAATCCCTCCAGGGCAACCTGGGCTATCTTCCCCTTCTTGCCGTTCAGAGGCGTCAGCACCAGCTCAAAGGAATCCGTGTCCTGCAGATAAAGCTCACAGCTGGCGGACGCTTCGTACCAGTTCACTCCCGCATCCATCAGGGCGTAATAGGAATCCTCTCCCCGGCGGCTTAAGCGCAGCCCCACGTTGGTTTTCAGCTTGTCCTGGCCCAGGTGCACGTAATTGCCGGACTGAGGGCTGGGCTTGAGCCGCTCCATCATGCCCAGACAGGCCCCCTTGCTGAACAGATTGTTGCCCAAAAAGACCCGTCTGCCCCGGCACAGGAAACGCAGGGAATCCTTCATCCATTCCTCGGAAAACCCGTCTCCAATCAAAAAAACGGAAGAAATCATCTGTCCCTGACAGATCCGGGTCATGTTTTCCAAAAAATCCCGATCCATCCGCTCCATCCGTTCTTTTTTCAAAGTTTCCGTCTCCGGCATGGCGTCCGCCGCCGGGAAGGAGAATTCCTCCCGTTCCATGTAGACCACCACCGGGGTGGTCCGGCGATTGCTCTGCATCCGGCAAACCTCGATCCCATCCTTCCCATACCGGCACAGCAGCACCTGATAAGTGTACAATTCCTCCGGCTGATGAATCATGTATTGATAAAAACTATCCTCGTAGCTCTGAAAACAAACGTGCCTGGCACGCAGCTTCAGGCCGCCCAGGGCCCGCCCCAGCACGTCGATGAGTCCGTGATCCATGCGCTCGCAGGTGAACATCAGGGCGCCGATCCGCTCAACGGGCCCCACCCCGGAGAGCAATCCCAGGCTCCTTTTCAAGAAAAGCGTCAGCAATGCCACCGGATCATAGGTTTCCCCCTCGATCTGCACCGGCTCTCCGTCCAACGCCATTTCCAGCAGATTTTCCACCAGGATCCCTTCCTCCCGTCCGGCCGCTTCCTGCGCCTCCCTGCCGTAAAGCCACTGATTGCTCCCAAAACGCTTGCATAGCACCGTGGGGATATTGTAAACCTGGTCCCCCACCACGCTGGAAAGCGTCTCCACTTCCTTCGTCTCGGCCGAATAATAACTGATCTGGGAAGAGGCGTTGCCCAGGTCGTACCCCACTATGATCTTGCTGTTCCCCGATTTAAGTATCATTTGAATCCTTCTCCTTGCCTACCCCCTAACGGCGGCGGAAAAGCCGCTCCGCCAGATATTCCTTATGGTAATAATCCTCGATCAGCCGGTCCATGGTGTCATATTCCTCCAGCTCCCGGGCCATCAGGATGTCATTCAACAACTCATAACAGCATCCCGGGGCATCCGAAGGCGTCTCTTCCTTCACATACTCCCCTTCCGACACCGTCTCCGTCAGGCCGTTTTGCTCCTGCTCGATGACATAGCTCAATTTTTCCCCGTAAAAGAGGATATAATCCCTGGCATAAAGCCCCCGGCAGACGGGGCGCATCTCTTCCCGGCTCTCCGCCCCTCCGTCTATGCGGCTCCTGATCCACACCTTGCCGGAACGCTGGCAGCGATATTCCACCACCGACCTGTCCTGCATGGGCTCCAGGAGCTTCTGTCCCACCGGCAGCTTCCGAAAGCTTTCCAGATAGATCCCCTCTTCCAGAAGATCTCTCAGAATCCTTTCCAGGACGCTGGTTTCCCCGGGGATTCCATGCCCATCGGCAAAGGCATATAAATAGGCCAGCTTCAGGCCGCGCCCCACCTTCTCCCCGCAGGCGTACAGCCGGGCGATTTCCCGCAGCACCACGGGCTGCGGCGCCTCAGACCGGGCAATGACAGCCCAGGCGCAGTCTCGCAGGAAGGACATCTCCACCTCCGGCCTGGGGCCGTGGGAGACATACTGTTCAAAAACCTCCATCCGTTCCGGGATCCGGCAGCCGCTGTAGATGGTCTGCAAAAGCAGGATCTCGGACAGGCGGGAAATGTCCACGTCCAGGGAACGGGCCGCCCTCCAGACCCGGATCAGCTCCTCGCTGGGGCCCGTGTAATGCAGGGCCAGATAGCGCATGGTGCTGCTGTTGTACTTTCCCTTGCGGAAGACGCAGACCGCACTCTGCAGCAGCCCGGCGTCATCCCAGAAATCCACCCGCTCGATCTTATGGGTCAAAAGCTTCAGCAGGGTGTCCGGATCTGCGAAATCAGGGCCATACGTCTCTATCCAGTCATAGCCCGCAGAAAACTCCCCCGCATCCGCCAGCTCATCCAGCACCCTGCGCCTTCCATAGGCGTCCAGGTTCGCCGGGTCTATCTTCTCCAGACAGTTCTTCCAGGAAAAATCGTCCTCGAGCGTCCTGTAATAGCGCAGGAGCTGCAAAAGGGTCTTTTGCCGCAGGGCCTGAGACACTGCCGGAGAATCCGCCAGCAGCCGACCGCAATACAGCTCTTCCGCCGTCAGTCTCCCAAGAGGCCCGCTTTCTCCGGCATCCTCTTCCCCGACAGGACGTTCTGTATCCGCCAAATCCGCTTCTCCAGCCGAGTCCTCTGAATTCTCCGGCTCCCGCCGCACCTCATGCTCCCAATAATATCGCACGAAAGCCAGGCCTTCCGAAAGCTCCGAAGGGCTCTTTCCCCGGAAAACCCCGTCCGTTCCAAAACCGGTCAATTCCTCTTCCGTAAACCCGGACAGCCAATAATAACAGGTCAGGCCCAGGAAGCCGCCGGGCTCCATCAGCCGCTTCAATTCCCAGCGCTTCGGGCCGTCCGCCGCATACCGGTTGCCTTCCGTATCCTCCAGGAAAACCTTCTCGTCCTCCCGATACAGGGCGATCCAGGCCCTTCCCCCCTTCACGGGATACTCCGAAATCTGCAGGATGTCCGGACGGTATACCAGAACCTTGCAGACGAGGGGATCCTCCACCTTCAGGGACCAGGCGAAAAGCAGCTTCGTCAGGGCACGGGCCATCCGTTCCTCGAACAGCTCCGGAGAGAGCAGTTCCTGATACAGATAGGCCAGATCCCGGTTGATGCGTTCCCTTCGGATTTGATCCAGCACAAAATAGAGAATCCGCTCCCGATACGTTTCATAAAGCTCCTGATTCTCTTCCCTGTGCTTCACCACGTAATGGTACAGGAACGCAGTTCTCTCATAATCCAGGTTGTTTTGATAGGAAAAATACAGCAACGCCTTTTTGGAGGGCTCCTTGTCGCTCTCCAGATCGATGGACATCATGTAATATTCATACAGTTTGGTCAGGCGCAGCTCCTGCTCCAGCCCAAGCTCGTACCAGCGCAAATATTTGGGCCCCGTCAATCCTCCCTTGATCAACTGGGAACAGACCTCCCGGAGGACGTCCGGATCGCTCTTTTTGTGGTAGCAGTCCATCAAAATCCGCAGAAGGACGGGGGAAAATTCCTTTTTGCGGCCCGCCAGGTAGAGCATCTGCTCCACCAGCGGGGCGGAAAGGGCCCCCTTCCTGCAGCCGTAACCGAGCACCTGCAGCTCATGAGACTGGAGAATGCGCAGCAGGGCCGGATTCTCGTTCAGCAAAAGGATGGCTTCCAGATATAAAAGGGGACTGGTTTTCCCCCCGGCAAACTGTTTTTCCAGGAAATCCCACCTGGCGGAAGGATTGCGGTTGTATTCCGGAGAAAGGGACAGAAGGATCCAGGCGATCTGCCAGACCTCCGGCATCCTCCGGTACAGCTCTTCCATTTCCTCCGCCGCCTGACGAAGGTGCCAGGCTTCCGGATTCAGCAAGGTGGTCAGATACAGATAATAGGCATACAAGGCCCCATACTCTTCGTCCGTCAGATCCTGACTGTCCAGCAGCTCCAGGCTGTGCTCCAGGATCCAGTTGCCCTCATGGAACCTCTCCCGGGTGATGAGAAGCTGAGCCTGCAGAAGCCTGGCCATGACATCCTTGTCGTTCATGGCGACCAGACGTTCCACCAGGGTCCCGGATTCCCGCTGCCAGCTATAGGCGGAAATCTTCTGCAGCCGGTAGGACTGGTACAGCTCCAGCAGACGGATCAAAAGCTTCTTCCGCTCCCGCCTCGCACTGCCGGCCGCCCGTTCTTCCTCTCCCGCCCGGACGTTGACCTCCGCCGTCAGGACCTGTCCTTCCCCGGTCAGGCGGATCCGCCCCGTATTCTTGCCATGGTGCAGCCTGGAGCTGTCTATGTACACTGGAATGCGGCAGCGATTGCCCAGGAAGTCTTTCTCCGTGATCAAATCCTTTCCAAGAGAAATAAACTCCCCTTCCGCCTCCGCCTTCAGCCGGGTACAGCCCCAGCCGTCCCGCACCACGATGATGGAATCCTCCGCCACTCCCTCCGGATTCTCCCGGTACAGGGAGCTCTCCCGCAGGAAATATTCCACCGGAGATTTCTGTCCGGCGGCGATCAAAAATTCCTCCAGGTTGTGGGAATTCCCGGGCCGGGCGCTCAGGCCCCGGTACAGCTCCCCGAGCTCCGATGGATTCCCGAGGAGCCCCGGGAATCCATCGGAATAAAACAGCTTCAAGGCCTCCTGCCAGTTATCCCGGGCCAGGGCGGTGAACTGGAGAAGGCTGCGGATCTCCCCACCTTCCGCATCCGCCGTTTCCCCGTCCACGAGCACCACGAAGGGCAAATGATACTCCCCCCTGTTGCTGATGACATGGAATTCCCCGGACACTTCCTCCCCGGCCCCCAGGGTCTCTCCATGAAACCGGTAGCCGATATAATCCTCCGATCCCTGGAACCGCCCCGTCAGACATTCCATTCTGGGATCCGTGGTGAGGACACAGCCCTCCGTCTCTCCCTCGCCCACCGCATAAACAGCAAAGGCGCCCTCATAAAGGGCGCCCGGCGCCAGGATGAGTGCGACCTCAGAGCAGGAAAATTCCAGGGAACCCTGTCCGCCTTCGAAATTTTCCTCCAAAACGCGCTCCAACATTTGTCTCATTCGCACTCACCCGCCTCGCTGTTCTATTTTTCCTCTCATTCCGTCGCCGTTCCTCTTTTTCTACTCTATGATACCCGAAACAGGAGGAAAAGTCAACAGTTTGCGTGTGCCCGAGAGGGCGTCACTCCAGGGACAATTTCCGGCTGACAATGTAATGGCTCAGCGCATACAGAACCGCCGCAATCACCCCTTCAAAGACTAGATTGAAGATCTGGGATGGAGTGAGGAGTTCCACCAGCCCTTCCGCCTGGAAGTCGGCGTACATCATGGAAGAAAAAGGAAAGCTCAGGACGCTTCGGAGCAGGCTGGCCGCCAGGGTGATGGCGAAATAATACACGATGGCCAGCACCGCCCTGTACTTAGAAGACAGCTGGGCCAGGGTGACGGCGCCGAAGATCCGCATCATCATGGATACGCAGGCTATGATGTTGGCCACGATGAAGATCAGCACATCCAGCAGGGAAACCTTCCCCAGAATGCCCGACAGAAGTTCCCACACATCCTTCCAGCCTTCCTGAAACAATTCCCAGGAATTCTCCACGTCCATGGCCTGGACTCCCAACAGAACCATGGAAAAGCCGAAGCCGACGATCGAGAGGACGATGACCGCCATCGACACCAGATACCACAGGCTCCCCACCGTCAGCTTGCTGACAAGGAGCTGCCAGGCCTTGACGGGCAGGGTATGGGTCAAATACCCTTCCTCCGTAAACATGGTGCGGTAGAACAGCACTCCGATGTAAATGACGATTCCAAAGGCAATCCCCGCCAGAATGAGGAAATAGAGAAGCACCCCGAAAACGGTGACCATCTCCAGATAGGTCGCAAAGGACGAAGCGGGATTGTCCAGATCCCCTTGAAAAAGCACCCAGAAGGAAAAAATCTCCACCAGCGTGACCGCCAGCACGAAGAGCAGCAGGGCGCCGCAGACCTTGTAGCTTCTTTTCCATTCATATTTGATCAATTTTCCTAACATGCGAACACCTCCCTGAAATAAGCGTCCACAGACTTACCGTGCTGTTCCCGGATGTTGTCCACCGAGGTGTACAGCACCAGCTGCCCATGCCGCAGGAAAATCACTTCATCCAGCACGTTTTCAATGTCGCTGATCAAATGAGTGGAGATCAGCACGCTGGCCTCCGGATTGTAGTTGCCGATGATGGTTTTCAGGATATAATCCCTCGCCGCCGGATCCACCCCCGCAATGGGTTCGTCCAGCACGTACAGATCCGCCTGTCTGCTCATCACCAGGATCAGCTGCACCTTCTCCCGATTGCCCTTGGACAGGGTGCTCAGCTTGACGGAAGGGTCGATTCCCAGCCCCGCCAACAGGTTCAGGGCTTTCTCCCGGGAAAAGTTTTCATAAAAATCCCCGAAAAATTCCAGGATCTGCTCCACCTTCTGATGGGGATCCAGATAGCTTCTGTCCGGCAGATAGGCGATCCTGGCCTTGGTCTCCGGGCAGGGCTCCAGACCGCCAAGAAGCACCGCCCCCTCCGTGGGCACCAGCAGACCGTTGATCATCTTGATCAGCGTGGTCTTCCCGCTGCCGTTGGGCCCCAGCAAGCCTATGATTTTCCCCTTGGGAATCGTCGCATTCAGGTGATTCACCGCATAATACCGCTTGTCATAGGTCTTGGACAAATTCACGAATTCCAGCAATTCACTCATATAGATACCTCCCGCTCCCGCAAAGTCTCTTCCAGCAGGCCCTCGATCGCGGGTACGGTGTACCCCAGCGCCTGCATTTTATCCAAAAATACTCCCACATGCTGCTTCGCCAGCTTCCGCCGCAGCTCCTCGATCAATTCCTGATTCTCCGTCACCGTCCGCCCGTTCGTCCGCTGGGTCTGGATCAAGCCCCCTCGCTCCAGCTCCGCAAAAGCCTTCTGCATCGTGTTCGGATTCACCGCAGCCTCCTCCGCCAGTTCCCTGACGCTGGGAAGCCGCTCCCCCGGCGAATAATGCCCGGACACGATCTGCCTCTGCAGGATCTCCACCAGCTGGGCATAGATGGGACGGTCAGACTTCAGATCCCATGCCATGCAACCCCTTCCTTTCTTTTGTGTCACTGTATTAAGTGATTAATACAATAATACTATCGAAAAAAGAATTTGTCAAGCACTTTTCAAAACTTTTTCAAATGTCATAATTTCCCCATTTTCCTGAGCCGGACGGCTTCCTCCGCTTCTTCCCGTGAGATGCCGATGAGAGTCAAGGCCTCTTCCGTGGGGATGTTATGTTCCAGAACGTTCAAATAACTGAGTTGCCTGCCTTCTTGTCTGCCTTCTTTCCTGCCTTCCTCTCTTCCCTCTTCTCTTCCTTCTGCTCTGCCATCTTCCACCATCTCCCGCAGCGCCGTGCACATGTTATATCCCTCCTCTTCCCGGTATTTTTCCTTCTTCGCTTCAAAGTCCTTCATTCCGATCAGCACGCTGGCCGCCCTGGCCGTCTCCTCATCCAGGGAACGGTATGCGGCGTTTCCTTCCATATATTCTTTCAGCGCCTTCTTGTCCTTCCGATAGGGCGCCAGGCCAAACAATTCCCGCAGCGGGGAATGAAAACAAGAATAATCCATCATTTCGTTCAAACAGACCAAACGGATCCCGTAGTCCAAAAAAGCCTTTTCCCAACGTTCCCCATTTTGGCCGAAGTCCATCATGTCCTTCAGGCTCCTGGGCCCATCCCAGGGATCCTCTCCGTGATACAGGCAAAGAGTGTACACCGGTGCCAGCCTGTCTTCCTTCCGAAGACCGCACATCCTCTCGGCACCGCTTTTCAAGCGCTCTTTCGCACGGTTTTCCCGCCTAAGCCGCCGAATCTGTTCCCCATACTGTAAATCATCATAATTCATGCCCCGCCAGGGCATGGCATAGTCCACCAGATTCTGGTTCTCCAGCGCCAATATGCGCAATCCATATCCGGATCTCAGCCATTTCTTGATGTCCCTTGTCCGCAAAACGGTTTTCCTGGTACTTCCGCCCTTATCGGACGAGGACACTCCGGCGGGAGCTATCGTCTTCCCATCCAATCCTTCCACAAAAACCTCAGAGCCTTCATAAAGTTCCTCGGCTCCGATCACCGCCTCTCCCCCGAAAAGGATGGCGTTAAACAGATCCGCAAATCGATCGTTGTCCTTCAGGTAATCCATCAGGACGTCATTCACCTCTCCCATGTGCTTACCTCCTCTCAATCTCCTTTCCATTGATTTCGCAGCCGATGATTTCGCAGCCGACAGGAAAGATTTAGAGGGAAAAACGCCCCATCGTCCCATAAGCACATGGTTTCCATCGTCCTTATGCACATTCCTGCCGCTGTAAAGTTTGTCTAATGTTCGGTGAAAACGGCTGAAATGCCATAAACAACAGAATATTAGAGTACAGAATGTAACTTGCCCCTTTTAGCACGCCTTCCGGTCCGTAAACCGCTCCCCTCTCCCGATCCGCAAACCCTTCCGGCAATATAAGAATAATATATTTCCTGGGGTCTGTCAAGAAGATTTGCATAAAAAACAACGCAAAGATTTGCATAAAAAGCAGTGCGAAAGATTTGCTCATAATCAATGCAACAAAGTCCTTCCGAGGCCGCTTGATCACCGATCAGGCATCTCGGAAGGACTTTCTAACGTTATAATGTTCTGGCATCTGGTATTATGCCATCCGATGTTCTGGCGTCTCGGTCATCCCCCGCATCATCAGCGTCCCGTCACGGGGAAGCTTTCGCTGGTACCCGGCATTCCAGCATCCGGGCCCCCGCCGCTCACCGCTCCTGGTATTCGAAGAACACGATGGTGCCGCTGACGTTGACGGTGGCGTCCTCCAGGGAAATGTTGTCGTAATCGTCCCAATAATCATCGTCCTCCAGCCACAGGAAGGCGCCGGTTCCCCGGTTGACGGTCTGGGAGAGGGAAATGGAAAGGTTGTCGAACATGCAGCGGTTGGGGTTGTCATGGAGCAGGCGCAGGATTTCCTTCGCCTTGTCATAGCCGGAACAGTCAAACTGCATGGAAATATTCCTCCGCACCACGCCGTCCTCCTGACCCGTGTCCACCGTGGAGAAATTCAGGGAATAATAATCCGCCTGGGACAAAATGGCGTTCAGCTCGAACATCACGTTCTGGCTGTTGTCATACAGGGCCATGGCCACGGGGTCCGGATTTTCCGCAAAAATTTCCTCCAGCTCCTTCTCCATGGCCCGCATCCTGGTCAGGCGGGCCTGGTCCACCTCCAGCAGTTCCTGCATGTCTTCGATCTGCGCTTCCAGGGAGGCCTGCTCTTCCTTGACGGGCACGTAGAACCACAGATAGTAAGCGCTGATGATCACCAAGATAAGGAGCACCAGAATAAGCATGATCTCCCGATAGGTCAAACGTCTTCTCATGTCAATCCTCCTCCCCGCTTTCCTGTTTCAAAGCAATGATAATGTTGGCCGTCACCCGGTCGTCCATCCGGTCCGTGGTGGCCGCCGTGTTCACCGTGGTCCGCTCCACGATGGGGGATTTCTCCAGCTCCTGCACGATTTCCGCCGTCTCCTTCAGGGTCACGCCGGAAAGCTGCACCACCGCGTTCCCTCCGGAAATGGAAATGGACTGGATATTGGCCCGGGGCCGCACCGCCTCGTCCAGCAGGGCCAGCACCTCCATGCGGTCGGTCTGGCTTTCCTCGTCGTCAGTCTTGGAATAAATATGGTACCGGTTCACCACCTCGTCATAGTTGGCCAGGTATTCGTCGTAAACGGCCTTCTGCTGCTCCAGATTGCGCAGTTCTTCCCTGGTGTCCTGCAATTTGACCAGGTAATCAAAAATAAACAGCTTGCCGAACAGCAGGGCCAGGGCCGCAAGGAACAGCACGTACAGCGCAACGGTCGCAGGAACCGTG
>CANQPH010000022.1 GCA_947625675.1 uncultured Acetatifactor sp.
TTGACCTTGTTTCTCCTTACCTATAGGCGGCTTATTGACTTCCGCCAATCCGCAAGAAAACATTTAACAATTACCTACAAACATTATAACAGGAATCGCCAATACCGTCAACGACAGAATCAGACAGTCCGTTCCTCACTCATCCATCCTCCACTCTCCGGTCTGCAGGAAACGCTCCGCCTGCCTGGTCGCTTCCCGGATAATGCGGTCCTCGTAACCGATCAGCTCCAGCAGCTTGATGGCGTTTCGGGTGGTGGCCTTCCCTTTCATGAGCTTGTAATTGAAGTTGATATCTCCGTCCCGAATCTCTTCTTCAAAATGATAGTTGTCAAAATGCTCCTTCAAAAGCTCCGTCAGTTCGATATCGTGGGTGGCGGCAAAACACAGGATATTCCTGCCGTCCAGGCTTTTCAGGATCTGGCTGGAGGCGGCGATGCGTTCCACCGTGTTGGTGCCCCGAAGGACCTCGTCCACGAAACAAAGCACCCGCTCTCCCTTTTCCGCCGCATCCAGGATCCGCTTCAGGGATTTGATCTCCACGATGTAATAGCTTTCTCCCCCTTCCAGATCGTCCCGCAGGGCCATGGAAGAGAGTATCCGGTAAAAAGGAGCCTCATACCGATCCGCCGGACAGGTGTGGATGGTCTGAGCCAGGATGGCGTTCAGCGCCACGGTTTTCAAAAAAGTGGATTTCCCGGAGGCGTTGGAGCCCGTGAGCAATACGCCCCTGGAGGCGGAGATACTGTTTTTCACAGGTTCTTCGATCAGAGGATGATAGCCTTCCTCCATCTCGATCCGATTTTCCGAGGTAAATGCGGGGACGCACCAGACATTCCCCAGGGTCTTTTCCACGCTGGCCCGGTAAGCCGCAATGCAGACGGCTGTCTCCACCTTCCCCAGTTCCGTCACCAGCCCGTCCACGTCTTCCAGATGGAGGTTCAGCTGGGAGAGCATTTTGTTGAACACGATCAGATCCACATGGAAGGCCATCCGCACATAATCCATCAGAATCTCCAGGGGATTGCCGCTGATGCCGGCATTTCCGCCGGACAGCACCCAGAAAGCCCCTCTTTTCATGGACGCCAGATTCTTTTTGTGCAGTTCAATGTTCTCCCATTCCTGCTTGCAGACCGGCAAAGGAAGCTTCACGATCCGGTCGCAGACATCCAGCAGCCGGATGATATAGGAAAAACTGACGATATAAGGCTCAATTTCCCCTTTTTCCTTAAAATAGGTGACGATGTTGCTGGTGATCAGAAGCACCAGCCCCACGATGCCCCAGGCGGTGTTGAGGAACAATAACGGAATCATGGAAAGCATCACCAGGATGCGCACTATATGGGCCAGATTGGATCTTCTCCCCAGGTTCCCCAGATATTCCAGGTAGTCATACAGGGAATATTTTCCCATGGTGCCCAACTGATGCATCATAAGCTGGACGTCCGCCCGCTGTCTGTCATTTTCTCCGAAATACCGAACCATCTCTTCCAGGTGGGAAAGCGGGGCTTCCTCGCTTCGGGGCGTCCGCAGGGTGTAATACAGATACTCCTCTCCCGTGGAGGACAGGGAATGGTTCATCAGCATGAACACCTCGTCCATTCCCAGATCGTTCCAGGTGATATCGTCGATCTGCCCCTCCTCCGGGTGCTTTCTGAAATATCGGTCCAGCCTTTCAAAACGTTCAGTCTGATACTCCCGCTCCGGCAGCTTTCCATAGCTGGAAAACAGCTTTGCTTCAAACTGCTTCTGCCTCTTTCGCCCGTTCCAGGCCTCCTTGACAACCAATAGAATGAGAACGCCGATCAGCACTCCCCAAAATACCAGATATTCCACGTCTCTATACTCCTCTTTTATTTTTTTACAAATCCGTTCAAACCTTTTTTAAGAAGCCATTACTAGCTTCCTAAAACCATTACTAGCTTCCTGAAAGCCGTTACCAGCCTTCTATAAAGCCATTGTAAACTTTTAGGACGCCGTTACAAGCTTCCGGGAAGCCATTGTAAACTTCTAGGACAGCGTTACTAGCTTCTAGGAAGCTGGTATCAGCCTTCTTACGATAGCCTGACAATTTTCATAAATCCGTTCCGGCTCCTCTCCCACAAAGAAGGTTCCCTTTCGGTAAAGGACCTTTCCATCGATCATGGTCATGGCCACGTTCGCCTTGCTCCCGCTGTAGACCAGATTCTTGGGAATGTTATGAAGGGGCTGCATGTTGGGCTGATGCAGGTCGATCAGCACCAGATCCGCCCGCTTCCCCTCCGCCAGCACGTCACAGTCCTCAAGTCCCATGGCCCTGGCCCCCTGCACCGTGGCCATCTGAAGCACCTTTTCCGCATCCATGCTGGAGGCATCCCCTTCCCGCAGCTTGCTTAAGGCCGTCACCAGGAACATTTCCCGGAACATGTCCAGGCAATTGTTGCTGGCCGGACCGTCCGTGCCGATGGCCACAGGGATTCCTCTTCTGTCAAATTCCGCAATGGGGGCGATGCCGCTGGCCAGCTTTAAATTGGAGGCCGGATTGGTGATCACGTACAGGCCCCGCTTCTGGAATACCTCCAGATCCGCCTCTGTCATATGCACGCAATGATATCCGCCGCCGCCATAGTCGAAGAGACCCAGGCTGTCCAGGAACACCGCCGGTGTCCGACCGTAACGCTCTTTGCATTCCGATACTTCTTTTTCCGTCTCCGCCAAATGCAGGTAGACCGGCGCTTTCAGCTTATGGGCCAGGGCGGCCACACCCTCCAGAAGCTTCCGGGAGCAGGTATATTCCGCATGGACGCCCAGCTGGTAGGATATCAGTGAATTTGCGCCTCTGCGTCCGGGAACAATGCCGCCGTCCTCGCACCTGGGATTCCAGGTCCGATATTCCTCCTCCATTTTTTCCAAAGAAGAAGTGAAATTGTTCAAACCACTGACCAGGACACAGCGCATTCCCAATTCTCTGCAGGCTCTGGCCGTCGCCGCCGGATCCAGGTACATGTCAAAGATTCCGGTGATCCCGGAGGTCAGATATTCCAGGATGGCCAGCTTGGTCAACTGATAAATGTCCTCTCCGGTCAGCTTCGCCTCCAGGGGAAAGACCCGGTCATTCAGCCACTCCTGCAGAGGCAGATCATCCGCCATGGAGCGCAGGAAGGTCATGCCGGAATGAGTGTGGGCATTTTTGAAGCCCGGCAAAAGCAGGTTCCCGCCGCAGTCGATCTCCTGATCCCAGATTCCCGTTTCGTCCGCTTCCGCTTTTTCTGCGCCTGCGTCGTCTTCCATCGCATATTTCACATCCATCACATGTTTCACATGCGTAATCCTGCCGTCCTCCACCCATACCTCACCCGCAAAAATCGGGCGGTTCGGCTCCATTGTGAGGACTCTGGCATGATGCAGCCTGATTTTCATCCGACCCTTTCACCTCCCGTCAAAAATCTGTTCGATTCAACATAGCCTCTCCGCCGAACCCATGGGGCAATAATTCCTCCAGGGTATGGCGGCGGTAATCCAGAGGGCTGCGCACCACGTAAATCAGGAAATCCTTTTCACAGAACTCCTGCATCACCTGCCTGCAGATGCCGCAGGGATAGGCATAATCCTCCGGGGCCTGTCCCTCTGGGCCGCCTGCGATGGCGATGGACGCAAAATGCCGCTCTCCCTCGCTCACCGCTTTGAAAAAAGCCGTCCGCTCCGCACAGTTCGTAGCGCCGTAAGAGGCGTTCTCAATATTGCAGCCCGGATAAATCTTTCCTTCCGCCGTAAGAAGGGCCGCCCCCACTTGATAATGGGAATAAGGGGCATAAGCCTTCGCCCGCATTGCCAGGGCCGTTTGCAGCAATTCTTCTATTTGCGGCGTTTCTGCACTCATACAATCTCCCCCATTTTCTTCACGCTCTCCGTCACCAGCCTCGCAAAGGCCGGAGCCGCCTTGTCCGCCGCCTCCTGTACTTCCTCGTGGGTCAGGGGCTGATCCGTCATTCCGGCGGCCAGGTTGCTGATGCAGGACACCCCGCAGATCCTCATGCCCATGTGGTTGGCGGCGATGGCCTCCACCACCGTGCTCATCCCCACCGCATCGCTTCCCAACAGACGAAGCATACGAATTTCCGCCGGGGACTCAAAGGAAGGTCCGGTCAGCTGGGTATAGACCCCCTCCTGTAAAAAGATCCCGTTTTCTCCGGCGGCCTCCCGCAAAATCTGCTGCAGCTGCCGGTCATAGACCTTGCTCATGTCCGGAAAACGCACTCCCAGTTCCTCCACGTTGGGCCCGATCAGAGGATTGGGGGCAAAAGTGGCGATATGATCCCGAATCAGCATCAGATCCCCCGCATGGAAGGAGGGATTCACGCCCCCCGCCGCATTGGTCAGGAACAGGATCTTCGCTCCCAGAAGCTTCATCAGGCGCACCGGGAGCACCACGTCGGAAATGGGATAACCTTCATAAAAATGCACTCTCCCCTTCATGCACACCACGGGCACCCGTCCCACGTAACCGAAGATAAACCTCCCCGCATGGCCCGGCACGGTGGAAACCGGGAAGCCCTCGATCTCTCGATAGGGAAGCTCATATGCCACCTGAATATTTTCCGCATACTCTCCCAGACCGGAGCCCAGCACGACGGCCACCTCCGGCTGAAAATCCGTTTTTTCCCGAACACAGTCATAACATTTTAATAATTTTTCGTACACGGCACCCATACCCCGCTCCTCCTTTTCCCATATCTATACCAAGTATACCATATTTTCCCCCAAAAGAAAGCACTTTAGAAAGAATTAATCTTCATAAATCAAAGGCCACTGTCAGCCCCGCCGGACTTCTCCGGGTGGTTTGACAATGGCCTTTTGGGCTAGATAATGATGCAGATCATCCCTCCGCTGCTGTCGTTGACAATCTTTTGCATGGTATCCTGGAGCTTCACCTGGCTTTCCTCCCCGATGGCCGCCACTTTGGCGGTAATGCCGTCGTTCACCAGCTGCTCCACGGTTTTGCCGAAAATATTGGTGTCCCAGATGCCCTCCTGGCCTTCCTCCGCTTCGTTGATATACTTGATCAGATCCTCCGCCTGGTTTTCCGTTCCCACGATGGGGGCGATCTCCGTTTCGATATTGGCCCGAATCATATGGATGGAAGGACTCACCGCTTTGATCTTGACCCCGAATTTACCGCCGTGCCGGATGATCTCCGGTTTGTTCAGCGTGATCTCTCCCTTGGCCGGCTTCACCACTCCGTAGCCGGTCATGCGCACCGCATTGACGGCATCCAACACTTTGGCGTATTCTTTTTTCATGGCGGAAAATTCTTTCAGCTTCTGTACCAGCTGATACTCGTCCGTGATGGATTCACCGATCATGTCGGTGAGCATCTCATAATAATAGGCTTCGTCCATGTCCATTTGGATGCGGATGGAACCGTCCGACATGTTGACCGCATCGGTCTTGATCCGTTTGATGAAATCGCAATCCAGGGATACAGGCTTCGTCACCACATCTCGCACCGTATCATATTCTTTCATCAATTCCTTGATCTTTGCCACCAACTCCTGCTTGATCCCGCTCTCTCCGGGCAGCATTTCCACCCACTTGGGCATGTAAAATTCCATGACGGAAATGGGAAACTCATACAGGATGTTCTCCAGGATCCGGTTGATGTCCTCTTTTTTCAGCTGTTCGCAGTTCACCGGCAGCACGGACACCTGGTACTTTTCAGATATCTCCTGGGAAAGCTTCCTGGCCTCCTCGGAATAGGGCTTCTGGCTGTTGAGCAGCACCAAAAAGGGCTTATGTAATTTTTTCAGGGCCAGAATGGTCTTTTCTTCCGCCCCCAGATAGTTGGCCCTGGGAATCTCCCCGAAGCTTCCGTCCGTGGTGATCACCAGGCCAATGGTGGAATGATCGTTCATGACCTTATCCGTGCCGATCTCCGCCGCCTGGGTGAAGGGAATCTCCTCCTCGAACCAGGGGGTCTTCACCATCCGCTCCATATCCTCTTCCATGTGGCCTGCGGCCCCTTCCACCATGTAACCTACGCAGTCGATGAGTCGGACGGAAACTTCCACGTCCCCGTTCAGGGCGATTTTGGCCGCTTCTTTGGGAATGAACTTGGGCTCCGTGGTGGTGATGGTCTTGCCTCCGGCGCTTTGGGGCAGTTCATCCTGTGCCCGGATCCTGGCATGTTCGTCTTCCATGTAAGGGAGCACCATCACGTCCATGAACCGCTTGATGAACGTGGACTTGCCTGTCCGCACCGGTCCCAGGACCCCGATGTAGATCTCCCCTCCGGTTCTTTGCTGTATATCGCGATAAAGATCATAGGTATTCGACGTTTCATTCTGCATGTTATCCTACCCTCCTGCTGTTACAAATGTATGCGGCAGAAGGGCGGGGTATGACAGCTAAGGTCTTACATCTTCACCCGTTTGAAATTTTTCTTGCCCCGTTTGACCACCAGACCCTCCCCGGCGAACTGCTCCGGCGCATACAGGGTCTTCACGTCCGTGATCTTGGCATCCTCCACCGTGATGCCGCCCTGTTCCACGGCCCGTCTGGCCTCGGAACGGGAAGCGCACAGCCCGGCCTTCACCAGCACTCCCAGAATGTCGATGGCACCGTCCCTGAAATCCTCCTCCGCCAGCCGGCAGGTGGGCATTTCCGCCGCCGCTCCGCCCCCGAACAGGGCCCTGGCGCTCTCCTGGGCTTTCCGGGCTTCTTCCTCCCCGTGAACCAGATTGGTCAGCTCATAGGCCAGGATCTCCTTGGCCTTGTTCAGCTGACTGCCTTCCCATTTGTCCATCTCGTCGATCTGCTCTAAGGGCAGGAAGGTCAGCATCCGCAGACACTTGAGCACGTCCGCATCCGCCACGTTTCTCCAATACTGATAAAATTCAAAGGGAGAAGTCTTGTTGGGATCCAGCCACACGGCCCCCTTCTGGGTTTTGCCCATCTTCTTGCCTTCGGAATTGAGCAGCAGGGTGATGGTCATGGCGTAAGCGTCCTTGCCCAGTTTCCGGCGGATCAGCTCCGTGCCGCCCAGCATGTTGCTCCACTGATCGTCGCCGCCGAACTGCATGTTGCAGCCATATTTCTGGAACAGCTCCAGGAAGTCATAGCTCTGCATGATCATATAGTTGAACTCCAGGAAGCTTAGGCCCTTTTCCATGCGCTGCCTGTAGCACTCGGCGGTGAGCATCCTGTTCACGCTGAAGTGCACGCCCACATCCCGCAGCAGTTCAATATAATTTAAGTTCATCAGCCAGTCCGCATTGTTGACCATGATGGCCTTTCCCTCGGAAAAATCAATAAAACGGCTCATCTGCTTCTTGAAGCACTCCCCGTTGTGCTCGATGATCTCCTTCGTCATCATGGTGCGCATGTCGCTTCTGCCGGAAGGGTCACCGATCATGGCCGTGCCGCCCCCGATCAGGGCGATGGGCTTGTTGCCGGCCATCTGCAGCCGCTTCATCAGGCACAGGGCCATGAAATGTCCCACATGCAGGCTGTCCGCCGTAGGGTCAAAGCCGATATAAAAAGTGGCCTTGCCGTTGTTGATCAGTTCCTTGATCTCTTCCTCATCCGTCAGCTGGGCCAGAAGTCCCCTGGCCTTCAATTCCTCAAAAACCGTCATTCTTCACACTCTCCTTACTTTTCCTGATACTCTATGATGCTGTTATATTTCGCATGCTCAGGTCCCCGGCTGCAGCGCTTTATTCTCCGCAAGTTCCGGCCTACACTCTGCACGCCTCAAGCCCCTGGCTGCAGCGCCTTGTTCTCCGCAAGTCCCGGCCTACACTCCGTTCACCACATGCTCCGGCCGCTCCCCACGGCTCACCTGTTCAAAGGTCGTCCAGATGTTCCTATGGGCCTTTCGGAAGGTGTTGGTAGTGATCCCGCCGATATGCGGGGAAAACAAAATCTTCCTCCGCACCTCTTCCGGCAAATGGAGAAGCGGATTGTCCGGCGTCACCGGTTCCGGCGCTATGGTATCCAGGCCCGCACCAGCGATCCATCCCTCCGAAAGGGCCCTGCACAGGGCCTCATTGTTCACCATCTCTCCCCTGGCCGTATTGATCAAATAAGCGTCCCTGCGCATTTTCCGCAGGAAAGCCTCGTCTACCATCCCCGCAGTATCCGGGGTCACGGGAACGTGGATGCTGATGATATTGCAGGTTCGAAGCATCTCCTCCAATTCCATCCAGGTCACGTCATATTCCCGTTCCACCGCCTCCGGCTTCCTGGAAGTGGCGCAATAGAAAATCCGGCAGCCGAAAGGATGCAGGAACCGGGCCGCAGCTTTGGCGATGTCCCCGAAGCCGATCAGCCCCACGCTGCATTCCTCCAGTTCGGTGATTCCATGCACCATCTTATATTCCTTGCACTGGATCTGTCGGCCCTCCAGCACCTCTTTTTCCCCGGCCACCACGTCCCGCAGCAATCCCAGGATGAGAAGCACCGTCTGCTCCGCCACGGCCCCCGCATTGATCCCACGGTTATTGCAGACGTAAATACCCCTTTCGGCGGCGGCTCCGCAGTCAATGCCGTTGAACCCCACCCCCTCGGAATGGATGACCTTCAGGTTGGGCATCCGGCGGATCAGCCCTTCGGGCACCCTGGCGATGGCGTCCGCCGCCAGATATTCCGCTTCCAGCCCCTCCTCGGGATATTCCTCCCAGGGAGCCTTTAAGGGTACGAAGATCTTTTCCGCTTTCTCAGAGAACTCCGTGTGCGGGGAAAATTTTTCATATCTGTCCTGATTGCCTATAATGAGTACCTTCATTCCGTAATTCCTCACTTCAATCCGGGGAAGCACGTCCTCCCCGTCCGATTTATGATCTCATCCTGTTCATGATCTTCAATTCACGATCCAGCCGCTTCCTTTTCCGCCTCTCTCACCTGCTTCATGACGTGCCGAATAATGGGAACGGCCAGAATCAGGCTCAATATATCCGCCACCGCCTGCACGGAAGCCACCCCGTTCTCTCCCCAGAGCCAGGCCATGGGGAACACGATGGGCAGGAAACAGCTTCCCTGTCTGGCCGTGGAAAGGACCAGAGCTCCTTTCACGAAGCCCAGACCGGCGCAGAACATGTTCACCACCGCCACCCAGGCGTGCACCGGCAGAGACAGACACTGCAGACGGATACACAGGGCCCCGATGCGCTGTACCGCCGGATCCGTTTCCGAGAAGAGCCGGATCACCGGATTGGCGAAAATGGCCAGAACCGCCGCCATCAGGGCCGCTCCCACAATGGCTGTCCGGGCGGAATACCGATAGCTTTCCCGCACCCGGTCATATCGTTTGGCCCCCCAGTTGAAGCCCGCCACCGGCTGGAATCCGGCGCCGAAGCCCAGGATGATGCCGAAGGGGAACATCATGATCTTGGTGGAGATACCGATGCCCGCCAGCACGGAATCGGAAATGTCGCCCGCTATATTGTTCAGCACGATGGCGGACACCACCGCCAGGCCGGAGCGGAACATGGACGACGAGCCCACGCTGATGATCTGGTAGAGGTTTTCCCAGTTACACTGGAACCGGGACAGGGAAATCCGCAGGATGGTGCGCTTCGCAAGGTAAGGGAAGATCAGGATGCCGAAGCTCACCAGCTTGGAAATGGCCGTGGCCATGGAAGCCCCCGCCACGCCCATGGCGGGCAGCCCGAAATATCCGAAGATGAAAATGGGATCCAGGAAACAGTTCAGCACCCCTCCGAAGCCCATGCCAATCATGGAGAGAAGGGCGCTTCCTTCCGCCCGCAGACATTGGTTCATCACGAAGCTGGTGGCCATGAAGGGCGCTACCAGCACCACGTAGGTGGCATAATCCATGGCATACTGCTCACAGGTGTCCGTGGCCCCCAAAAGCCTTACCATGGGCCGCATCCAGGTGATGCCGATGAGGGTGACCACCGCACCGAAGGCCGCTGCCAGGAAAAAGGCGGTGGAAAGCACCCGGCTGGCCTTCTGCTCCTCCTTGGCCCCCAGAAGCCTGGCGATAAAGCTGTTGGCGCCCACCGCCAGCATGGAACCGGCCATCATGATGATCTGGTCCAGGGAAGCGTTGACGCTGACCGCCGCCGTGGCGTTGGTGCCGATGGAACTGACGAAATAGGTATCCGCCAGATTATAGATGGACGTGATCAAAAAGGAAACGATGGTGGGAATCGCCATTTTGGGAATGATCTTTCCTATAGGCTCACGAAGCATCATCGTTTTCCGGGCGTCCTGCCGCTCCTGATCCGATTTTTCCTTGTCCGATTTTTCACTGACTGATTTTTCTCTATCTGTTTTTTCCTGATCTGCGCTTTCCAGATTCTTGCTCTTCTTTTCCTGCTTATCTCCCACCTGTTGTTCCGTTTTTTGCCCTGGCTTCGCCATGCAACACCCTCCTAACGTAAATATTTTCCAGACTTATTTGTTGGCCATAAGCTTGACCATGGCCCGGTTCAATCCGTCCACCGTCAGCTTGTACATGGGAAAAATCCCCTTGATGGCGGTCTCCGCCTCTCTCCAGGGAGCATTGCCGGGAGCCATCTTGGGATTCAGCCAGACCACCCTTTTGTATTTTCTCTTGATGAGGGAAAGCCACTCATAACCGGAAAGCCCGCCGTTGGGCCCCCTGTAATTGCCGGAGTCGGAATACAGCTCTTCCGGCGCCATGGCGGCGTCCCCCACGATGATCACCTTGTAATCGCTGCCCACGTTGCGGAACATCCACTCCGTGTCGATCCAATCCCCGTTTTCACATTCCGGGGTCTTGTACAGCTTGCTGTAAATGCAGTTGTGAAAATAATAGGTCTTCACGTCTTTATAATGATTGGACTTGTGCACCGCCTGGAACAGATCGTTGAGCAGGCTGCTGAAAGGGATCATGGTGCCGCCAGAATCCATGAGAAGCAAAAGCTTCACCGCATTTTTGCGGGGCTTCTTCATGACGATCTGCAAGCAGCCGCCGTTGTTGCAGGTCTTGTCCACCGTGCCGTCGATGTCCAGCTCCGTCTCCGGAATGTCCAGACGGCTGGAGAACTGCCGCAGCTTGCGGAAGGCCATCTGGAACTGCCTGTTGTCCAGGACCCGGTCATCCCGGAAATCCCGGTATTTCCTGGCCCCCACCACGGCGAATGCGGACTGGTAGCCGGTTTTGCCGCCCACTCGGACACCGCCCACGTTGCCGCCCATGTTGCCGAAGGAGGTCTTTCCCATGGTGCCGATCCAAAAGCTTCCCCCGTTGTGCTCCTCGTTCTGATCCTTCAGTCGCTGCTTGAAGGTTTCCTCGATGTCCTTTTTGTCGATCTGCAGATCCTCTTCCATCTGGTTCAGATGGCGTCTGGCGTCCTCGTGGGCCAGCTCCAGCATTTCCGACTTGTCCAGCCACCGGAGCATCTCCGCCCCCACTTCCGTCTGTCTCTGGGCCGGCTTGAAACATTCCTCGAAAGCCATGTCATACTTGTCGAAATCCGTCTCGCTCTTTACCAGGATCATCCGGGCCACATAATAAAACTGGGTCAGGGAGCTGCCGCAGAGCCCCTTGTCCAGGGCCTCCTGCAGGGTCAGGAATTCCCCAAGGGTCACGTGCAGTCCTTTTTCCCTTAAGGTTTCAAAAAATTTGGTAAACATAGGCCATCCCCTTCCGTAATATACGCCCTTCCCTTTCCGCAGCCGGTCACAGACTGGTATCGTGCTTCACCAGCTCCAGATCCTCGTCCTTTTTCACCACCACGCCGATAAAAGGCAGGGCCTTCCGGATCCGGTCCGCCGGGATCCCACCGATCTGCAGGGCGTTGATCCAATCGATCAGCTCCGAGGTGCTGGGCTTCTTGCGGATGTCCCGGATGGAGCGGATGTTATAGAACACCTCCATGGCGTTGGCAAGCAGATTCGCCTCCACGTTGGGGAAATGCACCCGCACGATCTCCTCCATCAGCTCCTTGTCCGGGAACTCGATATAGTGAAAAATACACCTGCGCAGGAAGGCGTCCGGAAGCTCCTTTTCCGCATTGGAGGTGATGATCACGATGGGACGGTGCTTGGCCTTCACCGTCCGATGGGTCTCATTGATGTAGAATTCCATCTGATCCAGCTCCCAGAGCAGATCGTTGGGGAATTCCAGATCCGCCTTGTCGATCTCGTCGATCAAAAGCACCACCTGGTCCTCGCTGTCAAAGGCCTCTCCCAGCTTGCCCAGCTTGATATAACGGGCGATGTCGTCCACGCCCTCCACGCCGAATTGTCCGTCATAGAGCCGCTGGATGGTGTCGTACACGTACAGCCCCTCCTGGGCCTTGGTGGTGGACTTGATGTTCCAGATGATCAGCCGCTTGCCCAGGGCCTTGGCCACCGCCTCCGCCAGCATGGTCTTGCCCGTTCCCGGCTCCCCTTTGATCAAAAGGGGCTTCTTCAAGGCGATGGCGATGTTCACCGAGGCCATCAGCTCCTCGCTGGCCACGTAGGAGGCCGTTCCCTGAAAGGAAGTTCCCCCGCCCAGGTCAAATTTATTTTCTTTTTTCAGTTCCTGCTCACTCATGCCTCTGTCCTTTCCCCTTAATTCCATTCCTGTGAGATTTCCGATTTCTTATCCCGAAGCATCAGCTCCCTCACCGCCGCTGCGGCGTTCTTGCCCTCGAAAAGCACGGCGTTCACCTGTTCGATGATGGGGAGGGACACGCTGTATTTCTTCGCCAGTTCCATGGCGGCCTTGGCGGAATACACGCCCTCCACCACCATGTTCACTTCCTTCATGGCCGCTTCCATGGTATAGCCCTTGCCGATGAGGATGCCGGCCCTCCGGTTCCTGGAATGCATGCTGGCGCAGGTCACGATCAGATCCCCGATCCCCGTCAAACCGTTGAAGGTTTCGGCCTTACCGCCCATGGCCGTGCCCAGCCTGGAGATTTCCGCAATGCCCCTGGTGATCAGGGCCGCCTTGGTATTGTCCCCGTATCCCAGGCCGTCGGCGATGCCCGCCGCCAGGGCCACCACGTTCTTCAAGGCCGCTCCCAGCTCCATTCCCAGCACGTCCGGGCTGATATAGACCCGGAACACCTCGCTCATGAAAATGTTCTGGATAAACTCTGCCGTTTCTTTCCTGTGGGCCCCTGCCACGATGGTGGTGGGCAGCCCCCGGCCCACCTCTTCCGCATGGGAAGGGCCGGAAAGCACCGCCACCTCCGCCTGGGGCACTTCCTCTTCCACCACCTGGGAAAGGGGCATCAAGCTGTGCTCCTCGATTCCCTTGGCCACGTTCACGATGATCTGCCCCGGGGCCGCCACGTCCTTCAGCTTCCGGGCCGTGGCCCTGGTATAAGGGCTGGCCACCGCCAGCACCAGCAGATCCCTGCCCTCCGCCGCTTCCCGCAGGTCCGTGGTGAAGACCATTTCTTCCGGCAGCTTCACTCCCGGCAGGGCCTTGTGCTCGTGATCCCTGGAAAGCATCCGGATCTCGTCGGGAAGGGCCGACCAGACCGTGACCTCGTGTCCGTTATTATGTAACAATACCGCCAGGGCGCTTCCCCAGCTCCCCGCTCCAATCATTCCTATTTTTGCCATGATACCCTCCGTTCCGAAGCGTTGTGGTGCTCAGTCCACCTTGTTTTTCTTCAAAAGATAAGTCTTCCGTTCTTCTCCCCGCAGCAGCCGCTTGATGTTCTCCCTGTGCTTCCAATAGGCCATCACGGTCAGGAAGGCCGTCAGCACGTACATCTCGTTCAGCAGCGGCTGGGTCATCCCGGTGAAGACCCCCATCTGCCCGCAGATCACGATCTCGATCATCAGCCCCGCATAGACCAGCAGGGACCCCAGAGAGACATAGTGGGTGGTCAGAAAGGTGCCGAAAAACAGGATCACCCCCATGGGGATCAAATAAGGATGAAAGGACAGCACCAGCCCCGCCGTGGCGGCGATCCCCTTCCCTCCCTTGAAATTCATATAAAAAGGAAAATTGTGTCCCAGGATCGCCCCCGTGGCAGAATACATGCACAACAGATAGATGCTGTCCGGATGGCTCGCCCCGAAAATCACCCTGGTGAGACATATCGCCAGGATACACTTGATGCAGTCCCCGGCCAGGACGATGAGACCGGCCTTGGTCCCCAGCACCCGCAAGGCGTTGGTGGTGCCGGAATTGCCGCTCCCATACTTTCGGATGTCAATGCCCTTGGCCTTCCCGTAAAAATATGCGGTCTGAAACAATCCGAACACATAACCCATCACCAAACAAATCACACGTTCCATCACTGTTCTTTTTCCCCCTTCTCCCGTATGATGAACTTCAACGGGGTGCCCCGGAACCCGAAGGTCTCCCGGATCTGGTTCTCGATATACCTGGTATAGGAGAAATGCATCAGTTCCTTGTCATTTACGAAAATCACAAAAGTCGGGGGCTTCACGGAAACCTGGGTGATATAATACAGCTTCAGCCGCTTCCCCTTGTCGGAAGGAGGCTGCTGCATGACCACTGCCTCCGCCATGATCTCGTTGAGCACGCCGGTGGCAACCCGCATGGCGTGATTGGCGCTGACCATGTCGATGGTCTCGAAGAGCTTGGGCAGCCTCTGGCCCGTCAGGGCGGAAATGAACAGGATTTCCGCATAGGGCATGAAGGACAGGGTGTTGCGGATCTTTTCGGTAAAACGGTACACCGTCTTGTCATCCTTCTCGATGGCGTCCCACTTGTTCACCGCAATGATCACGGCCTTCCCCCGGTCATGGGCGATGCCTGCGATCTTGGCGTCCTGCTCCGTCACCCCGTCCTGGGCGTCGATCACCAGGACCACCACGTCCGACCGCTCCACGGCTCCCACCGTGCGGATAATCATGTAACGCTCCAATTCTTCCTTGATCTTGTTCTTCCGGCGCAGTCCCGCCGTGTCGATAAATACGTACTCCTTTCCACGAAAAGTCAGCTCCGTGTCCACCGCATCCCTGGTGGTGCCGGCAATGTCGGACACGATCAGCCGGTTCTCTCCCAACAGCTTGTTGATGATGGAAGACTTCCCCACGTTGGGCTTTCCCACGATGGCCACCCTGGTGCGGTCGTCCTCCTCTTTTTCCAGATTTTCTTTATCAAAATAAGAGGTGACGATCTCCAGCATGTCCCCCAGCCCCGTGCGGTTCACGGAGGAAACGGGGACGGGATCGCCGATGCCCAGGTTGTAGAATTCATACACGTCCGGCAGCATGGCCTGATAATTGTCCACCTTGTTCACCACCAGCACCACCGGCTTGTGGCTGCGGCGCAGCATGTCCGCCACCTTGGAATCCGCATCCACCAGCCCCTGCTTCACGTCCACCATGAAAAGGATCACGTCCGCCGTGTCGATGGCGATCTGAGCCTGCTCCCGCATCTGGGACAATATGATATCCTTGCTGTCCGGTTCGATTCCTCCGGTGTCTATGAGGGTGAACGTCATGTCCAGCCAGGTCACGTCCGTATAAATCCGATCCCTCGTGATCCCCGGCGTATCCTTCACGATGGAAATTTTGGATCCGGCCAACGCATTGAAGAGAGTGGATTTTCCCACGTTGGGCCTTCCCACCACCGCCACAATGGGTTTGTTTTTTCTTTTTGCCATATAACCTCCTGTCAATCGGTCCTTCCAAGCCGGCCTGCAAAAAATTTTCTTCTTTCCTAGAGGGATTCCTCTTTTCCTATCTTCCGGCCCAGGACCGCTTCAATCAAATTGCGTCCGCTTGATTTTACAATATTAATGGGAACTTGTAAAGCCTTTTCCAAATCTCCCACGCACAAATCATCCAAAAAAACGTCTTCCCCGCTGCGCAGCAGATTCTGTGGAAGCAGCAGGCATTCTCCCAGGGGACGTCCCTGGAGCTGGTCCCGGATGTCCTGTCCCGTCAAAAGGCCGGAGACCGTGATGCTCTCCCCGAAGAAATCATTGCGGATGGCATAGACCAGCACGGTCAATCCCGGAAACCGTTTCTCCAGCCGTTCCATCATGGCCTTGATACAGGGATAGGCCAACATGCCCGTGGCCAGGGATACAACCCTGGGTCCGCCCCAGGATTCCGAAGATCCCCAAAAAACCTTCTCCGCCTCACGAAAGGCTTCCTCGAATTCCTCCATCAGCAGCCGCAGCATCCCCACCCCGTTTTCCAGCTGGAGGTATCCGTCATAGCGTTCCGCCTCCGGCAGTTCCTCCTCCGCCAGCAGATACCATTCATCGCTGGCATGGATGAAATGGGTGCCGTACTTTGCCATACATTCCCTCTGGTACCCGTGAATGGTCTCCAGGACTTTCCTGGCATCCTCTTTTCCAAAAGGCTCCAGGGGATACAGGCCCTCCCGGTATTTCGTGAGGCCCACCGGCACCACGGACACGCTCTCCAGTTTGGGAAGATACTTCATCAGCTCCCGAATGCTGAATTCCAGCTCCGCCCCGTCATTGATTCCCTTGCACAGCACGATCTGCCCGTTCATGGTGATTCCCGCTTCCATGAGCCTGTCCACTTTTTTCAGGGAGTCCCCGGCGAACCGATTGTTCAGCATCCTGCAGCGGAGCTCCGGGTTCATGGTCTGAAAGGAAATGTTGATGGGGGACAAATGATACTTGATGATCCTGTCCACGTCATGCTCCGACATGTTGGTCAGGGTCACGTAATTTCCCTGGAGAAACGACAATCTGGAGTCATCATCCTTGAAATACAGGGTGTCCCGCATGCCAGGCGGCATCTGGTCAATGAAGCAGAAAATACATTTATTGTGACAATGCCTGTAGTCGTCCATGAGACCGTTCTCAAAAACGATCCCCAGATCCTCCTCCGGATCCTTTTCGATCTCCAAAAGCCATTCCTCTCCGTCCGGCTTGGCCACCAGGACCTCGATATAGTCGTCCTGAATCAAATATTGATAATCAAAGATATCTTCTATGTCCGTACCGTTCACCTGAAGGAGCCTGTCCCCGGCTGCGATCCCCATTTCCTCCGCTATGCTTCCGGCGGCGGCTTCCCTCACCAAGTGTCCTCGCTGTTCATTCATATGATTGATTTCCAGCCCTCCATCCCTTACATCCTTTACTATTTTACTAGAAATTTCTTGACGTGTCACTATCCAAATGATAAATTAATGTTGTACGACTTAACCTTGGCGCCCACCCACATAAAGGAGGAACCTTATGCCCAACTTACATGAACTAGATCACGCCATGCCAGTGGCCCCTCTCAAACTGGCAGCCCTGCCTTCCGCCCGGAAAATGGGGGAACGGGTCAACCAGTATCTCGTGGAGTTACGCAAAAACGCCCACAACGACAAGGTAAAAAACGATCCCGCCTTTCACGGGTACATCGAAGACAATTATCTCGCCCATCTGGAGGTGCCCCGTTTCGGAACGGGGGAGGCCAAGGCCCGGTTCCTGGAAACCATCCGGGGCAAGGATCTCTTTTTGCTGGTGGATGTCTGCAATCACAGCATTACTTACGACTTATATGGAACCGTCAACCACATGTCCCCGGACGATCATTACCAGGATCTGAAAAGGGTGGTCGCCGCCTGCAATGGGAAGGCCAAGCGCATCAACGTGATCATGCCTTTCCTCTATGAGGGGCGGCAGCACAAGCGCAACGGCCGGGAATCCCTGGACTGCGCCTACGCCTTGACGGAGCTGCGGGACATGGGGGTCCACAATATCGTCACCTTCGACGCCCATGATCCCAGGGTACAGAACGCCACGCCCCTGAACGGCTTCGACAATTTCACCTCGCCCTACCACTTCACCAGGGCCCTGCTCCATTCCGAAACGGACCTTCTGGTGGACAAAGATCACCTCCTGGTCATCAGCCCGGACGAAGGCGCATTGGACCGAGCCATCTATTTCGCCACGGTCCTGGGCGTGGATACCGGCATGTTCTATAAGAGGAGAGATTATTCCACCATCGTAAACGGCAAGAATCCCATTGTCGCCCATGAATTCCTGGGGGACAACATCGACGGCAAGGATATCATCATCATCGACGACATGATTTCCTCCGGCGGAAGCATGATCGACACCGCCAAACAATTAAAAAAGATGAACGCCCGCAGGGTTTACATCTGCTGCACTTTCGGGCTGTTCACCGAAGGCCTGGAGGCCTTTGACGCAGCTTATGAACAGGGGTATTTCGACAAGGTGGTGGTGACGGATCTCACCTACCTCCCGCCTGAACTGTACACCCGCCCCTATTTCATTGAAACGGACATGAGCAGGTTCCTGGCCTCCCTCATCGACTTCATGAACCATGACGTCTCCCTTTCCAACGTGCTGGAGGACACGGGCAAGATTCATGAAATCCTGGAATCCTACAACAATCGGACGCTCTTCCCGGAGACTGACGGAGAGTGACATTTTTCGGCGCCCCTAGGACGGGGCGCCGTCTTCTTCCGTTTTCTTCTCTTCCGTCTCCTTCAGCTCCGGAAACTGCAGGAACACCTTGAATAGATCCCCGTCCAGTTCGATCTGGAAGGAACCTCCCTGCATCTCCGTCAAATTTTTGGCGATGGAGAGACCCAGGCCGCTGCCTTCCGTGGTCCTGGATTCATCTCCCCGGATAAAGCGTTCCGTCAGCTCCTCGGATTTCACGTGGAGCTGCTGCATGGACACGTTTTTGAAGGAAGCCTCTATGATCTGATCTTTTTTCCAGACATCGATGTACACCCTGGTGCCGGGCATGGCATATTTACAGATATTGTGGAACAGATTTTCCACCACCCTCCACATTCTCCGGCTGTCCGCCAGAATGAAGGTGCTCTCCAAGGGCTTCACGAAGACGATCTGCAGCCCTTTTTCTTCAAATTTGTCCGAAAGTTCCCCGATGGACTGACTCAAGAGCTCCGTCAAATCCAAACGTTCCTTCTGCAGCACAATGTTCCCGGAGGAAATCTTGGAAGCCTCCACCAGATCGTCCGTCAGCTGTTTCAGCCGCTGAGCCTTGCTTTCCAGGATGTCGATATATCCTTTCACCGGCTCCTGCTGGATTTTTTCCCGTTTCAACAGATCGATATAGTTAATGATGGAGGTCAGGGGCGTCTTAATGTCGTGGGAAACATTGGTGATCAGGTCGGATTTCAGCCGCTCGTCCTTCACGCTGGTGGCCACCGCATTGCGGATCCCTTCCCCGATGTTGTTCACCGCTTCCGCTATCTCCTGGTTCTCCCCGTGCATCCGGGAGGTTTCCAGCCGGTATTCCACCGCTCCCTGCCGAATCCTCTTGATGGCGTCCACGATCTCTCCCATTTCCGCATTGTTGCGGAACAGATAGACCCCCACCAGGGCATCGAACACCAGCAGCCCAACGGCGCAGGCGAAAAACAGCCCGAAGCTTCCCCGTTGAATATAGGCCAGCACCACGCCCGCCAAATTCACCACCAAAAACAAATTATAGGGCAGCAGGGTCCGGACGGCAATGCTCTTGTGATAGAGCACCATGGAAAAACCCCTGTATACCTTGTCGCACATCCAGTGCAGGAAGCTGTCCTTCCAGAGATTTCCATATTTCAGACGCCGTACAAAACTGTACCAGAGAGTACAATAGACAAAGCTTGCCAGGAAGCCGAGGGCCGCCCCGGCGAAGTAAACGATCCAGGTATAAGGTATGGTGAAATTGACCAGGAAACTTTCCGCAGGGTAAGAGCCCGCCAAGGCCACGGAAAACACCCACTCCGCTCCCCTTTTTCCCAAATAGGCAGCTCCGATCCCCAGGGCGATCACGAATTCCGTATAGGATTTATCAAACAGATTGATGCGGACGTCATTCTCTCCGTCTCCCGTCCCCATCCGGCCTGCGGTATAAGTCAGATAGACCCAGATCATCAGCCACAATCCGGCGCAGAGCGCCAGTATGGCCACGTAGTTCCGACTGTGCAGCACCACCTTGTTGAAAACCTGTCTCGCCTCGGCAAATTGATCCCCCTCCACCCCATAGACATCGGGAACGGCGATCCAGATGCGGGTACCCTGGGGAAAGGCGTATTCATAAGTTTGGATGATGCTGTACATATCCTCGTCCGAGACATCCGCATTGCTCTCACAGAGAATGTCCTCCACGGAATAAATCAGGTATTTCCCCGCTTCCTGAAAATAGTAATCCAACTCATTGGATTCCAGCACGGAAAAACCTTCCGCCAAATTGGTATAGCTTTGCGTCCCGCCCTCATCCGGCACTCTGAAAAAATACTGCACATTGGTTTTGCTGCCCGCATAAAGATCACTTCGAAGTTCATACAGGTCATAGTTGTTGGCCAGGCTTTCCAGTACCCGGTCCACGTTGCTTTCCAGCTTACAATAATCGATCCAATTATCGGCGATCTCCGTCAGAAGCTTTCCATCCACCGTTTTATATCGACAGCGCAGCATCTGGACCTGAACCTTTTCTTCCCCGTTCTCTTCCACCAGGGAAATGGGCCTCTCCATATGGGACGCCACGTAACTGAAGGCCATAGCCACCAGCTGTTCCTCGTTGATTTCCATATATTGGTCATAGCGATCCTGCAGCCGCTTCACCTCCTGGAGCACATAACGTCCCCACTCTTCCTCCCCGTAGGACTGAACCGTTCCCGGTGCCAGCAGGGAACCCAAATGGGCGGATCTGTCCTCTATGGCCTCGTAGGAATATTGCAGCGTATCCCCATCCGGCTCCAGGTAATAATGGCTGATGTCCAGGAGATGATCGCCGAAGAAATTGACGAATTCCTTCTTGCTCATGGTGTACTGCAGCATCTCCCGATCCGCCTTGCCCCAGCGAATCAAATCGTCCAGGGTGTAAACCGCAGTCAGGACGGAATCGCTCACTTCTTCCTGTCTGTTGACAAATTCCGTCACGTCGATGCGTTTTTTCCCGTCATATTCTCCGCCCGTCTCAAACTGTTGACGCATCACCACCAGAGTCGTGATATCGCACACCGCATTATAAAACATCTCGTCGAATATTTCCGTATCTTCAAAGGACGCCGCATCATCAAAGGGATCCATCCGATACTGACGGTCGCTTCCCCGGACATTTTCCACCCGGATGATGGATTCCTGAAAAACCATGACCACGATAAAAGCGGCAAGCGCCAGGAGCACATGCTGGGCGCTTCCCAACAAGATCCTTCTTAAGGTGTTCCAGTTGTCAGATTTTTTCAAGGGCACACCTCCTCTACTGCTTGTCGATCTTGTACCCCACTCCCCATACCACCTTTAGATAGCGGGGTTCCCTCGGATTAATTTCGATTTTTTCCCGAATATGACGGATATGCACCGCCACCGTGTTGTCCGCCCCTATGGCGTTCTCGTTCCAGATGCTCTCATAGATTTCATTGATGGAAAACACCTTGCCCTGATTTTTCATGAGCAGCAACAGAATGTTGTATTCGATGGGCGTCATCTTCACCGGCTCCCCGTCCACGGAAACCTCCTTGGTATCGTCGTTGATCATCAGGCCTCCCACCTGGTAAACGAAACGGCTCTCCGAGTTCAGGCTTCCCAGCGAGGTGTAGCGTCTGAGATTGGACTTCACCCTGGCTACCAGCTCCAAAGGATTGAAGGGCTTCGTGACATAATCGTCCGCGCCGATGTTCAGACCCAGAATCTTGTCGGAGTCCTCCGACTTGGCCGAAAGAATGATGATGGGAATGCTGCTGCTTTTTCGGATTTGCAGGGTGGCCCGAATCCCGTCCAGCTTCGGCATCATCAGATCCATGATTAAAAGATGAATTTCTTCCTGCTTCAGGATCTCGATGGCCTGTTCCCCGTCATAGGCCTTGAAAATCCGATACCCCTCCTGTCCCAGGTAGATCTCAATCGCATCCACGATCTCCCTGTCATCATCGCAAACCAGTATATTAGCCATAGTTCCTTTCCTCTCAAAAATTATTTTCTCCCCAAATCAGGAATTCCGACGGCAATAAGGAAAAGCGTTCCGATACCAGACGATCTCCCTCCCCAGCATGGCCACCACGTCATACCGAACGGGGACGGAAGCCGGAATCCCGTGAAGTAGCCGGTAGTAATCGGACACTTCACAAATCTTCCTCTGTTTGGCAATTCCAACCGCTTCCTCCGGGCTTCCTTTTGTCAGATCTTTTCGGTACTTGACCTCCACGAAGATCAAGTATCCCTCGTCCCGGCCCACCAGGTCCACTTCCCCCCTGCGGCTCCTGAAATTATGTTCCAATATTTTCACTCCCCTGGCCTCCAGATAGGCGGCGGCAAGGGCTTCCTTTTCCGAACCTTTTTCCCTCTTATTCTCCCGATCTCCCACCGATCCATCCCCTCTAATCACAACTGCGGCCTAACCGGCAGCCGCCCATCAAGCCCTTCCGCTCACGTCCTCACAACCGTTCACAAAACTATGAATAAAGCTCCTCCGATGGATGGGGGTGGGCCCATATTTTCTCAGGGCTTCGATATGCGCCTGGCTTCCATATCCCTTATTGGCCGCAAAGCCGTATTGAGGATAGATCCCGTCATACTTCACCATAAGCCTGTCCCGGGTCACCTTGGCGATGATGCTGGCGGCCCCGATGGAAATGCTCTTGGCATCCCCTTTTATGATGGGCACCTGGGGAATCTCCACCCCGGGAATGGTCACCGCATCGTTTAAAAGCAAATTCGGAACCACGGAGAGCTTCCGGATGGCCTGCCGCATAGCTTCATAGGTGGCCTGCAGGATGTTGATCTCATCGATCCTGGAAGGAGAGGAATAGCCGATTCCCCAGGCCACGGCCTTTTGCAGGATCACGTCGTAAAGCTCTTCTCTTTTTTTCTCTGAGAGCTGTTTGGAGTCGTTGATGTATAAAATGTCACAGTCCTTGGGCAAAATCACCGCTCCGGCCACCACCGGTCCAGCCAGGGGCCCCCGGCCCACCTCATCGATGCCGCAGATATAGGAACAAGAAGCATATTGCTTCTCATACCTTTTCAGTTCTTCCATACGCCGCTTCTCCTGAGCCAGCGCTTCCAGCTTCTTCCTGGAGGAAGCGATCAAACTCCGCACTCCGGCCCGCTCATCCTCCCGATAGGCTTCCAGGATCGACGGCCATTCCTCCCAGGAAGCGTCCGCCAGCCTCTGCCTGATCCGTTGCACACTGTCCGGCATTTCGTCATCTCCTTTGCGAACCCGTCACTGATGCTTCAAAAAACCGAATTTATCCAAAGGCCAGATCCTCAGCCAGGCCCGGCCGATAATATCCTTCCTATGTATATTGCCCACCGCTTCCGTGCGGCTGTCGGTGCTGTTGTTCCGGTTGTCCCCCATCACGAAGTATTCGTCCTCCCCCAGCACGATGGGGTTCGCCGCAATGCCGATGAGATCCTTGCTGATGATCTCCCTGCCGTAGGACTCTTTCAGCACCTCCCCGTTGATATAGATGGTGCCGTCCTCTCCGATCTGCACCGTTTCTCCGGGCAGCCCGATGATCCTCTTGATAAACAGGGTGTCCTCCTGATATTGGAAGGGAAATACGATAATATCGAACCTCTGGGGATCCCGGAACCGATAGCTGATCTTATCCACGATCAGATTGTCCCCGTCTGCCAAAGTGGCCTCCATGGATTCCCCGCTCACCTCCGTCCGCTGTCCCACGAAGGTGATTACCAGATAAGTCAGGCACACCACCCCCGCCAGATAGAGCACGGTACTGATCACTTCTTTCATTACGCTTTTCATTTCTTCATCCCTTATCTGCGCCTGCGGCGCATGTCCTTCCTCAATTTGTCTCCCTCTCCGAATCGGCCCGCTTCGGCTTTGCCTGCGCCGCCTGTCCTGGCTCTGACGTTTTCCGGGCTAATCTTTCCGATACCTCCCGCTCCGGCTCTGACACTTTCCGGGCAACCTTTTCCGGCTTCGCACTCCCTGGCGCAGCCGCCTTCCGGGCAATTTCTTCCGGCGTCTCCAGCGTGATCCGCCCCAGCTTCCCGCTGCGGAAATCATCCGCCAGGAGCCCTGCCGCCCTGCCGAGATCCAGGCTTTCCCCTTTGCCGTAACACTTTCTGACCTCGGCGATTTTTTCCAGGATCCGCAGCGGCGTCTCCTCCGCCGCCCGGAATCCGTACCGTTCTTCCAGGTTCTCCGGATAGCGCCGAAGCAGCTCTTCCAACAGCTCCAGGGCCATTTCCTCCGCCACGATGATGTCATCATTGATGGAACCGATAAAAGCCAGGTTCCGACCCACTCTCTGATCTTCGAACTTGGGCCACAGGATTCCCGGAGTGTCCAAAAGCTCCAGACTCTTGTTCAGGCATATCCACTGCTTTCCCTTGGTGACGCCTGGCTTGTTGCCGGTCTTGGTACAGGCCCTTCCTGCAAAGGCGTTGATGAAGGTGGACTTTCCCACGTTGGGGATTCCCGCCACCATGGCCCGGATGGGACGATTGACGATTCCTCTCTTTCTGTCCCTCTCCAGCTTCTCCCTGCAGGCTTCCTGCACCAGCTTCTGGATGGATTTCACCCCGGCGCCGCTCTTGGAATTGATTTCCAGCACATGAAGGCCATTTTGCACGAAATAATCCTTCCACTGTTTATTGAGCGCCGGATCCGCCAGATCCGATTTGTTCAAAAGCAAAATCCGGGACTTTCCCCGGCCCAGCTCATCGATGTCCGGATTCCGGCTGCTTTGAGGCGCCCTGGCGTCCACCAGTTCAATGATCAGGTCGATCAACCGTATATTTTCTTCCATCATTCGTCTGGCCTTGGTCATATGGCCAGGATACCATTGATAATCCACGCTTCCTCCTACCGAACAAAGCCCATGTCCGCCTCATCCATCGGCAGTCTGAACCATGCCCTCCCTATGATGTCCTCCATTTTGACGGGACCTATATTAGGAGAACGGCTGTCTTCGCTGCCCGCCGGGCTGTCCCCGATGCAGAAATACTCATCCATTCCCAGAGTCAGGGGATTTTCCGCAATCCCGCCCTCCAAAACCGGCATCTCCACGTACTCGCTGGCTTCCCCGTTCACATACACCCTTCCTTCCCGAATCTGCACTTCGTCCCCCGGAAGGGCCACCACCCGTTTCGCATAGTAATGAGAATTGTGGTTGCCGTTGGGCAAAAAAACCACCACGTCCCCCTCTTTTGGCGAAGCCAAAATATAACTGAACCGGTCGATCAGGATCCTCTGTCCGTTATACAGCGTGGGTTCCATGGAAGGCCCTACCACGTTGAGGGACATTCCCCAGAAGTAATCCAGAACCGCCGCCAGAAAGATCATGATGAAAATACCGGAGATCCAACCGAACGCCTCCCGAAACAGGGCGGGATTGATCTTTTTACGTCTTTTGTAAAAATGTAATCCCTGAATATGCGCCATGACTCCCCATCCTCCAGGAACCCGTCTGTGTTCCACATTTTTTCACTGCATTTTAAGCATACCACATTATGAAGAAAAAGGGAACAACTACTTCCGTAATTGTCCCTCTTTCTGTCAGTACGGCTTCCGTACCCGTTATCTTATCAACTCTTTGACTT
Source organism: uncultured Acetatifactor sp. (assembly GCA_947625675.1). Classification (GTDB taxonomy): domain Bacteria; phylum Bacillota; class Clostridia; order Lachnospirales; family Lachnospiraceae; genus Acetatifactor. The sequence goes on from CANQPH010000022.1 coordinate 25,419, forward strand.
TGGCCTTCTTGCCTGTGCGGTTCCTCAGGTAATTCAGCTTTGCCCGCCTTACTTTACCCCGTCTCACCACTTCCACCTTCTCCACGTTGGGGGAATGCACCGGCCAGGTCTTCTCCACGCCCACGCCGTTGGATGTCTTCCGCACGGTGAAGGTCTCTCTGTTTCCACCGTTCTGTCTCTTCAGGACCACGCCCTCGAAGACCTGAATCCTCTCGCGGTTTCCTTCCTTGATCTTACCGTAAACCCTTACGGTATCGCCTACGTTGAACTCGTCAACCTGTGATTTCAGCTGCTCCGCCTCAATCTCTCTGATAATGTCTACCATGTCATTGGCCTCCTTACAAAAATGGATGTTCATAACACCAATCCGTGCCAGCGGACCATCTCGTTTTCACAACGTTAAGATTTTACCATATCCAATCGATTTTGACAAGACTAAGTTAAAAATATTTTTAAAAGTTATCGGGGAAATCTCCCGGCCCGCAGCCACCACAGCTTCCCGGAAGACAAGTAAAGCCCCAGCTTCTCCTGGAGCGCCAGGGATTCCCGATTGTTTTCCATGATGTGGCAATAGGGAGTCCAGTCCAGCTCCCTCTGGCGGTTGATCAGATACGCTTCCAGGGAGGCCCCCAGGCCCCTCCTGCGGTATTCCTCTTCCACATACAAAAGGCCCATGCTGCCCTCGTCATGAAGTCCGATGAAACCCGCCAGGCGATCTTCCACGAATGCGCCGTACATGGTCCCGGCCTGGAGCCGGTCCAGCAGATACTCCCGATCCCCGTATTCATAGTGGGCCTCCAGGTAATCTAAGTGGCTCAGATCCAGCCTGCGGATATCCTTGTGCTTCACGGGCAGGGCTTCCCTGCTGGTATAGCAGGCCTGAATGCAGGTGCCGAAGTCTTCCGCTCCGAAAGTGTCGATCAGCATCTCCTTCAAATATTCCTGATTTACGACGAACCATTCCGAACGCTCCCCCGGGCAAATTGCGCCGTTCTCCGGCGGAAGAAGCAACGTTTTCCGCAGCTGCTCCACCAGACGGTATGCGCCCTCCACGGTGGAAGCCGTCATATAGAAGGTTCCGCTTTCCCGATCATAGGTCAGCACGTCCTCTTCCTTATCATAGAGAAGCTCTCCCTTCCCCCGGCGAAGCATCTCCATGATGTGGATATGCTCCCGCTTATGCAGGGACAGCTTTCGGATGGCCTTCTGCTTCTTCTGATAACGGGCGTACAGATCCGGACGTACCGCCGCCGTCCTTTCCTCGGAGCGTTCCCGTCTCCACTCCTGAATCTCCCTGTGGTTCCCGGACAGCAGCACGGAAGGCACTTCCCGGTCATGCCACAGCACCGGCCTGGAATATTGGGGATACTCCAGCAAGTCATTGTGGAAGCTTTCCGTTTGGGCGGAGGTCTCGTTGTTCAGGACTCCCGGCACCAGCCTGGCGATGGCGTCGATCATGACCATGGCCGGAAGTTCTCCGCCGGTGAGCACGTAATCCCCGATGGACACATAATCCGTGACGATTTCCTGCAGCACCCGCTCGTCGATGCCCTCGTAATGGCCGCAAAGCAGCACCAGATCTTCTTCCTGGGACAGTTCTCTGGCCATCTGCTGGGTGAAAGGACGACCCTGGGGGGTGACATAAACGGTTCGGAGCTTCCGCCCCCGGGCCACCGATTGATAGGCATCAAAAACAGGCTGCGCCTGGATCAGCATCCCTGCGCCGCCTCCATATGGATAATCATCCACTTTTCCATGCTTGTCCAACGTATAGTCCCTGATGTTCACCGCATGCACGTCGATCAGACCTCTGTCCATGGCCCTGCCGATAATGCTGGCTCCCAGTGCCTGCCTCACCATTTCGGGAAACAACGTCAATACATGAAAAACCATCACCGCTCCGTCTCCCCGTTCTTAGAGTTCAACCGGCATCTTCCGCCCGTTCCCATAGGCTTTTCTCGATCCGGCGGATCACCCGCAGTCCAACAGGCCGCTCTCAGCCCGGCGACCCCTCCTCGGACCAACGGGTCTCCTTCGATCCAACAGACCACTCATCAGATCAGCGAGCCGCACAGCCCCTCAATCCAACAGGCCTTCCAGAACGTGCACCTGCATGAGCCCTTCCGCCACGTCCACCTTCAGGATACACTGCTTGATGGCAGGCAAAAGAAGCTCTCTGCCGTCCGTCATCTCAATGGTATAGACATCGTTGGCCCCCGTGGTTATCACGTCCTTCAAAATGCCCACGTCCCGTCCTTCCTCGTCGACAACGTGCAGTCCAATGAGATCCGCCACAAAATACTCGTCTTTTTGAAGCCGCACCGCATTTTTGCGGGTGACATACAAGCTTTTGCTCCGGTATTTTTCCACATCCTCGATTCGGTCCAGATCCCGGAATTTCAAAATCACCATCTGCTTGAAGAATTTGACGCCCTCAATTTCCAAGAGCCGTTCTTCCCTGCCCGTATCCAGGATCACTTCCTTCAATCGGCGGAATCTGCGGGGGTCATCCGTGGTGGGATATACCTTGACCTCCCCCCGCAGACCATGCGGAGACGTTATGATTCCTACTTGAAATCTCTCTTCCATATCCTCTCGTCAAACGATCTCCACGTCCACTCTCTTGTTTTCCTTGGATGAGGCCGCCTTCACCACGGAGCGGATTGCCTTGGCGATCCTGCCCTGCTTGCCGATGACCTTGCCCATGTCGGAAGAGGCGACGTGAAGCTCTACGATCAAACTTTTGCCCTCTTCCTTTTCCGTGACTACCACTTCCTCCGGATGCTCCACAAGGGCTTTTGCGATCACTTCCACTAACTCTTTCATTCCTTCATTAACCCTTTCTTAGTTACGATGAACTTACAATCCGGAATTTATTTCTCAATACCGGCGATCTTCAAAAGCTTAGCGACCGCTTCCGTGGGCTGTGCGCCGGTCTCCAGCCATTTCTTGGCCAATTCCTCGTTCACCTTGACGGTGCTAGGGTTGGTCTTAGGATCATAGTAACCGATCTCCTCGATGAATCTGCCATCCCTGGGAGAACGAGAATCCGCCACGATGATTCTATAGAAAGGCGCCTTCTTCTGCCCCATTCTCCTCAACCTGATTTTTACTGCCATTTTCTTTTACCTCCGATTTTTGTCTTTTTGATGATTTATATTGTTCTGGTGTGAACCTTCTGCGGAATTCCGTGCTTCGCATCCCGCATTTGCACACCAGGGGATAAGGGCGTCCGCCCGTATCTTTCTTTCTAAATAAAACTAAGACCAATAAAACCAAATGCGTGTCCGATCAATGGGGAATGCCGGACCATGCCCTTTAGGCCCTGGCCGTCAGGCCCCTAGAAGGGGAATCTTCCTTTCCCGCCCATGCCCGGCATCCCGCCGAACATGCCCCGGCGCTTTCCGCCGCCGAACTGCTTCATCATCTTCTGGCTCTGCTCGAACTGCTTGATAAAACGGTTCACCAGGCTGATGTCCACGCCGGCCCCTCTGGCGATGCGGAACTTTCGCCGAGGATTCAATATCTTGGGGTTCCTGCGCTCATCCGGGGTCATGGACAGCACGATGGCTTCCATATGGGCCAGCTGTTTCTCATCTATCATGGACTCCAGTTCCCCGGCCTTGATCCCCATGCCCGGCAGCATCCCCAGGATGCTGGAAAGGCCGCCCATTTTGCGCATCTGCTTCATGCTCTCCAGGTAGTCCTCGAAATCGAACTTGCCTTTTTTCATGCGGCTGGCCATGTCCCGGCCCTTTTCCTCGTCAATGTCCAGGTTCTGCTGGGCCTTGTCGATGAGGGACAGGATATCGCCCATGCCCAGGATCCGGCTGGCCATGCGGTCCGGATAGAACTGCTCCATATCTGAGAGCTTCTCTCCCATGCCCACGTAGAGGATGGGCTTGCCGGTCACCGCCTTGATGGAAAGGGCCGCACCGCCTCTAGTGTCGCCGTCCAGCTTGGTCAGGACCACGCCGTCGATTCCCACCTTTTCGTCGAACTGCTTCGCCACGTTCACCGCATCCTGGCCGGTCATGGCGTCCACCACCAGAAGGGTCTGGTGCACGGGAACCGTCTCCTTGATCTCCTGCAGCTCCGCCATCATATCCTCGTCGATATGGAGACGTCCGGCGGTATCCAGGATCACCACGTTATGTCCGTTCCTTTCCGCATAGGCGATGGCTTCCTTCGCAATCTGGGCGGGCTTCACGTCCGTCCCCAGGGAAAAGACCTCCACCTCCTGCTTCTGGCCATTGATCTGCAGCTGTTCGATGGCTGCAGGACGATAGACGTCGCAGGCCACCAACAGGGATTTCTTGCCCTTTTTCTTGAGAAGCCCCGCAATCTTGGCCGTGGCGGTGGTCTTGCCCGCACCCTGCAGGCCGGCCATCAGGATCACCGTGATGGCCTTGCCGGGCTGCAGGGCGATCTCCGTGGTCTCGCTCCCCATGAGGGAGATCATCTCTTCGTTGACGATCTTGATCACCATTTGTCCGGGATTCAGGCCGTTCATCACGTCCTGGCCGATGGCCCTCTCCTCCACGGATTTGACGAACTGCTTCACCACCTTGAAGTTCACGTCGGCTTCCAAAAGCGCCATCCGCACTTCTTTCAGGGCGGTTCTCACGTCCTCCTCCGTCAGGCGGCCCTTGCCTCTTAAATTTTTAAATACGTTCTGCAGCTTCTCCGTTAAACTTTCAAATGCCATCTGCCGCTCCCTCTATTCTCAAGTCCGTTGGTTCAAAGGTCACCACTCCCGCAAAAGTTCCCTTGACAGCTCTCTGATGCGGGCCATGCGCTCCTCCAGGGACAAAACCTTTTGTCCTCCGGCCAGTTCCTCCAGCTCCCGCAGCTTTTCCTTGGCCTCCATGAATTTTTGTACCAGGTGCAGCTTGTCCTCATAGTCCTGCAGGATCCTGTCGCACCTCCTGATCAGGTCGTGCACGCCCTGCCTGCTGATCCCATATTCCTCGGCGATCTCCCCGAGGGACATGTCGTTAAAGACCGCTTCCTCATAAATATTGCGCTGATGCTCCGTCAAAAGCTCTCCGTAAAAATCATACAGCAGCGTATGTTCGTAGATTTTCTCCATCCCATCCTCACCCAACCCCTGCGCCGCACGCTTTGGATATCATACTATAAAAAAAAAGCGGTGTCAAGTATTTTTTCTTTACGAACTTTTGTTCGTCTATTTTTGTCTTGTGTTATCTCCGCATAAAATGGGGCTTTTCCGCTTTGGGTTAATTTTATCATTGTTCGTCTTTTCGTGTCATTTCTTTTGAATTTGTCACAAAATTGTCACAAACGCTATGATATTTTAACCCTCTGTGCAACCTCTTCTTGCTGCCGTTTCTTGTCTTCTGTCAGATGGGTATAAGTATCCAGAGTTACGGCTGTAGATGCGTGACCTAAATTTTGAGAAACAATTTTCACATCTGCCCCAGCAGAATAGGCAAGGGTTGTATAGGTATGTCTAACCATGTGCGGACAAAAATTATCGATCTTCTCTGTTTTCCCCACTCCTTTGTTGTACTGTTCCACAATCCTATTTATCAGGCACCGGAATGCTGGTTCACTCCACACGTTGCCGGAAGTATTGGTAAACAAAAAGCCTGATACGTATTTCTTTATATGTCCGGCATCATCCACAAGTGGCAATTTAATTACAGTTGTTGCTGCTTTCATTTTCAGCTTTAGCAATTCTCGTCTTACAACTCCATTCATTGCAACAGTACGGACAGAGGTTTTACTTTTGGGAGAAGCCACCGCCATAGTAAATCCATAATCAGCCTTTCTATATCTGTTTATGGTCTTATCTATGCTTACTCTATTATTCTTGAAATTAACATCTTCCCACGTAAGAGCCGCCATTTCTCCGATTCTTAGACCCAAATTGAATAAAACAATAAACGCTGGATAAACGTATGAATACCTTCTATCACGCTTTACAAAATCCATAAACAAGTCAATCTGTCTTTGCTCTATAGCCGTTCTTTTTTTGCTTTCTGTCTGTGGTAACTGTATGTTCTTCGCTGGATTCTTGAGTATAATGTCATCGTCAAGAGCACACTCAAAAACGATATTCAAGCAACTTTTCAGATTCGCCATTGTGGAATGTTTCTTTCCATGTTCCATCATTTCATTTATGACCCTCTGGCAATCTGCCTTTGTAATTTTTGTGATTGGTTTTTTCCCTATAGTGTTTTTAATATAAGTGTTATAGTACGATTTGTAGTTCGTGCATGTTGTGGCTTTCCTGCCGCTTTTTGCGAATGTTTCCATCCAGAAGTCAAAATAGGCGTTCAACGTCATTTTTGCGTTTCTGGTATTCAATTTGTTACCCCGATCAATCCTGCATAACAGATCATTTTCCTGTTTCCGCAATTCCACTAGGTCAAGTGCACTAATTGTTATACGCTCACCATCAATCATCTTTCGGAACATATAACGCTTATTCTTAGTGTCGAAATATTCACCCAGTCTAAGATTTCGCCCTTTATCATCTTTGCGTTTTCCCGCCATTTTTACCTGCCCCCTTCCTTGCAGCCACCTCATCATGTTCAATCGCTGTACTTGTGTAGTCAAAGACTATGTCAAGAATCACTGGCTTTTTGATATTCGTCACCATTCCAATCAGTGCTATCTTTTTGCGGAAAAAATCATTTTCCTGGCCAATTTCGCTTTCAATCATGAAGTTTGCCCCTTTCCTTTTTCCTGCTTCTCTTTATCGTAGTTAACTGCAGCTGTCACGTAATGCCGCAACTTGTCCACGGTTTCCGGGTGCTTTATGTCCATAATTGCTTGAATCATCTCCATCTTTCTTTTTAAGAAAATATTTTTCTGTTCAGCCTCAGCCAACATTTCGCTTGCGAGTGTCTGTTTTTTCATTAAGATTCACCACCTTTCAAAATCTTTACGGCAGTTTCAAAACCGCAATACCATTCAAACCGTGTCACTTCCCCGATATACAAATCAAAAGCATTTTCCAACTCTGTTAATGCCGTTCTCAAAGAATCTGGTGCACCAGTCGAATCTTCAAGGAAATCGCTGTATGCCTTCTCAATGTCTATTTTTTTCATTTTTCTTGTCCTTTCTTTTGTAAATACGGATAACAAAAAGGCATTTCCCGCATCTTTTTTAGTTGCAGAAAACACCCTGGCATGATAGAATATTTCATGCAAGGGAATTTTCTCTTGTGGCAAGATAAGGATTGCAAACTTTGGTCGGGGCGCAATCCTTATTCTTTTTTCAAAAGCAGGTCAATACCTTTTCGAATAGCTTCGCCTTTTGTTATTCCATTTTTTTCACAATAAGCTCTCAATCGTTCTTCCGTTTCTACATTCAGGCGAATGCTGTATTTTACTTCTTTAGGATTTTCCGCTTTTGGTCTGCCTGTTCGTGGACTCACAAATCATCACCTCACTTTTTGCCACACATAAATTATAATTTATGCCACACAAAAAGTCAATACCTTTTATCACAGAAACGAAAGATTTATGGATACACTACTTCTTCCTCTGATTCTTCATCTGGAAGATAATTTCCATATTTTGACAAAGAAATCACATCCCGTAAATCGGGAGCAAGTTCCGCCGCCCGCTGCCTTATTTCTTCAACGCCATTCACACCGCAAAAAAGCCGGTCTAGATTCTCCAAATCTTCGTTACTAAGTTTATCTGTTTTTTTAACGGCTCCAGGAGCATTTTCACTCCGCCATATAAGAGCCGCCTTTAAAGTGTTGGAATCTTTCCCGAAAATCTTCTTCGCTGTCGCTGCTAAGACTATGTATTTTGAAACTCCGTTTGAAAACTCGTATTCTGGAGTGTCTCCCAAAAAGCCATCAATGAACACTTTCATTTCAGTTTTCACATTATCCAAAATCTTGACAAAAAAGCCAACATCCTTAAAATTATCAAAGCCATGTAAATTATTATCTGCTGCAAGTTTTTGAATAATTTTCCCGCCAAAGTAACAACTTCCCATCGAAGAGGATATGGCTTCCAGTTCTTCCCCTGTTAATGGAATTTGGCATGAAATCAGAGAGTTAACAAGGCTCATAATGCTTGGAGGAACAGGGGTTGCAACCCATGCCCGTAAATCACTTTGAATATCTTCGATAAAACTATCACAGCGTGCAACAATACTTGCTCTTTCCGCCAGATATTTAGTCCTATATTTTTGTAAGTTTTTCTCACGTATTTCCTGATATGTACTCTCGTTGTAAATTTTCGCTGCTTTGGTATTTTCTGCCCGGTACTCTGAAACTAGCGCATTGACTTTATCGGCATAAACATCAAGCGCCAAAAGAATGCTTGAAAAACGGTTCATTTAATCACACCCCCTATAATAAGTTTGAAAAATCCTGGTCATTGCATTCCATAGGCACTGGAATGAATGGACTCAAAGCTGCTTCATCAATAACTTTGTTTTTTGTTGCCATTGCCACTTTTTTTGCAATTTCTTCTGCCATATTCTCATCATTCCCATGCCTGTTAGGCTTATCGAAAACAATTCCCCCACGGCTCCGATCAAACTTAGCTTTTGTAAATTCTTCCTTTTTTCGTAAGGGTTTCCCATCAATTCCGTTTGCAATAAACATCAAAAATTCCTCCTTTCAATTTCATCTATTTTTTGCTTGATAAATGAAGTAGTCCTATCAATACATTTTTGCAGTAAATCAGCATACTTCTGCATCTCTCCTTCGTCAAAATTATTGCACATAATAGAACAACTTTTGCATATCAGATCTGCTGCCTGTCCTGCAACTAACTCACTAATTCGCTCGACATCATTTTTAGAATCAAGATTCCAACCATTCATTTTTCATACCTCCAATCTTTTACAATCGCAAAATTTTAAAAATTAGGTTCCGGGCCATCTGCAATCTCCATAATTTCACTTATTTCATTTTCGTTAAGCATTTCTTCTCTGCTATTCCTCGGGATTCTTCCACCATTAACTTCCGTTGGTTCAATAGCAAACGAATCTCTATACTGCCCCCAATTTTTCAACAAAAAAATTCCACTTGCCGGGAAAATAGTTCCGTTTAGCGTTGCCTGTTCAACAAATGCAATTATAAGCGTTTTTGCCTCTTCGATGATCTGCTGGCGCCGCTCGGAACAGCCAATTCCTCTTGACCACTTCCAAAAAGTTTGCCTTGAAACCCCAAGGGAAACAGCACAAGCCTCAAAACCCGGACGAATTGCAGAACGTCCGCAGAATTCAAAGTAATCATGAATCCTTGCCTCCACTTCATCATCCGTCCTTGGAACTCCTTTTGAATGTAATTCCATTAAGCTATTCACTATTTCACGCTTTTTATCTTGTGGTACTTTTTCCAAATCAATGTTTGGAAGAGCTCTGCCTTTTGCCATTATTTCACCTCTTTTCCTCAAAAAATGCTTTTTATGACGTAAACCAAATGCGCAAAGTTACTTTTTGTCCATCTTCGAATCCTCTGTTTGTTTTTTAACTCTTTTATTCGCCTTTTCATCTAATAAGGAGTAGGCTTCTGCAGGCGGCCGATATCGGCTTCCAATCTGTCTCCGCACAAAATTATTCCAAATTGGCATATCGCCGCCACTTTCATTTTTCGCTAACATTTTCACCATCCTTTCTTTTTTGTCTGCACGGCACGGATATATTGCTATTATTGCTTACTCCCCCTGCTTACCCTCTCACGCTTATAGACCGTAGCGAAAGTTGGGGGAATAAATAAAAAAACTTGATTTTATGCGTGTTCTGTTTACTCCCCCATGTGGGGGGATAAATGACTTGCTTACTCCCCCTTTTTTCTTTACTCCCCCAAGGTGGGGAATAAATGAAAATCCTGTAAATAAGCCAATTTTTTTTTACTCCCCCAAGAAAAACTACAGTTAGTGAAACTCCCGATCAAGCAGGAAGGAATAAAATATTTTTTTCTGTCCGTATCCCTCGGACTTTATTCCCAAAATCCCCTGATTGCGCAACTCTGTTTTTGCCCTCTCCATTGTCTTTTTGCTGATACCGGATAGCTTCGCCGCCTCGTCCATGTCCGCTGTCGGCTTCTTACCGGTTCGCAGATAATCCAGAATAAATTTCTTTGCATCCTGCCGCTGTGGTGCCTGATATACCGACAGATCACGCTCTTTCACAAAATCTATATCGTGCTTGTCCGAATAGTCCTTAAATATTGCCACGCCATCATCAATAGTGAATAACGCAGTTTCTCCCGGCTCGCCGTAGTTGGATTTTTCGTGCGAAAGATACCGGATATTTTTGTCTGTTGTGGTTCCAGTAATTATAACGCTCCTGGCAATGTCCCAAACGTCTGCGCTGTCGGCGATCCGGTTCCGGCCATATACGCCCTGCCGCTTGTTAGTATGTACCACAATCAGGAAAGTTGTGCCGTATTCCTCTCCCAAACCTATTAAGGGGTTAAGACAGTTCCGCATTGCGTTTCTCTGCCCCATCTGAATATCTGGCGGTATAAATGCCTGTATGGGGTCAAAAACCACAAGCGCAGGCTGCATTTCCCTTATCAGGTCTTTCAATAACTGGCTATTGAATTTTATCTCCGAAAACCGATTATCCCTCAAACTGACCGAATAGATATTGCCCAAATCCGCCCCTGCCTTCCTCAGTCTGGCTTTCAGTGTATATTCCAGAGAATCCTCACTGCTGAAAAATAAGACCTTTTGCGGCTCGCGCCTTGCGAAATCATCCCGGAGAGACTCAAAGAATACCCGCTCCCCCTTGCTGACTGCTGCTGCCATGCCGCACCACGTTGTGGTTTTTCCGCTGCCTCCGTCACCGGCTAATACAGTGATCTGCCCTTTTGGGATATATCCATCAACTAACCATTCGGCTTGTTTTTCTTCCACAAAGGCAAGCGATATAAGAAGTGGCGATTCTTTATTATTCTTTTGACTTGGCTTTTCTATGGAAGGAATTTGACCAATATCCGAACCGCTTTCATATTTCAAAGCACTTTTCACAATCGTATCAATTTCACAATCATTCAGAGCAGGACTACACTTTGCTTCGTTTTCCGCCCTAACTGCTAACCAAATGGTTGTCTCTGCGTATCCTTTTGCTCTCATGCTGCAAGCCATCTTGTACAGCGTGGCATTTCGCTGCCCCTTCGGTATCAATTCTGGAGAAGTAAAACTTTCTCTTTGTTCCGGCTCTTTCTGGCTCCCCTGCAAGAAACGCCCAACCATTTCATCAGCTTGCGCAATAGGATAATCTTCCGGCGATTGTTCCCATTCATAAGAACGACCGTTCGGGTGGACACTCGGCGGAACAATGATATAGCCCCCATTGGTTCTAATATCTATTCCCTCACAGAATCCAACTGCATTTTTATAGTCCTTATCCGTCCGATAGATATAATGATAACCTCCCCGCCCAGTTATTGACATGATTGTTTCCGGCAGCTCCCCGTTTTCCCGTTCCCAATCTTGCAAAACATGATAACCATTTATGCCTTTATCGTCATCCACATCCAAATCAATGGCTACGAGTCCGCCAGATTTACTTCCCATTGCCATTCCTATATTGGCGTCTGGCCAATGATCCCACCATTTCACAATCTGATCTTTGTCTGTAGTTGCATCAAAGCATCCATGAGTTGTTAGAGGCGTTTTTCCCTTTGGCTTTACGGGAAACACTGCAAGCCCAAGTGCCGCATATTGTAATGCCGCTTGCAAGAAAATATTATTTTTCATGTCAATCCTCCAACAAGTCTAAAATCAATAATCATTTGAAAACCTTTTTCCAAATTAGTGTCCTCCAATTTTCGAGGTGAGCGGCTATCATCGGAGATAGTCGGTGTCAAATATGGTTGAATCATGGGCGATCTGCCCTCTTATGTGCATTAGAAAATATTATCGTTTGTAAATTTTTACTCGGAATACTGTGTTTCAATCCAATCACAGAAAATTTCACGATTTATCCTTAAACTTTTTCCAATTTTTCGTGTAGCGTTGCACTCTTGGGCGATTTTACGAACAGTTGTCTCCCCTATATTGGCTATCCGTGCCATTTGCTGGACAGTAACGTATCGCCCTTGCAAATCATCTGAAATCCTGGGCAGCACTTGACTTTTCCTCCTTTCCATGTTATTATTTCATTAGCCGCAAATTAAATTGTATCATGTGGCTATAATTTAATGATACAGCATAACAAGCGTTCATGCAATATTTATTTATAGCCACATTTTAGCCATACTAAACATACGTTCGTATGGCTATCATTAAGGAGGAACTAAAAATGGAATGGAATGAAATGCTACAATATTTTGATAAAATTATCAAAGATTACAATTTTCATTTAATACGTGAAAATGAAGAATTTTTAAATAAACATCCAGACAGAAAAGAAGACTTTAAACTCACGACCGTAGTCATTGACGATGAGGAACATCGAAGATGGTTATTTTATGACGGAGAAACAAAAACAACGTACATGAATCATTATGGCGAGGTTGCTTACCAGATTTTTGATTCTTTAGTGAAATCTGTTCCCGATAACCCGAATCATGAAAAATTTATGGAAAAGGCAAGGAAACACAAAATTCCAGAATCCGTTTTGAACGAATGTGTTAAATGGGCAGCATTATATAGGGATAAAATCTTACAAATAGTGAATGAAATAAGTAAAAATGACCAGAAAGACACATTACACGCATTCGATATATGGCGCCAAAATCGTCATATTATGTATACAAAAATTTGGGGTCGTGAAGAGAATCTTTATTCATCTTCAATGGAAGACATGCTTGAATTTTGTTATGACTGGACACAGGAAAAAGTTGAAGAAGCTGTTGCCAGCGACCATGAAGAAGCAGAAGAATTAAATGATGATATGGAAAGGGTCTTTAAAAAGAATTTATTTATTTTCCATGACACGATAGTTATTCCAGATGAAGAGTATGGGTATATTTGGGGAAAAGTTTATGTTGCCCGAGATTATGGAGATACATTTTCTTTTGATTTGCTTCGCATTTTACAAGGGCGAGTGGAAAAAAAGATTCATTTGTGTCCACGCTGTAGTTCATTGTTTTATTCAAATGATAGCAAAAAGCGTTACTGCCCAGATTGCAGACAAGAGAAAAATAAGATACGTCAAGAGAAGCGCATGGAAAACCCTGCCAGAAAAATTCACAAAAACATCATCGATTCACTAAGAAACACATATGGCGGCGGTACTGTGCTGGATGAATTTATAACAGAATCAAATTACTATTGGGAATGTGTCCAGGGAAAACAGGTTTCACCCCACCCTGGTTACGATGATAATATCCAGACCAAGGAAGATTATTTAAAATGGCTTGAGGATTATCAAGCAAAAATTCGGAAAAGGAAAAAACCTGATAAGGGATAATAGAAAAGATCCCCTGCTTATTAGTAGAGGGATCTTTTCTTATGCCCTCGTTTTATGCCCGATTCTTACGCTGTAATAGCCGTTTTACGGCGCTAATCTTTTTCAAGGTATAATTATCGTCTAAATTGTTTTAGACGAGTAGAAAGTTTCGTGAATCATTCCAGGCGACAAAAAGGGGTATTCCAGACCGGACTCCCCTTTTTGATTTCTTGAAAGATTTTTAAGTCCAGAGCAGACCTTGACCCTTTTTAAATCTTTCGATTTCTCGAGCCGATTACCGCCCGGGAAAATGATACCCCCGGTTATGACCCCTACCACCGCCTTCTCACCATTTCGCATTGCATTTTGATAGACAAACGAAACCCCTGCCACAATTACATGACAGGGGTAATCTTCCTAAAAATTTATTCCGTTTTGGCAGCAGAACAAGCCCAAAAAAGTGCTTTTAAACTGAAATTGTCACAAGATTGTCACAAAATCAAGCTTTCAACCTCTGGAAATGGCTTGTTTGCGGCATTCTTTAAAAATTCATGTCAAGTATTTTTTCTTGACACCGAGATTTTTATTATAGTTTCTCCGCAAAATAACTCTTATACCCTTCCCCGTACACCTCCGTGGCGCTGGTGATGATCATGAAGGCCGCCGGGTCTTCCTCCCGCACGATGTCCTCCACCTTGGGGGCCAGGCGCTTTTTCATGGCGCAAAGGATCACTTCCTTGCTCTCGCCGCTGTAGCCTCCCTCTCCGTGGATATAGGTCACGCCCACGTCCAGATCCTCCAGAAGCCTCCCCGCAATGGCCCCGGCCCGGTCGCTGATGACGTAGATGAGCTTGGCCTCGTCCTGGCCGTAGAGCACCAGATCCAGGATTTTGGAGATCAAAAAGACGGTCAGTCCCGCATAGATGGCCTTCTCTATGTCATGGAACACGATGGCCGAGGCGGCCACGATGCACACGTCCGTCAGCAGGAAGATCACCCCCGTCCGCAGATGAGGCATCCGGAGGCGGATCACTTTGACGATGATATCCGTCCCGCCGGAAGTGGAGCCCGCTTTGAAGATGCAGCCCATGGCGAAGGCGGTCAGGGCGCTCCCCGCCAGGGAAGCCAGAAAAGGATCCTCCGTCACCGCCCCCAGGGGAGCCAGCAAATTGGTAAACAAGGAAATCAAGGCCGTGCAGTACAAAGTGGAAACAATGAACCGCAGGCCGAATTTCCAGATGCCCAAGAGCAGGATGGGGATATTGATGAGCATGATCCAGGTACCGGTCTCCAGGCCGGTCAAGCGGTTCATGATGATGGCGATGCCGGTGACCCCGCCGGGCGCCAGGGAATTGGGATCCAGGAACAGGGCCACCGCAACCGCATAAAGGAAGCTGGCCGCCGCAATCACGATATAATCCAGTACCTGTCTCCGCCAGGACTTCTTTTGAATGGATTCCAGCTCCAGTTCCTTTTCACTTTTTGCCATATCCCGTCTTCCTTTTACGGCACATTCCTATATGCCGCTCTGTTTCCCCAATCTTTCCTTGCTTATTGCACGTTCCCCGGAATTCCGCCCTGTGGATTCCGCCGTAAGCCCTCCGCACTTTTAGACCATCAGTTCCGCCGTAAGCTTTCCCTCTTGCAAGAATTCGGCCTGCGGCCTCAGATGCTGGTCCGCACCAGCTTGGGAGAATACCCCTCCCTTTCCAGGGCGTCCATGATCTGCTTCTTATGTTCCGTGCCGAAGGCCTCCATGGTGATCCGCAGCTCCACGGCGGCGTTACGGTTGGTGGACACGAACTGATTGTGCTCCAGCTTGATGACGTTGCCGTTGGCCTCCGCAATGATGCCGGACACCCGATGCAGCTCTCCGGGCTTATCCGGAAGCAGCACGGACACCGTGAAGATCCGGTCCCGGAAAATCAAGCCCTGCTGCACCACGGAGGACATGGTGATCACGTCCATGTTGCCGCCGCTCAAGATGGCCACCACCCTCTTGTCCTTCGCATCCAGGTGTTTCACCGCCGCCACCGTGAGAAGGCCGGAATTTTCCACCACCATCTTGTGATTTTCCACCATGTCCAGGAAGGCCACCACCAGCTCGTCGTCGGTGACGGTGATGATGTCGTCCAGATTTTCCTGCAGATAAGGGAAAAGCTTGGTTCCAGGGGTCTTCACCGCAGTGCCGTCCGCTATGGTGCTGACGTGGGGCAGGGTCACTACCCGGCCCGCCTTCAGGGATTCCTGCATGCAGTTGGCTCCCGCCGGTTCCACGCCGATGACCCTGATCTTGGGATTCAAAAGCTTGGCCAGGGTGGAAACCCCCGTGGCCAGACCGCCGCCGCCGATGGGCACCAGGATATAATCCACCAGGGGGAGTTCCTTGAAGATCTCCATGGCGATGGTTCCTTGGCCCGTGGCCACGCACAGGTCGTCGAAGGGATGAATGAAGGTGTAGCCGTGTTCCTCCGCCAGCTCGTAAGCCTTGGCACAGGCTTCGTCATACACGTCCCCGTACAGCACCACCTCCGCCCCGTATCCCTTGGTGCGGTTCACCTTCATCAAGGGGGTCGTGGTGGGCATCACGATGGTGGCCTTGGCCCCATAGCACTTGGCGGCATAAGCCACGCCCTGGGCATGGTTGCCGGCGGAGGCGGTGATCAGGCCCTTGGCTCTCTCTTCCTCCGTCAGGGTGCTCATCTTGTAATAGGCCCCCCGCACCTTATACGCCCCGGTAAACTGCATGTTTTCCGGCTTCAGGAAAACCCTGCAGCCGCTGGAGACGCTCAGGTAGTCGCTGTAGACCAGCTTGGTCTCCAGGGTGACCTTCTTCACGATCTCCGAAGCCTCTTCAAATTTTTCCAATGTCAACATTTGTTCATCCATTTTCATCATAACCCTTCTTGAAGAAAATTATTCTATTAAGTCGAAGAGAGCGTTCACGAACTCGTCCGAATCGAATTTCTGCAGATCCTCGATGGTCTCCCCCACGCCGATGTATTTCACCGGCACGTTCAGCTCCGACTGAATGGCCACGGCGATGCCCCCCTTGGCGGTGCCGTCCATCTTGGTCAGGATGATGCCGGTGAGGTTGGCCACCTGGCCGAACTCCCGGGCCTGGACCAGGGCGTTCTGGCCTGTGGTGCCGTCCAGCACGATCAGGTTCTCCCGGTGGGCGTTGGGATATTCCCGGTCGATGATCCGGTTCATCTTCCGCAGCTCCTCCATGAGGTTCTTCTTGTTGTGGAGTCTGCCCGCCGTGTCGATGAGCAGGACGTCCACGTTCCTGGCCTTGGCGGCGTTCACCGCATCGTAAACCACGCTGGCGGGATCCGCCCCTTCTTTGCCGCCGATCATGGGCACGTCCGCCCGCCTGGCCCACTCCGCCAGCTGCTCTCCCGCCGCCGCCCGGAAAGTGTCCGCCGCAGCGATCAGCACCTTGCGCCCGTTCTCTTTCAGGATTCCGGCCAGCTTGCCCACGGAAGTGGTCTTGCCCACGCCGTTGACGCCGATGACCATGACCACGGACTGTTCTTTTTCAAAATCATAGGCGGTCTCGTCCACCCGCATCTGTTCCCGAATTCCCTCGATCAAAAGCTGCTTGCACTCCGAAGGCTCCTTCAGGTGCCGGGCCTTGACCTGCTGCTTCAGGCGCTCGATGATCTCCGTGGTGGCGTTGACGCCGATGTCCCCCATAATCAGGATTTCTTCCAGTTCTTCATAAAAATCGTCGTCGATGGCGGAAAACCCGCTGAAAACCGAGTCGATCCCCCGGACGATGTTCTCCCTCGTCTTGGCCAGTCCCTCCCGCAGTCTGGCAAAAAAGCCCTTTTTTTCTTCTCCCATGGGCCGCCTCCTTTTTTAGTCCTCCAGGTCCTTGTCAATGAGGTTCACGCTGACAAGGGCGGACACTCCCTTTTCCTGCATGGTGATGCCGTACAGCCGATCCACCTGCTCCATGGTCCCCCTTCTGTGGGTGATCACGATAAACTGTGTATATTTGGTCAGCTTATGTAAATATTTGGCAAACCTTCCCACGTTGGATTCGTCCAGGGCCGCCTCGATCTCGTCCAGGAGGCAGAAAGGAGAAGGCTTCAGGTTCTGGATGGCAAAAAGAAGGGCGATGGCCGTCAAGGCCTTTTCCCCACCGGAGAGCTGCATCATGTTCTGCAGCTTCTTGCCGGGGGGCTGGGCGATGATCCGGATCCCGGCCTCCAGGATGTCTTCCTCTTCCAGAAGCTCCAGGGTGGCCTTGCCCCCGCCGAACAGCTCCTTGAACACTTTGTCGAACTCCTTGCCGATCTGGGCGAATTTCTCCGTAAACTGCTTCCGCATGGCGGTATCCAGCTCCAGGATGATGCCTTCCAGGGTTTTCTCCGCCTCCACCAGGTCGTCATGCTGGCCCTTCATGAAGGTATAGCGCTCCATCAGATCCCGATAGTCCTCGATGGCCCCCACGTTCACGTTCCCCAGCTTTTTGATCTGATCCTTCAGGGAGACGATCTCCTTCTTCATGGCGGGCAGATCCGTCATCTCCTCCCGCCTGAGGGCCACCGCATCCGTCAGAGTGATCTCATATTCCGACCACATGTAATTGACCTGTCCCTCCAGGCTCTCCTCCAGTTTTTCCTTCTGGGCCCCCAGACGGTACACCTCTTTGTCCAGGGCGGACTGCTTCTCGGCCAGCTCTTCTCTGGTCTGGAAAAAGCTTTTTTGCCTGCCGGAAAGGACCTCCCGGCGCTCCTGCTCCTGGGCAAGGCGCTTTTCGCCGTCCTCCTGAGCCTGGAGGGAAGCCCGGATCGTCTCCTCGATCTGGGTGATATTCTCTTTTTTCCGGGCCGCCTGGGCGGTATTTTCCTCCAGGGCCTCCAGAATTTCCTTCCGTTCCGCCTCCAGAAGTTCCAGTTCGCCGTCGATACGGTCCACGTTGGCCTGGTGGAAGGAATCGGTCTGCTGCATGGTCTCCGTCTTCAGGTTCCATTCCGTCACCTGAGCGGACAGATCCCCTTCCGCAGCCCGTTTTTCCTCCAGCTCCGCCTGGAGCCTTGCAATATTCTCATTGGTGCGCCGTTCCAGCTCTTCGCTTTCCTGCAGTTCCCTGCCGGTGTCCTCCCTGCCGGACTGGATCTCCTGAATCTGGCCTTCCAGCTCTGCCTGTTCCTGCTGCAGGCTTCGGTATCCTTCTTCCTCTTCCTCCATCCGCTCCCTGGCCTGCATGATGTTCAGCCTGGCGGTGTTCTGCTCGATGGACTTGCGCTGGATGGCGGACTTGACCTGTTCCAGTTCCTGGCGCATCCGGTTCCTGTCGTTCTTGGTATCCTGAATCTCCTGTTCCAGGGCCGCCGTCCCGGCCAGGAGCTCCTTCACGTGTTTTTCCAGCTCCTCGATCTCCCGGCGTCTTCCCAGGAGATTGCTGCTGTTCTTATAAGCGCCGCCGCTGATGGCTCCGCC